>JAISQJ010000048.1 GCA_031274285.1 Treponema sp. | reverse complement strand
CACAAAGTCGGTTACTTTGCGGACAGACCTTGCATTTGCATACGCAAATGCGGTTTTTAAGGTAGTCTGTCTATAATGTGTCTACATTATAGACAGACACTACTTATAACCTATTCCCTATCCCAGGCGGCCTGCTCTGGGGGCCTGTCCCACCACGGCGCTCTCCCCGGCGGGGGGGTAGGGCGCAACGAAGTGCGGCCGCAGGGGGGCCGGACAACAAAGTAACCGTTGCGGTATATCGGTATGGAAACCGGCCCCCCTAACTTCTTACCTATTACCTAAATATTCCACCCGGATGTCCATGTCCGGCGGGATATGGATGAGGCCGCTTTGGGGGGACGAAAAATCACCTGTTGCTTTTTGGGCGGAGGCGGTGTCTTTGAGGCCGTTGCCGGTTACCACCGATACCACCACTGCATCGGCGGGGATGCGGTTCTGCTCCGCCGCTTTTTTCAGCCCCGCGGTTCCCGTTACCCCCGCAGGCTCGCCGAAGACCCCGGCGGTTTTTCCCAGGAGCTTCATGGCGGCGAGGATTTCATCATCCGTGACATTGACGGCGAGCCCCCCGGATTCCCGGATCGCCAGAAGGGCCTTGTCCCCGTTCCGGGGAACACCCACGGCGATGCTGTCGGCGATGGTGTTTTCTTCCATCCGCGCTATGGGCGAATTAGTTTCAAAGGCCCGGTTCACCGGACAGCAGCCGGAAGCCTGAACGCTGATAAGCTTCGGCAGCTTGTCGATCAGGCCCGCGGCATAGAGATCCTTAAAGCCCTTCCAGATCCCGGCGATGGTACAGCCGTCCCCCACGGAGACCGCCACATAATCGGGGGCCGCAAAATTAAGCTGTTCGGCGATCTCCAGGGACACGGTTTTTTTCCCCTCCGAAAGGTAGGGGTTGATGGCGGCGTTCCGGTTGTACCAGCCGTATTTTTCTATCGCCGCGGCGGAAAGCCGGAAGGTGTCCTCATAATTTCCCTTGACGGAAATCACCGTGGCCCCGAAGATCAATAGCTGGGTAAGTTTCCCCACGGGGGCCCGCTCGGGGACAAAGATGAAGGATCTGAGCCCCATGGCCGCGGCGTTTCCCGCCAGGGAGGAGGCGGCGTTCCCCGTGGAGGAACAGGCCGCCGCGCTGAAGCCCTCCTTCTTCGCCCGGACCACCGCTAGGGCGGAGGCCCGGTCCTTGAGGCTTGCGGTGGGGTTGAGTCCCTCATCCTTGAGGTACAGGTTCCTGATCCCCAGCCTTTCCCCCAGCCGTTCCGCCCGGTAGAGGGGGGAGCCTCCGACCCGCAGGGGGGGTAGCTGTGAATCTTCCTCGATGGGGAGGAGTTCCCGGTAGCGCCACATGGTAGGGTCCCGGCGGCCGTCCAGTTTCTCCCTGGTGAACACGGTCTTGATGTAGGGGTAATCGTAGATGATCTCCAGGATGCCGCCGCAGGCCGGGCAGTTGTAAACCGGCGCTCCCCCCTCGTATTCCGCGCCGCAGGTAACGCAGACCGCGGCCAACACATTTCTCACAGCAGGCCGGTCCGCCGGTTGAAGTTTTCGATTAGGGAATCGATTTGGCCGACCTGCCGCTGTACCCCCAGGAAACTCTTTTCCTGGCGGTACCACTGGTCGTCCAGTTCCTCCGTGGTCCTGCCCTGCTGCTCCACCCAGGTATAGTATTTGAGGTTGTGAATCCTCTTGCGCCCGGGGTAGTCCAGTTCCCTCATGTTATCCGTACCCTCCCCCAAAAGGCTGGCCGCAAAATCCGCCGCCGCATCCACCATCCGGTAGGGGCCCCGTTCCTCCCGTAGTTCCTGTAGGCGGGACCGGTACATATCCACCGAATCGGTAAGCGCGGTGGCAACCACGTCATGGGGGCCAAGTTCGTAGTACTTGGCGAATTTGACGCAGCAAAGCAGGTTGGCAATGCCGGAGATCCCCATGAGGGACAGGTCCGCAATCTGTTCCCGGCTCAATCCCGCCTCTTCGGCTAGGAATTGCTTTCCCGCTTCTTCGTTAAAGAGCCGGAGCAGGGCCAGGGTATCCCGGTCATCAACGGCGATGGCCAGATCGGTATTTTTTACGTTATGCACCCAGGGGATATGCTTATCGCCGATTCCCTCGATCCGGTGGGCGCCGAAACCGTTGTTCAGGATCGTGGGGCACTGCAGGGCTTCCCCCACGGCAATTTTACTGTAAGGGTAACGCTGTTTAAGGTAGTCCCCGCTCCCCAGGGTCCCCGAGGAGCCGGAGCTGAAGCAGACCCCCGCGAAGCTGCCGTCCCTGCCCCGGATACGTTCAAAGGCATCGGCGATGGCGCCGCCGGTAACGCTGTAGTGCCACAGGTAGTTTCCCATTTCCTCAAACTGGTTAAAGATCACCGCATCCTTCCGCGTCAGCCTGAGTTCATGGACCTTGTCGAAAATTTCCTTCACGTTGGATTCGGTTCCCGGCGTGGCGATGATCTCCGCGGCCACCGTTTTAAGCCAGTCAAACCGTTCCCGGCTCATCCCCTCGGGCAGCACGGCCACCGCGTCCACCGCCAGGAGCCTGGAGTTGAAGGCCCCGCCCCGGCAGTAATTCCCCGTGGAGGGCCACACCGCCTTTTGGGAAACCGCGTCGAACTGGCCGGTCACCAGGCGCGGCACCAGACAGCCGAAGGCGGCCCCCACCTTATGACAGCCGGTGGGAAAATATTTTCCCACCATGCAGATGATCCGGGCCGCTACCCCGGTAAGGGCCGGGGGTAGTTCAATAAAATTGGGACCCCCAAAGAGGCCGCCGGATTCCCTGGGTTCATTCTTCCAGGTGATCCTGAACAGGTTCACCGGGTCCAGGTCCCACAGACCCACGGTCAGGAGCCGCTGTTTAATCGTATCCGGTATCTTTTCCGGGTCCCTCATCCACGCGAAGGTGGGAAGGATAATCCCCTTCTCCCTGGCCCTGCGGACATTTTTTTCCAGCACCGCCGGGTTAACCTTTAGGTCTATCATTCCGCGGGCCCCGACACGGGGATGGGGTATTCCCCAGTAAAGCAGCCCAGGCAGTAGGATTTTTCCGCCGTGGCCCCCAGGGATTCGAGGAGTCCTTCCACGGAAATAAAAGCCAGGCTGTCGGCCCCCAGGGATTTACAGAGTTCAGGAATACTGGCGCCGTTGGAGATAAGGTCCTTCCGGTGGGGGGTATCGATGCCAAAGTAACAGGGGCAGCGTACCGGCGGGGAGCAGACCCGGATGTGTACCTCCCTGGCCCCCGCGGCTTTAAGAATCGTCACCAGCCATTTGCTGGTGGTCCCCCGGACAATAGAGTCATCGATAAGGACCACCCGCTTCCCCCGGACCTCGCTCTTGATAACGTTGTGCTTTACCGAGACCGCCCGCTCCCGCTTTATCTGATCCGGGGAAATAAAGGTGCGGGCCACGTACTTGCTCTTGACGATCCCCATGCCGAAGGCCGTGCCCGTGGCCTTGCCGTAACCTATGGCCGCGGGAATTCCGGAGTCCGGAACCCCGATGACCAAATCCGCCGCGGCCGCCGATTCCCGGCCCAAGATCTCCCCCGCCCGCACCCGGGAACCGTATACATCCATCGAATCAATGACACTGTCGGGCCGGGCAAAGTAGACATACTCAAAGGAGCAGACCGCCCGCCGGGTCTTTTCGCTAAAGCTAAAGGAGAAGACCTCGCCGCCGCCGATGATTATCACCTCCCCCGGCTCGATATCCCGGACAAACTCCCCCCCCACCGCATCTATGGCGCAGCTTTCGCTGGCTAGGACCCAGCCGCCCCCCGGTTCGGCCAGGGGGGAGGACTTGCCCTGGGGAAAGCCCCCGGCCTTGGGGGGCAGCTTTCCCAGGCAGAGGGGCCGGATGCCGTTGGGGTCGCGGGCCCCCACCAGGGCCTCGTCGGTGAGCATCGCCAACGCGTAGGAACCCTTGATAAATTTGATGGTGTCCGTCAGGGCCTTCTCCAGACCCTTGCGGTAATTTTTGGCGATAAGGTTGACGATAACTTCACTGTCGCTGGAGGCGGTAAAGCCGATACCCGCATCCTCCAGCAGTTCCCGCACCACATCGGCATTGGTCAGGGTACCGTTATGGGCCACCGCGATGGAGCCAAGCTTAAAACGGCTTACAAAGGGCTGGGCGTTTTCGATGCTGCTGGACCCGGCGGTGGAATACCGCACATGACCCACCGCAGCGGGGCCCTTTAGCTGGGCTATGGCCTCCGGGCTAAACACCTCCGCGGCCAGGCCCATACCCTTGCGAACTTCGATGTTCCGGTCCTTTACCGCCGCGATTCCCGCGCTTTCCTGTCCCCGGTGCTGCAGGGCCAGGAGGCCGTAGTACACCAGGGGTGCGGCGTCCCGCCCGCCGTCGTTCAGGCAGACGCCGAAAACCCCGCAGGCTTCGTGCAGCTTATCGTCAGGCGGATTCATTTCGTCCAGGTCCACCGTATTACTTTTTTCCAATCCGGTTGAAAATTTCAAGGTAGGCTTCCTTCACCTTTCCCAGGTCCCGGCGGAACCGGTCCTTGTCGAGCTTCTCGCCGGTCTTTTCATCCCAGAAACGGCAGGTATCCGGGGAGATTTCATCGGCTAATACCAGCTTCCCCTTGCCCTTCCCCACCGTCCGGCCGAATTCCAGCTTAAAGTCCACAAGTTTTATGCCCCGCTTGAGGAAGAAACGGGAAAGCACCTTGTTCACCTTGAAGCTGATCTCCTTGATTTCCTCAATTTCCTTAAAAGTGGAAGCCCCTATGGCCGCCGCGTGGTACTCGTTGATCAGGGGATCCCCCAGGGCGTCATCCTTGTAGGAAATTTCAAAGACCGTGGTTTTAAGGGCCGTGCCCTCGGCCAGACCCAAACGCTTAGCCATGGAACCGGCGGCTGCGTTGCGGATAATGACTTCCAGAGGGATTATCTTAACTTCCCTGCAGAGCATGTCCCGGTCGTTAAGCCGGGCCGCGTAGTGGGTGGGGACGCCGGATTTTTCCAGCAGTTCAAAGAGGCCGTCGGCGATGGCGTTGTTCAGCACCCCCTTGTCCTGGATACTTCCCTTTTTCTCCCCGTTAAAGGCGGTAGCGTCATCCTTGTAGTGGATGATCACCAGCCCTTTTTTGTTAGTGGCGTAAACTTTCTTCGCCTTTCCTTCGTAGAGCTGCTCCCCCCGCTCAATAGCCGTCAAATCCGGCTCCCGGGTCCCCTTTTTTTGACTCATAGCTCCGCTCCTTTGTTTTCCTTCGCAAAATCCTCTTTCATTTTTTTGCGGAATTCCAGAAGTTTTTGTTTTAGCTCCGGGTACTTGAGGGAAAGAATCTCGCAGGCCAGATAGCCGGCGTTGGCCGCATTATCCAGACCCACGGCGGCCACCGGAATGGGGCGGGGCATCTGGACGATGGAAAGGAGGGCGTCCAAGCCGTTTAGGCTGCCGGAGACGATGGGCACCGCGATGACCGGAAGCAGGGTCTTGCTGGCGATAACTCCGGGCAGGTGGGCCGCCAGCCCCGCGCCGGCGATAAAAACCTCCACGCCCTCGGCCTCCAGCCTGGTTAAGGTCTGGTCCAGCAGTTCCGGTACCCGGTGGGCGGACAGGATGTGGACACTGTAGGCCACCCCGAATTCCCCCAGCACATCGGCGGCCTTTTTCATGACCCCCTGATCCGACTTTGACCCAAAGATGATGGCGGCTTTCACGATCCCCCCGGATGGCAGTTAGTGGCTCGTATACGGTCCCACTGTAGCATGAATAGAAGCCCAGGAACAACCGGAAGCGAAAACGAAGCCTATCCCGAATCCGCTTAGCTTCTCCAATACCCGGATATGTGTTAGCGTTTGGCGGGAGGACAGGATGAGACGGAAAGACCGGGAAATTACGGATACTCATGAGAAGCTGGGGATCGTCGGCCGGTGTAAGGTGTGCCGCCTGGCCATGATCGGAGACGGCGATGCGGCGGAGGGCGGTAAAAACCCTGAACCCTACCTGGTGCCCCTTAACTTTGGCTATGAGTACCGGGAGGGGGACGGCAAAGAAGGGGTCCTTACGCTCCACTTCCACAGCGCCCTGGAAGGGCGGAAGATCGCTATCTTAAAGAATCATCCCGGCCCGGTCTGCTTCGAAATGGACGGCGCGCACCGGCTTCTGGAAACCCCCCAGGGCTGCAGCTACAGTTTTTCCTACGAAAGCGTAATCGGCAAAGGGGCCGTGGAGTTTATTGAAGACCGGGAGGAAAAAATCCGCAGCCTCAATCTCCTCCTGCGGCACCAGAGCGGAAAGGATCAGGATTTTGCCATTGACGACGGGGCCCTCAGTAAAACCGCCGTGTTCAGGCTCCGGGCGGAAACCTGGAGCGCCAAAAGGCACTAAGACCGTAACGCAATTGGCCTTCGCGCCGGGGGAATACCGTTTTCACAGGGCACCCGGACCTGGCACTTGCCGCAGCCGTAACGGGGCTGGTGTTTTTCCATGGTGGAATCCACAAAGGCCGCACAGGGCGGATGCCGCTTCCCCTCCGTCAGGCTGATCGCGGCGGCGGGGCAGTTGCGGGCGCAGGCCCCGCAGCGGGTACAATACTCGTCATAGCGGCTGTAGGGCCGCGGATCCCCCTCAAAGGGGGCGCTGGTAAGGATGCTGCCGAAGCGGCCGGCCATGCCCCGGGCGGTGATAAGGCCCCGGGAAAGACCGAAGGTTCCCAGGCCGCAGACATAGGCTACGTGGCGCTCCGACCAGTTGCTGGTGTAGTAAAGCCGCCGATTCTTACCGCCCGCCGGAGATTTTTCCCTGGCGCCGCTGATATTGGAGGTAAAACGCCGGTCCAACGAGGGGATAAGGCAGCTAAAGCCCCTTGCCTCAAGGAAACCCTGGACATGCCGGCAGGCTTGGAACAGGAAATCCTGCCCCTCGATCCGGGCGTGGAGCCACTCATCGGAAGGCCAGTTCATATCAGCCCCGTTAGAGGCTTTCACCTCCGCTGTAAAGGGAAAGAACAGGGAGATCACCGTTTTAGCGCCCTCCAGCCATTCCTGGGGCAGCATAAAGTGGCTCCCCACCACCTCCGGCTCTTTCAGAGTCTTAAAGGCCGGGTCTCCGCTTTCCCCAAATCCCACCAGCGGCGGCTCCAGCAGTTTAAGCCCCTCCAGATCCGGCCTTAGGGCCAGCTCCCCGGACACCCGGTTTCCCGCATCGTTGTTTACAAAATCCTTCAGAAGGTCTCTGATATCCTGCTTGTCCATAGATCCCCCTTCCAAGCTCCGCCCGGACCACCGAGGCCGCAGCTTCAGGATTGCGCCGTCAGGGCCGCAGCGTCACCAGGTGCCGCTCCTCCGCCAGGCCCGGCGTGGGGCAGGGAAAAACATCCCAGGAACCGGCGGTGCGGGAAGCCATTTCCTCCCGGATAGCCTCCAGCCGGCCCTTGTATGCGGCCAGGACCCCGCCGGGGGCCAGAAGCCGGAACAGGGCCTTAAGCAGCGCCGGCTCCAGGGGACGGAAGGCCCGGAAGCAGATCAGGTTAAAACGGCCCGGCGCCGCCTTTTCCATTTCCCCCTCCTCCACCTCCACATTCCCCAGCCCCAGAACCGCGGCGGTATTACGCAGGAAACCCGCCCGCCGGCCCATCCGCTCGATCAGGGTAACGCGGCACTCCGGCAGGGCAATGGCCAGGGGGATCCCCGGCAGCCCCGCGCCGGAACCCACATCGGCGATTCGCGCTCCCGAACTATCCCCCAGGAGCCGGATCATGATCCCCAGGGGGGCCAGGGAGTCCAGGATATGCCTGGTCACCAGGTCCTCCCTGGTCTTAGCCCCCACCAGGCCGTAGGCAGGGTTAAACAATTCAATCTGGCCGATGTAGGCGGCCAGGAGCGGGCCGGCATGGTCCAGCCGGCGGCCTATAAGCTCCCCCTCTGCCAGGCGGCGCAGCCCTTCCTCCAGCGAAAATCCCATCCGTCCATTGTAGGGCCTTTCCCGCTCCGGGGGAACCTGTGCTGCTCCTATGCGGCTAATGGTACTGAGGTTTTTTCTTTATCTTGATCCTCAGGTCCTGCAGCGCTTATTTCTTTGGGCGTTTAGGCCCGGCGGCCCGCTCCCCCATCTTCCGCAGGGCTTCGGCAAAGGGATTGTACATGGTGCCGTCATCATCCGCCCGGGGAGAAAAGCCCCCGGAGCGGGGGGCGGCCGCCGGCCGCGGCGAGCCTGGGCCGAAACCCCCGCCGCGGCGCCCGGAGGGGCGGTCCCCGCCGTGGATCCCAGGGCCTTTCGGCCCCTGTCTATCGTATGGGCCGCCGGGCTGCGGGCGCACGGCGTCCGCCGTACCGGCTGCCGCCGGAACCGCTGTGCCGGCTACCGGCGCCGCTAGGGCCGCCGTGCCGCCGGACGCCTGGTCCGTTGTCCTGCCGGATGCCGCCGGAGACTGCCGCCCGGCCGCGGGCTTGGTCCGGGGCGCCCGCCCCCCGGTCTCCGGCCGGGGGGCGGGTTTCCGGGGCCCCGGCTTGGCCGCCTCCGCCTGAGTCTTACGGGAAAGACCAATGCGGCGGCGTTCCGCATCCAGGCTGATAATTTTGAATTCCAGGCTTTCCCCCACCTTTACCGTTGCCAGGGGGTCCTTTACAAAACGGTCGCTCAATTCAGAGATATGGACTAGGGCGGTTTCTTTGATCCCCAGGTCCACAAAGGCCCCAAAGTCCACCACGTTTTTAATCTTCCCCGTAACGGTCATCCCCTCTTTAAGGTCTTCAAAATTCAGGAGCCCCTTCTGCATTGCCGGCTTGGGGCAGTCGTCCCGGGGGTCCCGGTTAGGTCTTTTTAGTTCCTCCACAATATCGGTGATGGTAACATCCCCCACTCCGTGTTTTTCCTTTAGCCCCGTAATCGCCGCGGTGGAAAGGCCGCCGGTGACGGTGGCGGAACCGAGAATCGAGCGGATCTCCCGGGCAAGGGGATAGTTTTCCGGGTGTACCCAGGTATTATCCAGGGGTTCGGCGCTTTCCGGGATCTTGAGGAACCCCGCGCACTGCTCGTAGCTTTTGGGCCCCATACCGCTAAGGCTTACCAGCGTTTCCCGGCTTGCGATGCGGCCGTTTTCGTCCCGGTAACGAACAATCGTTTTAGCCAGGGCGCTGTTGATCCCGGAAACGCGCTTCAAAAGGAAAACGCTGGCGGTATTAAGGTTGACCCCCACATTGTTCACCACCGATGAAACTACCTGATCCAGGCTTTCGGAGAGCTTTTTCTGGTTAAGGTCGTGCTGGTAAAGGCCGACCCCCACGGACTTGGGATCGATCTTCACCAATTCCGCCAGGGGGTCCTGGAGCCGCCGGCCGATGGAGATGGCCCCCCGGATCGTCACATCCAAGTTGGGAAATTCCTCCCTGGCAATATCGCCGGCGGAATAGACCGATGCGCCGTCTTCATCAACCATGGTGTATAAAAGCTCCAGATGATTTTCCTCAATCACCTGGCTTACTATTTCCTGGGCCTCCCGGCTCCCCGTGCCGTTTCCAATGGCCACAAGCTGAATATCGTATTCCTTAATGCCCCACAGCAGCAGCCTTTTAGCTTCTTCGGCATGGTGGGGGAAAATCACAAAATTCCCCAGGTATTTTCCCGTATCGTCCAGGCAGATGCACTTGGCCCCGGTACGGATCCCCGGATCGATTCCCAAAACCCGGCTTCCCTTAATGGGCCGCTGCATCAACAGGTTTTTTAGATTTTCGGCGAATACCGAAATGCCGTGATCGTCCGCGGCTTCGCTCTGGTCCCCCCGGATCTCCCGGATCACCGCCGGGGAAAGGAGCCGTTTAAGGCCGTCTTCGACGGCCTGCCGGTGATAGTCATTATGCAGCTCGTACTTTCCCCGCAGCAATCGCAGGGCGGCCTCCTCGTCCACCTCGACCGTAACCGAGAGCACCCCCTCCCGCTCACCCCGGTTAATGGCGAGGATCCGGTGGGCCTTGATTCGGGAAAGGGATTCCCGGTAGTCCCAGTACATAAGATAGGTGGAAGTCTTTTTCGCCTCCTCGTCCCCCAGACCCTCCCTGCCCGAGCCCTTAACCACGATAGAGCCCGTCTTTTGGTACAAGGCCTTTACCGCCGCCCGGCAGGCCGTATCCTGGCTAAGTTCCTCGGCGATAATATCCATGGCCCCCCGCAGGGCGTCTTCCGCCGTCGGAACCGAAAGGTCCTGACCTTCCTCCGGCTTTTCTGTTTCGGGGGCGGACCGCACAAAGGCCGCGGCCCGGGAAAGCAGGGCCCCGTCTTCCAGTTCCTTCATGGCCGCCGCCAGGGGTCCCAGTCCCCTTTCCAGAGCCAACATCCCGCGGGTCTTTTTCTTCCGCTTGTAGGGCAGATAGATATCCTCAAGCTCGGCGGCGGTGACAGCCTTACTGATGTTTTCGTACAGTGATTCTGTCAGCTTCCCCTGGCCGTAGATCCCCCGGATAATTTCTATCCGGCGCCCTTCAAGGTTCCTTCCCGCGTTAAGGGACCGCTCAATATCCCGCACCGCCACCTCGTCAAGGCTGCCGGTCTTTTCTTTCCGGTACCGGGCGATGAAGGGAACCGTGCAATCTTCGGCCAATAGGCCGACAACCGCAGCAACCTGGGGGCTTGTGATGCCCAATTTCTCCCCGGTGCGCCGTATCAGGGCGGTTTCGTCAATCTGAAGGCTGTCGATAAGACTCTTGTCTATGTCCATGGGCACTTAGTTTAGCGGAAAAAAAGCGGCGGGAAAAGACTGGTTCTGCATGGTACCGTATGCACAGGCAGTACCCTGCGCAGGACAGCAATTCCTGTACACAAGGCAGCCCGGCGCCCTGACACATGCGGCCGGAGCGCCGGGCGGGGGAAGGCTTTCCCCCTCGTAAAGCAAAATCTTAGGCCCTGGATTTTACGCCGGATTTACGGCCGCCCTTGGCGCCTTTTTTTGCAGGCGCGGCTTTCGCCTTGGCCGCAGGGGCCTTGGATTCCTGTTTCTTGGCCCTGGAAATTGCCTTAAGAATCGACGCAAGCTTGGGTTCCTTTGCGGATTCCGCTAATTCGTAGGCGCTCTGCAGGCCGACCCAGTACTCCGCCTTGTTGCCAAAGTACTTGGCAAGCCGCAGGGCAATGGGTATGGATATCTTTAGTTTCCCGCCGATTAACAGACGGATGCTGGATTGACTCAGCTTGATGTCCGCGGCAACCTTGGCTGCCGTAAGATTGTACTGATCCAAGTAGGACTTGAATACCGCGCTGGGACTCTGTTCTTTTGCCATGAATTACTCCTTAGTAATTATTTTATACTTAATACTAGCATGGGCGTATAACAATGGCAAGAACTTTATAGAAAAATTAGTAACTCTGTTTGCGGCCCTAGATAAAATGCCGGGGGCTCTTGTCCTCCTGGTAACCGCTTATCCGGGCGATGGCAAAGGAGGAGAAGGAAGCAAGCATGGTGTCCAGGAAAGTCCCAATGGTGATGAGGTAGAAGGCCAGGGGCTTAAGGTAGAGGTAGCCCGCCTCAAAACCCCGCCCGTATCCAAGGCAAAGCAGGGACAATGCGGCATAGGCTCCGTCCCCGGGCCGGGCGGACAGGAAAAATGAGATAAAGAAGGCCCTCATTCCGATGGTAAGGGAATCGGCCAGGGTAATATCCAGCCGTGAATGGGATTTGATAATGAGAATGAGGGCTATGGCCGCGGTTACGGCGCTCCCCGCCCTGCCAAAGGTGTTAAAAAGGGCAAAGGTGACCGTTCCGGACTTTCGCCGGATACCGGAATTCTCCTTCCCGTGGCGCAGCAATACGGGCAGGGTAAAGTTGATGTCCCCGGAAAACCATGCGCATATAGCGGGCCCCAGGGAGCCGTAGAGTACGAACCAGGGGTTAAGCTTGGGCCGCAGAAAATAGAGGAACAGGGGCAGGATGATAAAACATAAGCCCAGGCTAAAGCCCCCCAGCAGGAGGATAAGATCGTTGTACACCTTCTCCTCCAGGACATTTCTAAAGCGCACGGCCCAGTATGCGGCCAGGATGATCATCACAAGTCCCAGAATCTCCGAAAAAAATACCGCGATGTGGTAAAAAATTCTGGAAAGGGAATCGATGAGGGTAATGACAGGCTTGGTATAATTGCGATCATAGGAAAGTCCCAGCCCCAGGAAAAAGGCGAATACGCAGACAGGAAACAGGTAGACGCCGTCCCCCCCCAGGGCGCGGAACATATTGGAGGGGAACAGGGCAAGGATATTGCCGGCGGTATCCAGGGAAACCGTTCCCAGCTCCTCCTCAATATGGATGGGGATCCGGTCCGGGGAAAAGAAACGGATAACCATGAGCCCCGAGGCAATTACAAACAGGCCGGTACCCGCGATAAAAACAAAACTACGGAACACCAGGGACCAGAACCGGCCTTCCTGGCGGAGTTCGTGGACAGCGATGCTAAGGGAGAACACCAGGAGGGGGACCACCGCATAGCGGCCGATCCGCAGGGCCAGTTCCTCCAGCCAGCCAAGGGCCGCCATGATCCGCTCGTTATCCTGGGGAAGAAAATACGCGGCCAGAATTCCCGCCAAGCCCCCGAGGAGCAGTTTTATCCAAACTTTCATTGCATCCAGAGCATACTTAATTCTTAGGGTATTTCAAAGTACCTTTGGGCGTTTCTAAAGGAAATATCCCTGGCCATACCGCCCAAAAGCTCAAAATCTCCGGGGATCTCCCCTTCCTCCGCCCAGTCCCCCAGCATATTGCAGAGGATACGGCGGAAATACTCGTGCCGGGGATAGGAGAGGAAACTCCGGGAATCGGTGAGCATCCCCACAAAACGGGAGAGGAGCCCCACATTTGCCAGGAGCCGCATCTGGTTTTCCATACCGTCCCTGTGATCCAGGAACCACCAGGCTGACCCCAACTGCATGGCACCGGGAGCCGCGTGCCTTGCCGCCGGGGACGTATCCCCTGAGAATACGTCCCCTGGAGATAAATCTCCTTGGAAGGACCCCATGATCGTGGCTAAGGGGTAGAAATCCTTGGGATTCAGGCTGTAGAAGATGGTCTTGGGCAGCTTTCCCGCGGACTGAAGGTAATCCAGGAGCCGGGCGAGCTTGGCGGATACCGGATGATCGTGGATCGCATCAAAGCCCGTATCGGGCCCCAATAGGCCCAGGGCCCGGGAATTGACGCTCCTGACGGCGGAAAGGTGAATCTGCATGGCCCAACCCCGGTCATAGTACTCCGCGGCCAGCCGGGTCAGGATAAAGGTTTTCCAGGATTCCGCCTGCTCCGCGGCGGGGACCTTTCCGGCCAGGGCGCCGGCAAAGAGGCTTTCCATTTCCCGCTCCCAGACTCCCTCGTCCCCCGCAGAAGTTCTAAAGGGCAGGTACTCCAGCCCATGGTCAGCAGCCCGGCAGCCAAGGCTGTCGAAGAAGGAGACCCGGTCTTTAAGGACCCCCAGGAGATCGCCCAGGGCAGCAATGTTCCGCCCCGCGGCCTTGCCCAGGGCCGCGATATAGGGGGCAAAGTCAGGTTTTTCTATGTTCAGCGCCCGGTCAGGCCGGAAAGAGGGCAGCACCTTGGCGGAGGTCTTCCCCTCACGCCGGATCTTTTCGTGCCATTCCAGGGAGTCCGCCGGGTCATCGGTGGTTCCCACCGCATAGACCTTGAATTTTTTGAAGATCCCCAGGGCCGAAAATTCAGGGTCCTGCCGCAATTTTTCGTTTGCCGCATCCCATATCGCCCTGGCGCTTTCCCCGTTCAGCACTTCGTTGATATCGAAGTAACGCCGCAATTCCAGATGGGTCCAGTGGTAAAGGGGATTCCCGATAAGGGCGGGCATGGTCCGTGCCCACGCGAGGAATTTATCCCAGGGCTCCGCATCGCCGGTCACCAGTTTTTCGTCAACCCCGTTGGCCCGCATCATCCGCCACTTGTAATGATCCCCGTAGCGGTTTTCCCCCAGCCACATGGAGGCCAGGTTGGGAAAGCGGGAATCCTCCGCGATTTCACGGGGGTTAAGGTGGCAGTGGTAATCAAAGATCGGCTCCCCCGCCGCCGCTTCGTGGTAAATTTTCCGGGCCGTCCCGGTTTTAAGAAGAAAATCCTTGTCCATAAAAGCTTTCATGATCCGCCTCCGAAAACCCATGATACCCCAGGGGATTTAATTTGAACATCCCGCCTTTTCCGCGGAAACGGTTTTTTTTCCAAAGACCCGTCCTCCCAGGAGCAGCCGGCCCATGAGGGCGGCCATGGTCTGCTGGAACACGATTCCCAGCAGCGCGGGCAGGGCCGCCTCTTGGGGGAGAAATTCGATGGCCACGGTGGCGGCGGCGCTGATATTTCGGAGCCCCGATGAGAAAAAAACGGTGATCTGTTTTTCCGGACTTAGGCGGCAGATCAGGGCGATGATCCGGGAAACGCAGTACCCGGCGGCGGCGAAAAAAATGCAGAGGCCGGCGACGAGCCACACATGGGGATCGTCAAAGCGGACCCTGGGGGCCACCGCCGCAGCATTGGCGGCCACAACCAGGATCATACAGAGCTTGGCCAGGGGATCAAGGCAGGGACCCAGAATCCGCGGCGCCCTGCCCCGGCTTATCTCATTGGCCCCCACCCCGATGATGGTGGGGACCACCACCATCATTACCAGGGAAAGGGCAATCCCCGACATATCCAGAACCACCCGCCTGCCCAGGAGTACCGACATGCTGAAAGGTACCATCACCGGCGCTGCTACGGTGGTAATCAGGATGAGGGCCAGGGCCAGGGCCTTGTCCCCCCGGTACATGGCGACCCAGATAAACCCCGATACCGCGGTGGGTACGGAGTACACCAGGACGTAACCTGAAATAGTGTCCCCGTCCCCCCGGAAGACGATGCCGGAGAAAAAGAAAACCAAAAGGGGCATGATCACATGGCTTGTGATCAGGGTAAGAACTATGGGCAGGGGAAAACGCAGGGTAAGGCCGATTTCCCGGACCTTGAGTTTAAGGGCCCCCGACAGAGTCATGATTCCGAAGATCCAGGGAATCCAGGGCCGCAGGGTGATAAAAAGGCGGGGCAGTAAAAAACCAAGGACCACCCCCAGGGGAGTTAGGACCGGCATCATCCTGTCAAGCCGGGTATTCAGGGCCAGAGCGAAGTCCGCAGGCCCGCGGGGGCTGTCCATTAAATCACTATAAAGAAAAACCGACCGCGGGTAAACGGTTCCCAAGCCTTAGCGGATAATTGCCTTTTGCATTTCGTTCTTGAAGGTATTCGCCATCGGCAAAAAGGTCGTAAGGGTTATACCGCCGGATACGAGCCCTCCCACCAGAGGGACTGCCTTGCAGGCCAATCCGGTATAACCCTGCCAGAACAGCTTTGCCCCCAGGATACCCCCAAGCCGCCTGGCCAAGAGCAGGATTCCGGCCTTGGTCAGCGCAAGGTAAGACAGTTTCCTGGCAACTTCATCCTCCAATAGCTTTGACAGGGACCTTATTTCTTTGTCCGCGGTTACCGTACCTGTCATGATTCCGATAAATACGGTCAGCATGGAAGGCAGACTATCCGGTTCATCTCCCTCCAATTCGGGCCACCCGTAAATAAAGGCAAGTTTTTGGGCGGTTACCACCAGATTGTAATAATACTGGGCCAAATCGACGGGTATGGTACCCAGCATTGCCAGCCCGCCGGGAAGGCCGGAAACAAAGGATACGGCGGTTACCGAAGCGGTTTGGCCGGCAATTACCCTGGCCGCCGCTTTATTCATTACCGTATCCGCGACTTCCGCCTTTCCGGTTCCACATTCCTTGATCTTTTCCACCAGTTCGGGGTTACAATACCTGCTAAACTCCCTTTCAAGAAAGCTCAGACGGTCTACCCTTGCTCCGGGAAGTTTCAATACCGTTTCCAACAAGCTGTTCCAAAGACTTACGTCTTTGCCGCCCACCGACACCTTAATGCCCAATCCTGCCGCCATGTTATGGCCTCCTATGAATGAGTAAACTGAACTAAATATACTATGAAGGAACGTCAAAGAGTGTCGGGGTGAAATATTTTTTGGTCTTTAATATCAACAAAGGCCTTTAAGCCATGGGCGTGAAGCTCATCGGAGACCTCCCGCCCCCTTGGAGAATCCAGCGCGCCGTTAAAGAATCCGATGATTTCCTCCACGGTCCGCATGCTTTTAAGCCGTATGATGGTGCGGACTACGCTTGCCTTTACATCCGGCCTAAGGGCTTCACATATCATTGCTTCAAACAGGACTTCTTTCTCGATAAGGTTGATAAGTTCTTCACGGTGGAGATTTACGCGGGGTTTTTCCTCTTTTGAGGCTATTTCTTTCCTGTATTTCCGTAAATCGTTTTCCAGTTTACCAATAAGATCTTTTTTTGCCTTTACGAAATTGGCAAAATCCAGTATGTATTCTAAATAATTGACAAAATCCTGGGGTGACAACTGTATTTCTCTTGCATGCGCCACAGTATTGCGAATATACAGCATAGCGCCGGTCATTTTATACGCATCGTTATAGATATACGAAGCATCATCCTTTTCCAGGTAATTATAAATATCGGCCCAGTTTTTTCTTAGTATGTTTAATAAGTCCGTAAGGTCCAAATAACGAAAATCCTTGTTGTTTTCTTCTGTCAACACAGGGTCAAAATACTTTTCCCACCAGGAATCCGGCGAAAGGTGCTGAAGCACTTGGGCCAGAAATACATACAGCGACTCTTTGATGAGGAGCAAATACTGGTAGAGGATGGTGAACATCTTTATTTGCGGGGCTTGCATGGGGAGACCTCCAGCCTTGTCCTTTATTAATTCACGACATTCAAAAATAATACAAAACCAGAAACAATTATAGCGATGCTACTTAAGATTAAAGCTATGAATTTCCAAATTGCATCTGATTTTTTGATTCGTAATAGCATTTGTATTTCATCGCTTTGTATTTTATCGAGCGATTCCTTTTGTTTTATGTTTTTAATTATTGTCTTTATAGACTGTTCATGTCTTTTATTGATAGACTGTTCATCCGCAATTAAAGTTTGCAAAGATTCTATTTTCATATCTTGTTCGGAGTCAACTTTGCTTTTTTCATTAAGTTTATTCTCCAAGGAAGCTTGTTTTCTTTCAACTTCAAGTTGTTTTCGGACAAAGTCTTCAGCTTCTTCTATTATTTCATTAACGGCTTCCTTGCTATCATCAGACAATCTTTGTATATTACCATTGGCGTCTTTAAATCCATTTACCATCATGTGCGCCATTGTTTTATGCATAACCTGTGCAAATTTAACCGAGGAACAAGTAAAATGAATTGATTCCTGAATTAAATTATTCATCTGTGACAAAGCCTCATTCGTCATCACCACAGCGTTTGATATTGCATTAAGCTTCCTTTTTGTTTTTCCAAATGGACCAGCTTTCATTTCATTAACAGACACCGCATTTTCTTTTGCCTCTGCGATTTTTCTTGTCGATTCATCAATTTTCAGCAAAATCTCAGCCGATTTGATTTCAGCTATTTCCTTTAGTTTATTGGGAGATAAATCTTCCCCGCTTTCTTCTTGCAATATGATAACTTGTTCCTTTTCCATAATTCTACTCCTTATCAGTAATATTTTTATGCCTCTTATGCATTTCTTGTAATTTTTTGAGGCTATCTTCAAACCCGCCTAATCTTTCTTCAGTCTTCTTGTTCATTTTATCAATTTCACTTTTTGTTTGAATAGACGTATTAACGACCTCAACGACATTTTTTCCGAGAAAATTATACGCATCATCTATTACATACCATGTTTTGGCAATATTATATTGTACTACAATACCGCTTTGATTAACTAACTGAATATGAATCCTACTGTTTTTTTCATCATGTCGGCATTTATCCATAAAATACAAAGCAATCGTAGAAAGAATACCTCCGGCTAATGCTGATAATGTTACCGCAATTATATCACTGACGGTACGCTGCTCACCACCAAAAGAAGGAATAGGGAACATCATTAAAGGCTGCAAGCCCGGTATGGCCTGCAAAAACTTTTCTATTCCGGCACTTAGCCCGAGGGAGGCGGCACCGATTAATCCGGCCGTTAATATTTTGTAACCCCCGCGTTCAACCTTGAAGTGCAACACTTAGCCCTGTAGCCCCCTGGAGGGGCGGCTAGCCGCCCCTCCAGGGGGCTACAGGAAAACGGCAAAACCCTTATGATGGTGATTATCCCTAA
>JAISQJ010000187.1 GCA_031274285.1 Treponema sp. | reverse complement strand
GAAGGGCAGCCGCAGGCTGTCTACCGAGAAATTTGGCCTGCTCCGGCGCACATAAATTCCCCATGTACCCATAAGTACCCTCCGCCTTTAGGCGGAGGAGTGCGCCGCCCCCGCAACGCCCCGTGCTCTCTCCCTGGAGTTTGCGCTACGCGCAAACTCCCAAGCTGAAGCCGCTCTGCGGCTTCAGCAGCAACGCCCCCCGTCCCAGACTCCGCCTCATCTTCCTTCGTGCGCCTTCATGTTTCCTTCGTGCGCCTTCGTGTAAATCTTCTTAAATGTGTCCCTGATCCTTCTCCTGTGGTCTATGCGTTTATCCTGCGCCCTCCCCGGTAGTAATAAGGGCCGGGGCCTGTTATACTCCAGGGAACTGTAAAAATCACGAGGTACCCATGAAACGACACTTTCTTATTCCGGCGCTGATCCTGTTGGCGGCGGGCAGTCTGGCGGCCCAGACCCGGACTATGTATGTGGCCACCAGAAATGTGAGTCTCAAGACCGGCACCGGGCTCTTTGCCGGGACCGTGCCGGGCATAACCCTGCAATACGGGGATCAGGTGACGGTGCTGCAGGAAAAGTCGAGCTGGATGGAGGTGCGGCCCGTGAGGGATACCAGCAAGCGCGGCTGGGTCCGCAGCAACAGCCTTTCGGCGCGGCGCATCGTTTCCGGCAGTTCCGCCTCGGCCTCCGCCGGGGAGCTGGCCCTGGCGGGGAAGGGATTCTCCGCGGAGGTGGAAGCTTCCTACAAGCAGAGTTCCGGCTCCCAGGCCAACTATGCGGACATTGACCGTATGGAAGCCCAGGCGGTGTCCCTGGAGGAGCTCTACAGGTTTTTAACCGAGGGCCGCCTGAATCTGGGCGAGGAGTAGACCGATGAAAGTGCAATCTTTAGCCCGGAGTTTGGCCGCGCTGCTTGCCTCCGCCCTTTTTGTCTTCTCCGTGGCGCTTGCGGGCGTCTTTCTCCCCTCCTGCGGCTCCCTTGCCCAGGCCGCGGGGATAGCCGCCGGGGCTGCCGGGGCGGCGGGGCTCATCGATTCGGATGTGGCGGGCGCCATCACCACTTCCACGGACGCCATAGGCCGGGCGCTGGAGGAGATTACCCCGGAGCAGGAGTACTACATAGGCCGGGCCGTGGGGGCCACTATTCTGGCGCGCTACCGTATCTATACGGGGAGTCCGGCCAGGACCCTCTATGTCAACAAGATACTTCAGGCCGTTGTGGTCAATTCGCCCAAACCGGAGTTGTACAACGGGTACCACGCGCTGATACTGGACAGCCCTGAGATCAACGCCTTTGCCACAAGCGGGGGGCACGTCTTTGTTACCCTGGGGCTGGTCAATACGGCGGCCTCCGAGGATGCCCTGGCGGCGGTACTGGCCCACGAGGTGGCCCATATCCAGCTTCAGCACAGCCTCAAGGCGATACGGACCAGCCGGATAACCACCGCCGTCATGGCCACGGGTTCCGCCGCGGTCAATTTGGCGGCATCGGGGACGAGTCTTGCGGAGCTGACCGACATCTTTGACGAATCCATCACCGACATTGTGGGGACCATGGTCAACAACGGCTACTCCCGGGATCAGGAATTCGAGGCCGACGCCCTGGCGCTGAGCCTTCTTTCCCGGGCGGGTTACGATCCCTCGAGTTTGATAGAAATGCTCAGGGCCCTGGAAACGGGTCTGGGTAACAGCGACGGGGGTTTCGGCAGGACCCACCCGGCGCCCAGGGACCGGATCAGCAGCGCCAACCGGCAGTTGGCCTCGGTTCCCCGGCCCTCGGATACCCGCGCCGCCCGCGGCGGCCGCTTCGCCGAAAGCCGCTAGACATGGCCCGGAAGAAGCAGGGGTACCGGAAGACCCTGGCCGCGGCGCTGATGACTCTGTTCATCGCCGCCGGGACGGGGTTTCTTAACCTTGCCGGGGGGTTTGAATTTCTGGAACTCAAGACCTACGACTTCCGGGTAAAGCTCCTCGCCGGGACCCGCCGCCCCTCCGACGACATCATGGTGGTCCTCCTCGATCAGGAGAGCATAGACTGGGCCAACCGGGAGCGGGGCTGGGGCTGGCCCTGGCCGCGAAAGGCCTACGCGGAATTCATCGACTACATGAACCTGGGCAAGGCCCGCTCCGTGGCCTTCGACGTGATCTTTTCCGAACCTTCGGTCTACCGGAACGCCCGGCAGGACGAGATCCTGGACCGGGCCGTGGCCAGTCTGGAAAGCGCCCGGGCTCTGGCGGCGGAGGACCGCTCCATGCGCTCCGCGGGCGGCCTTTTCCGCGACATGACCCAGGCCCTGCGGGAACTTTCCAGCCGGGAAGACGACGCTTCCTTCATCCGCGCCTCGGAGAATTTTGGCCGGGTGATCCAGACGGTTTTCTTCAGTTCCCAATCGGGAAAGACCTTTTCCTGGCCCGAAGGTCTGGAAAAACCCCTCTTTAACCCCCAGGGCTTCGGCCCCCTCCTCCCCCGCTACGATCTGGACGATGGGGAAGAAGGCCGGCAGATAGGGGCCCAGTTTCCCATTGACGGGCTCAGGGATTCCGCCGCGGTGCTGGGCAATGTGACGGGCCGCCCGGATTCGGACGGCATAATACGGCGGGCCCGGCTCTTTACCCTCTTCGACGGCCGCGCCGTGCCGGGCCTCTCCGCCGCCTCCCTCCTGGCTTCAGGCGCCGGAGCGGAGCTAAGCTACGAGGAAGACGGCCGGAGCATACGCTGGGGCGATCATCTGATCCCTGTGGACAGGGACGGGGCGAGCCTCCTCCGTTTCCGGGGCGACATCGATCAGTACACCTACATTCCCCTGCGCGCCGGGGACATACTCAGAAGCGCTGAACTCTATGGCCGGGGCGAAGCGCCCATCTATCCGCCTGAGGATTTTGAGGGCAAGTATGTGTTCTTCGGCTACTACGCGCCGGGGCTCTTCGATATTTGCAGTACCCCGGTATCTTCGGTCTATCCGGGCATGGGGGTGCACATCACCATGCTGGACAACCTGCTCAAGGGTGATTTTATCCGGGAGGCTCCCCCCTGGACGGCCTATGTGCTGATCTTTGCCGCGGTGCTCCTGATCAACCTCCTGATCTTCTACTCCGGCTCCATTCCGGCCTCCGTGGGCGGCGGCATCCTGATTCTGGGCCTCCTGGCCGGGGCGGGGATAGGCGGCTTTGCCCTGGGCTACTGGGTCCCCGTGGTGGGACCCCTGGCGGCCCTGATCCTGGCCCTGCTTTCGGCGACCCTCTACAGTTACGCCACCGAGGGCAGCCAGCGGCGTTTCATCAAATCCGCCTTTAGCCAGTACCTCTCCCCGGCGGTCATTGAGCAGATCATCGCCGATCCTTCCCAGTTGAAGCTGGGGGGCGAAAAACGCGACATGACGGCGATCTTCACGGACATACGCAGTTTTTCTACCATTTCTGAGGCCCTGGGCGACCCGGAAAAGCTCGTGGAGCTGCTCAACTTCTATCTTACCCGCATGAGTAACATCGTTCTGGAGAATCACGGAACCATCGATAAGTACGAAGGGGACGCTATCATCGCCTTCTTCGGCGCCCCGCTCTACACGCCGGACCACGCGGCCCTGGCCTGCCGTTCCGCCATTCTCATGAAAAAGGCCGAGGCGGAGATCAACCGGGACGCCCTGGCCCAGGGGCTGATCAACGATGCGGTCATGGAGGCCATGGTCCGCAAGGGCATACTCCCCAGCCTGGAGGACGCCAACCCCATCTACACCCGGCTGGGGATCAACAGCGGGGACATGGTGGTGGGCAATATGGGCACCTCCAACAAGATGGACTATACGATTATGGGTAATGCGGTGAACCTTGCCGCCCGGCTCGAAGGGGTGAACAAGCAGTACAATACCGGCGGTATCCTGATAAGCGAGTACACCCGGGAGCGCATAGGGGATGAATTTCTGATCCGCCCCCTGAGCCGGGTCCGGGTGGTGGGGGTGAACACGCCCCTCCGGCTCTACGAGCTGCTGGACCTGCGGGAGACGGCCAGCCCGGAAGCGCTTGAGATGATCCCCCTGTGGGAGAAGGGCTTCAAGGCCTACGAGGCGCGGAGCTTCCTGGAGGCGCAAAATGTGTTCAATATCATCTGCCGGAAAAACAACGCCGACAGGGTGGCGAAACTCTACGCCCTCCGTTGCGAAAAATACCTCGCCGCGCCCCCGCCGGACGATGCCTGGGACAGCGGCGTGGACAACCTCACGGAAAAGTAGCTTCTTGGGAAGAAGAAAAACAACAAAGGACACGAAGGAACACGATGGTTTTTGTTTGAAAACCTTCGTCGTGTTACTCTGTGCAACGTCGTGGCTTTTTCTTCCCTTTTTCGTTTTTACTTTCCCTCAGACTGAGGGTGTTATATCGGGCATAAATCCTATTTTAGCCGGCCCTGGCCAACGAGGGGGCTTGAAGGATTTTTTGAGGTATGGTATATTTGTACCGAGAATGTGGTGTTATTTATTGAAATATGCTCAAATTTCTCGTGAAATAGTCCTCCGGTTGCCGGGTAGTTTGGCACGGTCTTTGCTCTCTCTCTCTCTCTCTCTCTCTCTCTCTCTCTCTCTCTTAATACTCACCGCCCATTTTTTCTTCCTTCCGGCACTTTTTTCGGGGCTTTTATGTTCTCAATGATGACTATTTTAGTCATATATAGACCAGAAACTCTGTTTACGCCCTTGGTTTGGCAGCTTTTATCTTTTCCCGCTTTTGGGAAAACACCGCCGGTAAACCCTGAAGCTTTACGCAAATATTTTTACACAAAACAGAAAAAAGACCTCATCGAATTTGAATTTGACAGCCGCGGAAAGACGGCGTTTTTCGCCGTGCAAATTGAGGATGAAGGCAGGAAAGGCCCGTGGGGGCCGCCGGTATCGGCATTGATACCGTAACAAAGGTGTTACCCGCTAAAGAGCGGTTACACATAAAAAATTTGTCGGCGGGACATAAAAACCGCAAGGGGCAAAAAATGAAAAAGCGATACAACATTTTCTTGGGTTTCGCCGTTCTATTGATGGCGGCGATATTCACACTGGCAGGGTGCGGAAACAAGGACACGGGCGACACCACAAGCCCGCCCGGCGGGGACGGCCCAGAACCCCAGACCGTCACCTATACCAGCACCGACTCTGCCGGGAACCGCTATAGCCTGGCGATCACCGAGGACAGGGCCAGATCGGCCCTCTACGCGGCGCAGACCGGGGACAGTTTTGCGCTGACCGTTGAACTCTTTAACAACGGGCAATACAGCGTGAAACTAACCTATTCGGGCACGGTGGGCCCAACGAATAGTTCCGGAACCTCGATGACTCTCCAGCTTAGCATCAGCGGTAACCAAATAAACATAACCATCGTCGGCACCACCATGACGATCATCAACGGGACTATTCCCCTTGACGAGAGCGCGGTGGTCGAAGGAACTATTCCCCCTGAGGCCGGCACGGAACTCGAGGTTCCCGACGGCGGCAACCTGACGCCCGGAGGCGGCACAAGGGAGACCGCCCTTCCCCTGATTGACGGCGTGTGGGCCGACGGGTCGCTTACCGCCGCGATGCAGGAGTGCTGGTATAAACTGGAAGTTCCGGCCTCAGAGTTCTACACCCAGTACAACGTATGGTGGAAGGATAATAACGTCGAAAGTTCGGGAACCATGGACGTGAAGGTGAGCAGCTTCCGGGGAACCTCGACTACCGCCACGGATGCCAATGTAGACAACGGATGGGCTTCGGCGGGAATGAGGGTTTACCAGTATTCCGGCACGGTCTACTTCAAAGTGGAACCCTATCACAGCAACGGCGGCCCCGGAACCTATTCCATTGTCGCCACATCGGTGCTGGCAAGGCCGGGGCCGGTGAACGGAAAAACCGCTTACAGCGTCACCGCCGACGGCAGCGCCGCTTCGCCAACCACGGCTCTGACTTTTACTTTTGACCAGGCCGTACCTACCCTTAACGCTACCTACCTCAGCCTTGCCGACGCGGCTTCTCTGGACGGAGCGATCTTTACCGCGTCTTCGGGTAACACTGTTTGGACGGTATCGGGAATTACGGTGAAATACACGGGCAGGGCCTACGCTGCCGTTACCGCGGCAAACGTTGATCCCGCGGGCCACATGGTAAAGGTGTACGGTTCGGGAACGAACGCGGCCAACGACGGTTCCACACGGGAAACCGCCATACCCCTGACCGACAACGAATGGGCCGACGGCTACCTCCACGCCGGCGGGGAAAAATGGTATCAATTCAACGCCGCGGAGTTCTACACCCAGTACAACGTATGGTGGAAGGATAATAACGTCGAAAGTTCGGGAACCATGGACGTGAAGGTGAGCGGCTTCCGGGGAACCTCGGCTACCGCCGCTGACGCCAATAAAGACCACGGGTGGAATTCGGCGGGAATGAGGGTTTACCAGTATTCCGGCACGGCCTACTTCAAAGTGGAACCCTATCACAGCAACGGCGGCCCCGGAACCTATTCCCTTGTCGCTACATCGGTGCTGGCAAGGCCGGGGCCGGTGAACGAAAAAACCGCTTACAGCGTTACCGCCAACGGCAGCGCTGCTTCGCCAACCACGGCGCTGACTTTTACTTTTGATCAGGCGGTGAACACCCTTAACGCCACCTACCTCAGCCTTGCCGACGCTGCTTCCCTGGACGGAGCGACCTTTACCGCGTCTTCGGGTAACACTGTCTGGACGGTATCGGGAATTACGGTGAAATACACGGGCAGGGCCTACGCTGCCGTTACCGCGACAAACGTTGATCCCGCAGGCCACATGGTAAAGGTCTACGGTTCGGGAACAGGCGCGGCCAACGACGGCTCCACACGGGAAACCGCCATACCCCTGAGCGCTTCCCAATGGGCCGACGGTTATCTCCACGCCGGCGGGGAGAAGTGGTACAAGATAGACGCAACCGGAGGAAGCAGCTTCAATGTGTGGTGGTTGGATAATGGCGCCGAAAATTCGGGAACCATGGACGTGGTGGTGAGCAGCTACCTGGATTCATCGGGAAGCGCCGCCGATGCCAATAAAGACAACGGCTGGACCAACGCGGGCATTACCGTTACCAAATCATCGGGAACCATCTACCTCAAGGTAGAACCCTACTCCGGTCGCGGCCCCGGCACCTACGCTATCGCTTATAGCACAACGGCAACCAGGCCCTAGTTAAAAAATCAAGAAGACGGCGGGTGCTGCCGCAGGCGGCCCCGCCGCGTTCTTTTTGTTCAGGGAGTAATCCCTTTTGGGCGATAAAGCAGTTTCTTGGAAACTGCATAAATATTTGGAGGTTTTTATGAAGAAGTTACTTGCTTTTTTCATCGTACTGACCGCTCTTGGAACCCTTTCGGTATCCGCAATGGATCTAACCAGTTTTCCTGCGGCGGTCAGCGGAAGCCATGCGCTTGTTAACGCCGGCGTCGGTTTTGGTTCCGCCCGGTATGGGAAGATGTCCATTCCGCCCCTTACCGCAACCGTGGATATTCCGCTTGCCCTTGCAGGTCTCCCCTTTTCATTCGGCGGAATGTTCGGTTTTACCCAATCCCGCTGGACCTATTGGGGAAACGATTATCTGTCGTATAACGTATTTGTTTTCGGCGGACGGGCCAATTATCACATCAACTTTGGCGTGAACAAGCTGGACACCTATGCGGGGCTGACCCTGGGCTGGGAAATGGGCACCTGGGGTTCAAACAATAATACGGACGATTCCTGGCTCAGGTATTACGGGAACTACAGCGCATTTCATTTTGGCTTTCAGGCAGGGGCGCGGTATTTCTTTACCAACAACATAGGCGCTTTCGCCGAGCTGGGATACGGGCTTTCGTATGTTAAAGCCGGCCTGGCCCTCAAATTTTAAGGGAAGGAGTCTATATGTTACAGAAAAAAGCGCTTGCCGCATCAGCCCTGCTGTTGGGAGTCCTGGCGGTGTTTGCCATGGCCGGGTGCGACGCCGGAAACAATCCCGGCAATCCTGATGATGATCCCTTTGACGAAAATCCCTACGGGGATTCGGGAACCGGCTGGCCTTCGTCGTCACGCTTATCAACCTACGGTCTGGGCGGGATGGGCCAGCCAAGCGGAGCCTCCGATATAACCTGGGTGGACTATAATGACACTTATTATACGGGGTATTCATATCCGGTGATCTATATTGGGTTCAGCGGCACCGCGGCCACCGATACGGCTGTTCAGAATTGGTTTTCCGGCAATGGCTGGGCCGCCGAGGGCGGTTCTTATGGGGGAGCAAGCTATTTTTCCTATACCAAAGGTGAAGCCGCAGCATACTTCGGATTCAGCGAAGGCAGCGGTTACATAGTCGCCGGTTATCCTGTGGACGGCTAAAAACCGGATTTGTTCAGGATAAAACTCGAGAAAAGGGCTTTCCCAAAACCAACCCCTAAGCGGGGCGCCGCGTTTTGGGAAAAGCTCAAACGCAGGGGCTTTTATCAAAATAATGGAAACAAGGAGAAACCAATGAAAAAGGCAACAAGTGTTGTCGTACTACTATGCGCCGCGACGGTGATTTTTGCGGCGGGGTGCAGCTCCGTGCGAAGCGGCGCCCGTGAAGGAGCCCGTGACGGTGTAAGCGATGGGATTTCGGGACTTTTCCGCAGCGGCGGGAGCGGCGGCTCCGGGGGTACGGCCCCTGAACGTAATTATTCGGGAAGTTCCCAAACGGTTCCCTGGCCTTCCGATACCGAGTGGGGCAGATACGGTCTTTCAGGCCTGCGTCAGCCTCCCGGTACCGATGTAACCGCGCCGGCCCTGGTCAACGAGGGGGCTTGAAGGATTTTTTGAGGTATGGTATATTTATATCGAGAATGTGGTGTTATTTATTGAAATATGCTCAAATTTCTCGTGAAATAGTCCCCCGGTTGCCGGGTGGTTTGGCACGGTCTTTGCTCTCTCTCTCTCTCTCTCTCTCTCTCTCTCTCTCTCTCTCTTAATACTCACCGCCCATTTTTTCTTCCTTACGGCACTTTTTTCGGGGCTTTTATGTTCTCAATGATGACTATTTTAATCATAAATAGACCGCATCAAAATAGGGGGCCCTTTGCGTCAAAAAACGCGGAGGGCCTTTTTGTTTTGCACGACAAGGGGGATGGTTTGAAGAAGTTTGTTTTTATAGCGGCCATTTTCTGCGCACTCATTGGTCCGTTAAAGGCTCAGACCGCGGAACGGATGGACGCGCTTCTGGACGCGTCCGAAGTTACCTACGCAATGGCGGCCTTTGTGGTTATGCCGGCGGCGGGTCTTTTAAGCGGGGACAGTACCCCGGACGCGGCCTTTACGGAAGCGGCGGAGCGGGGCTATCTGCCTGGCAACGCGGAGGCGGCGGGGATCATCAGGCTGGGGGAATTATCCTTTTTGATCATGCGGGCCTTCGCTATGAAAAGCGGCTTTTTGTACGCGCTGTTTCCCGGCCCGCGCTATGCCTACCGGGAGATGGTCTACCGCCGCCTGATACAGGGAAGGAACGATCCGGCGCTGACCGTTTCCGGGGAACGGCTTTTACGGATAATCGGACGGGTACTGGACTACCGGGGGGAAGGGGAATGAAACGGCTTGTTTTTCTGGGATCGTTTTTTTCCTGTATCGTCTTTGCGGTTTTTGGGGCGGACTTCGGCCTCACCCTTAACCAAAATCCGGAATTAAACGGCGCGGGGAAGGATACGGGCCTGGTCTATGCGGGGGGAACCGGCCCCTGGGTTTCCGCCTCATTGCATGAAAATCTGGATGTCTATTTTTCCGGCAGCCTTACCGTAACGTATGAAAATGAAAAATGGAACCTTATACCGGAGATAAGCAGGTTTATGATTTCATGGCGGCCCCTTCCGGTTCTCGGGATAGACGCCGGGCGTATCCGGTTTACTGATTCCAACAGCGTACTGGCCGCGGGTTTGTTTGACGGGCTGGCGGGGGTGTATGAAGCGGGGAACACCCGCTTAACCCTGGGGGCCTATTACACGGGGTTCTTATACAAGGACACGGCGGCTATTTTTATGGGCGCCGGTGATACGGCGGATTATGCAAGGGAACTGGAGTATAAGGACTTTGGCGGCACCTATTTCGCGTCCCGCCGTTTCCTTGCCGCTCTGGGCTGGGAGGCTCCCGCCCTGGGGGGCGGTCCCCACGGGCTCTCGTTCCAGGGTCTCGCCCAATTTGATGTGAACGGAAGGGACGAAAAAATCCATACCCAATACCTTTCGCTGCGGTTCCTGTTTTCGCCGGTTCCTGTCTTTGATCTTACCCTGGGAGGGATTATGGGGTTTGCCGAAACAACGGGCCATGCGGAATCTCCCGGTACGGAAATCAGTTTTGCGTTACTGGCCGGGGGATCATGGGCGCCGCCTTCTTCCCCGCGGGATATGCTTACCCTGGAATTCCGCTGGGGATCCGGGCGCGTCAATGAGACGGTCGGACCCTTCCGGCCGGTAACAACCCTTGCCCAGGGAAAGGTGCTGAATGCGGGGCTTCCGGGCCTCATGGTGGCAAGCGGCGCCTATACGCTGCAGCCTGTTGAGGGACTCTCCCTTTCCCTTGAGGGGCTGTATTTTATACGGAGCGATGTCCAAACCTACACCAGCCCCTATTTGAAAAGCGGCGGAAACAAGGCGCTGGGAGCGGAAGCGTATGGATCAATCGCCTGGGTTCCCGTGGCGGACATATCGCTTACGGCGGGCGGCGGGGTGTTTTTTCCGGGTACGGGAAACGCCTTCGATTCCGGCGCGCCGGTTTTATGGAAAGCCGCGCTGGCTCTGATGCTGTTATTTTAGTTAACAAAAGGAGGTATAGCACAGACCACACGGACCATGCGGATGAATATTCCGGACAAGGGAAAAAGAAAAAAAACACAAAGATACAAAGGGCAGAAGGTTTTCATAAGGGAATTTTCTTTTCCCTGCTTTCTTCTCTTTCCTTTGTGTTCTCCTATGTCCTTGGTGGTTAAAATTCTTTTTCCAATTTTTCCAATTTATTTGGGACAGGGCGAAGTTATTGATTAGGGGGAAAACGATGAGGTTTGTTCAGGTTTTTATGCTGTTGTTAAGTATGATATGTATCCCGGTCTTGTTTGCCCAGGCGCCGGCGGCGGTGATACGGGAAGTGAGCGGAACGGTGGAAGTTCAAAGGCCGGGCAGTTCGGCCTGGGTTCCCGCTTCTCCCGGCATGGCTATAGAAAAGGGAACAAGGGTCTCCACGGGGTTCAAGAGTACCGCGGCGGTGGCGCTGGGAGGGGCGGTGATTACGGTCCGCCCCCTGACCCGGCTGACGCTGGAAGAGATTGCCGGAGGGCCGGGGGCGGAGGAGGCGGAGATATACCTTCAGACCGGCAGGATCCGGGCGGAGGTATCGAGGCCCAGCGGGGGGACGATCAATTTTTCTGTGCGGAGCCCCTCGGTAACCGCCTCGGTGCGGGGGACGGTGTTTGAATTCGATACCGTTAATCTCTCGGTCGGCGAGGGCCGGGTGCAGTATACCGGCGCGAGCGGTTCCCTTGCCTTTGTGCGGGCCGGAGAGCGGAGTACGGTGGATGAAAAAAACTACACCGTAACAGCCCCCCGGGAAGAAACGGCGGTAAGTTTTGCGCCGGAGCCGCCGCCGGGCTCTGAGGCGGGGGGCAGTCTGAACGGAGACGGCGCCGCCGTTCCCCCGGGCAATGCGGAACTAACGGTTACCGCCGAATGGTAGTACCTGGTCATTAACACTTCGTGTTATAGGGGTTATTCATGCAAAGAAGATTGAAAAGGGCCTTTTTATCCGGGATGATAATATTCCTGCTGGTTTCCTGCGGGGAAGTGTTTATGAGCAATTACGGGAAGGATGAGGGGAATTTAGTTGTCCGCTTCCCCGGTGCGGCGGGGGACGATTCCGCCGTCCGCGCGGCGGTTCCTGCGGCCGGGACCCAAGCCCTGCTGGAATACGGCGTTACCCTGACCGGCGGATCGCAGACCGTAAACGTGGTTGTCCCGGCGGGGGAGACCAGTACGGTGTTAAGCGTTACGCCGGGGGTCTGGAATATACAGGCGGAGGCGTATCTGCCGGGGCCTGTCCATGTGGGGACCGGTTCCGCCCAGGTAAGGGTCGTTGCGGGGCAGACCAACAACGCCAGTGTCAAGATGATTTTTGACAATACCACCCCCGCAAGCGTTGAGGTAAGCTATATGGGTACTACCTATACCGCCGCTTATATCGGGGACAACACCTATTCGGCGCTGATAACCACCTATGATACGACCCAAACCACCGCACAGGTAACGATAAACAAGGCGGTGCCCGATCAGGTCATAGTAGACAGCAGCAATACAGAGATAACCGGTCCCATTACGGTAAGCATTCCCTCCGCCCAGGGGAATACCGCTTCCACAACCTTTACCGTCAACGCCAACGACCTTGAGGGCTTTATGGCCCCCTATGACGTAAAACTGATTTTCGCCTGGCTGGTGGATACTACCGCAAGCGCAATGGACCTGAAAGCCCGGTTCAGCATAACCACAACCGGAGCGAATGGCGTTACCGAAGCGTTTAACGCGTTGCACTGGCTTATCAACACCCCGGAGGCGGGGGATTTTACGCAGATTATCCGGCTTGGCGATTACATCGAGCTGCCCGCTCCGGGCTTCACGGTTAACGGTGACGGCGTCGCCGCAGCCATTAGTCCAACGACCCCCACGCCCGTCATGGTGGTGGGGATCAATTCCTTTAACGGCATAAACGGCAACAACACCCCCCACGTGGTATTCCATTTCAAGAATATTCCGGGAGCCCGCAGGATGGAAGCGTCAGACATCAACACAAACGGATACGCCGGCAGTGAAATGCCGGCCTATCTGAACGGCGCCTTCCTTACCGGCCTAACCAGCACCGCCGCCGGTGTGCCGTCCTCGGTACTGTGGGCGCCCAGCCGCGTTGTTTCGAGCGGTGGCTATCCCCCAGCCGGCGCGGATACGGTTACCGACACCATCTGGCTTCCCACGGAATATGAAATGGTCGGCACACATCTCTATTCTTCGTCAACCCATGAGGCCCCCGGTACTCAGGCGCGGCTTGAATATTATACGGATGATACCAGCCGTATAAAGTATAACAGTTCGAATTCCGCGATATGGTATTGGCTCGCGTCTCCCTATTATGGAAATGCCGCCGATTTCTCTGTTATCTCCGCCCCTGGTGACCCCGCCTACGTTGGGGCGTCTTCTACGTCGCCCAGCGGAGTGGCCCCCGCGTTCTGCGTCAAATGATGAAAAAGTGACATCCTGTCATCTAAAGCCTTGTTACACCGCCATCCATGGCGGTTTGACACGGATAATCTCAACTCCCGCCCCCGTGGGGCGGATTGCAGTTCACGCCGGGGCGGCACAAGGCCCTTGTTTTATCCCCCAGGAGCAACTACCCTTAAGTAATGGTCAACTTAAACCGGGGCATCCAAAAGATAGTGCGGCCGGTGCTGGAAGTCGCCGATTTCCGGTCATTTTCCGTCCTGGGCGATCCGGGCTGCGACGGCCTGGGTGCGGAAATTATGGCTATTTTCGCGGACCTGCTTTCCGAGGCCGCGGCCACGGATTTTACCCTTATACTGGTCCGTCCTTGAACCCTGCCAAGACTCGATACGGTTTATCCTTTCGGGCCATGTTCATTCGTATTTTGAAGACGAGGTAAACGGCATAAAGCTGATCGGTACCGGCGGCGGCGGGGCGCGGATCGAAGAAGTGCCCGGCGTATCGCCGCCCTATTATCACTGGGTGCGGTTTTTTTATAACGATGTGGGAGACCTGGACTATCGCCGGGAGAGCCTGGAAAGCGGCGGTCGGCGTTTGTGGGACAAAACAATCCAGGACCGTTTATCAGAATCCTTTGTCCGGGAATGCAGCGCCCACGTTCGTTACCGGCTTTACGCGGAAGACGCCGAACGGCGGGACCTCCCTAACCTTGCCCGGCTGTTTCGCGCGGCCGCGGAGGCGGAGTATTACCACGCCCGGAATTTTCACTACGTTGCGTCGGGGTTAAGCAGCCCGGAAAAGACCCTTGCCGCCGTCATTAACGATGAACGTTATGAGGTAAACGAATTTTACAAAACCGGCCTTGCAGAGGCAAAGGAAAAACAAACAGGCCTGCCGGTATACGCCTTTACCGATGCCCTGGAGGCGGAAAAAATACATGCGGCGCTGTTTGAAAAGGCCCTGGTATCCCTAAAGCGGGGCCGGGACATAGAAAGCGCCGATTACTATACCTGCGGTTCCTGCGGCAACACCTTTTCCGCGAAGGCCCACCCCAAAAACTGTCCCGTCTGCGGCGCCCCCATGGATAAAATTTTCAAGGTTTTGTGAAGGCGCTGCAACAGGTTTAGGAGCTGCGCATGTCCTTACACCGAACGGCACAACCGCGCCGGTAAGCCAAATGCCCTTGACAAATATTTTCATCAGATGCTAATATAGGTCAATTGCTAAAGGAAATTTTACGTCCATGGCTGAGAAAAGTATATTATCACCTATCCTCAAATGGCCTGGCGGGAAAGAGAGGGAACTTAGATACATATCGCCCCTTTTGCCCCAGTGCATTAATAACTACTATGAGCCATTTGTTGGGGGAGGTGCAGTTTATACTTCAATTGCCGCGAGAAAATACTTTATCAATGACAAATCAGATGAATTAATATCATTATATAAAAGCATAGCGGATCCCGGTAATGCTATATTCTTTGACTCTATAGAAGAGATAATATATAACTGGAATTTACTAGCTAATGTTATTGAAAACAGCAGAGATTTTTTTATTAAAACATATATTAAATTCTCCACCGATAATACAACGGAAGAAAAAACGAAACGTAAATTACTTGCTTTCATTATTGATAATAAAGATCAATTTAATGGGATGTTTTCCGAAAGATTTAATTTTGATATTGCTAATTTTCTAACCGAATTGCAAATAAATCTATTTAGAAAGATTGTACGTATGAAATGTCTTGAACAAAAGAAAAACCGCCTGCCTGATCATGATATTCTTGATAATATGGAAACAGCATTAAAAAGCGCTTTTTATATGCATTTCAGATATATTTATAATCACATTGAAAAGTATGAAATAGATGCTTTTACCAAGGCGGCGATTTTTTTCTTTATCAGGAATTTTGCTTATGGGGGAATGTTTCGATATAATTCACGGGGTTATTTTAATGCGCCCTATGGGGGTATTCAATACAACAGGAAAAATCTCCAAAAAAAAGTTGATTATCTGAAATCAAAGGCGTTGTCAGACATGCTGTCTATGACCGTTATTGAAAACCTTGATTTTGAGGATTTTCTTTCAAAATACAAACCGGAGAAAAATGATCTTGTATTTATTGATCCTCCCTATGATTCTGAATTTAGTACCTATACTAAAAATGAATTTGGGAAGCATGACCAAAGACGCCTTTCGGAATATCTCTTAAAAAAGTGCCATTCAAAATGGATGCTCGTAATAAAAAATACCGATTTGATAAGGGGTCTTTACTTTGGCAGGGGATTAAACATAGAATCCTTTGACAAGACGTACCTTGTAAGTTTTATGAATAGAAATAATAAAGAGGCAGAACATTTACTAATAACAAATTATTCAGGGGGAACATAATACATGGAAAAGCGAATACAGGAGAATGAGCTGGTATTGCCTTCTTTGTTTCTTATGGAAATAAATGATGGCCATATTACAACCGAGAAGCTGATTCCTCAATTACGTGAAATAATGAGGCCCAGCGGAGAAGATTTGGAAATTCTAAATAGCAGGAACGATGACAAATTTTCTCAAAAGGTACGCAATTTAAAAGCACATAATACATTTGAACGTTTGGGCTATGCGGAATATACGGATGGCGTGTTTTCAATAGTATTAAAAGGTCAAGAATATTTAGAACAAAACCGGGATATATTAACCTATCTTTTGAACAATGATTTTTCTTATCCTGATTTGATAAAAAATTTGAAAATCGTTGAAAAAGAGAAAAAAAGGGAAATACAAATTTTTGACGAAAATTTAATAATCCAAGAAGGCATGAAGATCATTGTAGAGAGAGAAGTATATATACGTTCAAAGAAACTAAGAGATTATGCTTTGGATTTTTATCAGAATCAGGGAAAATTGTGCTGCTCTTGCTGCGGTTTTAATTTTTCTGATTTTTATGGAAAAGAGATAGGGGATGAATTTATTGAAATGCACCACATTAGACCGATTTTCCAGTATAAGGGCGATAATTTGGTACAAACCCTCAAAGATGCGGTTCATAATGTAGCCCCAGTCTGTTCAAATTGCCACAGAATGATTCATAGGCATGGAAGACAACCTTTACAGATGGAAGAGCTGGCGCAATATGTAAAACGCAATGGTATTTTTAATATTAGTGCTTATTAAACTACAGCACCACCTTGCGCAGGTCGTATTCCACGATGTCGGCGGCCCCCAGTTTTTTGAGTTTGGGGATAAGCTCCGGCACCTCGCGGCGCCGGACGGCGATTTTTACCGCGTAGCCGTCGCTGCCGTTCAGGGGGGACACGGTGGGGCTTCGCATGGCGGGGAGCCCGGCGACCAGGGTTTTGAAGCGCTCCGCCGTCACGTTCATCTCCAGCATGACCCGCTCGCGGGCGTCCAGGACGGCCTTAAAAAGCATGGCCAGTTCCTCGATGCGGGCCCGTTTCTCCTTGTCCGCCATGGCCGCCCTGCCCGCCACAAACCGGGTGGACGATTCAAGGATGGTGTCGATGATCTTGAGGCCGTTGTCCCGCAGGGTCTGGCCGGAGGCGGTGTTGTCGATGATCATGTCAGCATCGTCCGGGGGGAAGACTTCGGTGGCCCCGTAGGTGCGGAGAATCCGGTAGTGGTACCCGTTGCCCAGGAGCCAGGCTTCCGCCAGATTTACATACTCCGTGGCCACCACAATTTTTTTCGCCTTAAGCTCCGCTTCGCCCAGGCCGGCGGGAATGGCCGCCACGATGCGGACCCGGTCCAGCCCCAGGTCCAGGATCTCCTCCACCTGGGCGCCGCTTTCCTTGATCCAGTCGATGCCGGTAAAACCCGCGTCGTGGCTCCCCAGTTCCAGCAGGTCCCCCACGTTCTGGGGCTTCATGATCTTGGCGTCCAGCCAGGAAGCGCCGATCACCGGCCGGTAGGTCCGGTCCGCCAGGGAGACGGGGAACCCCGCCTCATCAAAAAGCCGGACCACATTGTCAAAGATCCTTCCCTTGGGTATCAGTATCCGTAAATTTTCCATAAGCCGCTCCAAAAGAATTTTATCTTAGGGCATGGACTTGGCTAAGTCAAGTAGCCGGTAGGACAAGGACGCATCTTCTTTAAAAATATTCGCTCTCCAAAATGCCTGCAATTTTTTTTTTGTTCATTCTGCTCAATTGCAATTTCCAGAATATTTCTATTCCATGCCGGTCCATTATTGAAACTTATGCTCAAAGTATCATGATGTATTTTGGTCCCGTTTTATCTCATAGCCCAGTACTGTACCCTGAGAAATATATTGCAGCCACGCATCTATATTTTCTTTGAACATACGGATATCATTATTGTCCCGGATAAGAAGACTTTTTCGTTTTTTATCCCACACGGAATTTCGCTGAAAATTAGGTGATAAATTGATGCTTCCTGATTTTATTCTTCGAAGAACAGCGTCCATAGAAATGATTTTTTTGGTTATGGATATTTCCTTATCAAGGCCGCTTTGGGCGTTGCGGGGTACCCCCGCTGAGGGGGGTAGGCTAAGACCGCCGGGCCTGAGCGGGAGCGAAGGGTCGGCGGTCTGGGCCGAGGGGGGAGACTTCCCCCCTTTGATTCTCCGTTCTCTTGCCTAACCTTTCCCTTTTTGCTATGATTCTAAAACTTTGATGGGGGTAGTGGTGAAACAGCATGTGGTGTCCGCCCTGGTGGAGAACCGGGCCGGAACCTTGAGCCGGGTGTCCGGTCTCTTTAGCCGCAGGGGCTTCAATATCGACAGCCTTACGGTGGGGGAGACTGAGGACGCATCCGTGTCCCGGATGACCATTGCGGTCAGCGGGGCGGACCCGGTGCTGGAACAAATTATCAAGCAGCTTGGTAAGCTGGTGGACGTGATCGCGGTCCGTGAACTGGAAAGCGCCTCCTGTCTGCGCCGGGAGATCATGCTGGTGAAGATCGGGGCGGACGAAAAGACCCGTCCTGCGGTGATCGAGATTGCCGGTATTTTCCGCTCCCGTGTTATTGATGTATCCTCCTCCACCATTACGATTGAAGCCACCGGCGACAAGGAAAAGCTGGACGGCCTGCTCCTGCTCCTGCGCCCCTACGGCGTCCTAGAACTTGCCCGCACCGGCCTTGTGGCCCTGGAACGGGGCAACCGGGTGCTTTCCGTACCCGGCGTACTTTCCGTACAAAGCCTAAGCATTAGTAACTAGCCGGCAATGGCGCGGCGTCCGGCGGAGGTTTTCTCCAAGGGCAGCCGCCACACATTACCGGATTTCTCATGGAACGTTGTTTCATGTTTGATCTAATTTAGCGGCAGCAAGCCGCATGAAGCTGGAGGATGAATATGGCGCTTATGTATTACGAAAAAGACTGCGATCTGGCTCTCCTAAAGGGCAAGACTCTGGCGGTGATTGGCTACGGTTCCCAGGGCCATGCCCATGCCCTAAACGCCAAGGAATCGGGTTTAAAGGTGATCGTGGGTCTTTACGAGGGATCTAAATCCTGGAAGAAGGCGGAAGCCGCGGGGCTGCCGGTGATGACCGCCGGAGATGCGGCGGAGGCGGCGGACTTTATCATGATCCTGATCAACGATGAGAAGCAGGCCGCACTCTACCGGGAGTCCATCCTCCCGGCCCTCAAGTCCGGCAAGACTGGTCTAAAGACCTTGGCCTTTGCCCACGGTTTTAACATTCACTTTGGTCAAATTGTGCCGCCCCCGGACATCAACGTGGTGATGATTGCCCCCAAGGGGCCGGGCCACACGGTGCGGGAGCAGTACCAGGGGGGCGCCGGGGTCCCCTGCCTGGTGGCGGTACACCAGGACGCCGACGGCAACGCCAAGCGCCTGGCCCTGGCCTATGCGGCGGCCATCGGCGGGGCCAGGGCGGGGGTGCTGGAGACCACCTTCAAGGAGGAGACCGAGACGGACCTGTTCGGCGAGCAGGCGGTACTCTGCGGCGGGGTATCGGCCCTGATGAAGGCGGGCTACGAGGTTCTGGTGGAGGCGGGCTACCAGCCGGAAAGCGCCTACTTTGAGGTCATGCACGAGATGAAGCTGATCATCGATCTGGTGAACCGGGGGGGCCTGTCCTTTATGCGCTACTCGATCTCCGACACCGCGGAGTACGGCGACTATACCTCGGGGCCCAAGGTGATCACCGAAGATACCAGGAATGCCATGCGGGGGATCTTGAAGGATATCCAGACCGGCAAATTTGCCAGGGAATGGATTTTGGAAAACCAGGTGAACCGTCCCAACTTTAACCGGCTGCGGGAAATTGAAGCGGCCCATCCCATCGAAAAGGTGGGGAAGGAGCTGCGGGGGATGATGAGCTGGATCAAGAAGGAGAATCCCTATGACAAGTAACGGAGTCCGCCGGGTAACGGTATTCGACACGACCCTGAGGGACGGAGAGCAGTCGCCGGGTTGCAGCATGAATCTGCCGGAGAAGATCGAGGTCGCCAAGATCTTAGAAAAGCTGCGGGTGGATGTCATTGAGGCGGGCTTTCCCATTTCCAGTCCCGGAGATTTGGAATCGGTAAAGACCATCGCGGGGATAATTAAGGACAGCGTGGTGGCGGCCCTGGCCCGCTGTCTGGAAAAGGACATCGACGCGGCCAGGGAAGCCCTGGCCAGGGCGGCGGCCCCCAGGGTGCATGTTTTCCTGGCCACCAGTCCCATCCACATGGAGTACAAGCTCAAGATGACGCCGGAGCAGGTACTGGAACAGGCGGTCTCCTCCGTTAAGTACGCCAAGGCCTTTTGTGACGATGTGGAATTTTCCGCGGAAGACGCCTTCCGCAGCGATCCTGATTTTGTGTGCCGGGTGTTCGGCGAGGCTATCCGGGCCGGGGCGCGGACGGTGAATTTTCCCGACACCGTGGGCTACGCCATGCCCGGTGAATTTGGGGAGCGGATACGGTACGTCAAGGAACATACGCCGGGGATGGAGAAGGCGGTTCTGTCGGTACACTGCCACAACGATCTGGGGATGGCGGTGGCGAACAGTTTGTCGGCCATTGTCAGCGGCGCGGATCAGGCGGAGTGCACGATCAACGGTATTGGGGAGCGGGCGGGGAATGCCTCGCTGGAAGAAATTGTCATGGCCCTGAAGGTGCGGCGGGATATCCTGCCCGCGGAAACCCGGATCGACACAACTCAGATCTACACCGCAAGCCGTATGGTTACCCAGGTGACCGGAGTCAAGGTGCAGCCCAACAAGGCAATCGTGGGGGAAAACGCCTTTGCCCACGAAGCGGGGATACACCAGCACGGGGTGCTGGTTAACCGGGCCACCTACGAGATCATGACTCCGGAGTCTATCGGCATACCCAAGAACCGCATGGTCCTGGGAAAACATTCCGGGAAGCATGCCTTTGAGGACCGGCTTGAGGACCTGGGGCTGACTGTTGATGCGGAGACTCTGGAATCGGTTTTTGCGGAATTTAAAATACTGGCGGACAAGAAGAAACTGGTGAGCGACCGGGATATTGAAGCCCTGGTGATGGGGGCCGCGGCCGCGGCGCCGGAAACCTGGAAGCTGGATCACTGGGCGGTGAACACCGGCTCCGCCCTGGGGGCCAGCGGTACCATCAGGCTGGTAAACAAAAACGGGGAAGGCAAAAAACTGGTTACCCTGGGGAACGGTCCCATCGACGCCATCTTCCTGGCCATCAACCACATCACCGGCAAGGCCCCGGAACTGGAACTCTACGAGATCGGCGCCATTACCGACGGTTCATCCAGCCAGGCGGAGACCATGGTGAAGATCGCCTGGGAGGGCAGGCGCTACAACGGCCGGTGGCTTTCCACCGATGTGGTGGAGTCCTCGATAAAGGCATACCTGGCGGCGATCAATGCCATGGAGTGGGAACTGGGGGCCGGGAAGTGACGGCCCAGGTTGAGGTCCTTGATACTACCCTGCGGGACGGGGCCCAGGGTGAGGGGATCAGCTTTTCCGTGCAGGACAAGCTGGAACTGACCAGGGCCCTGGATGAATTGGGTATCGCCCTGATCGAGGCGGGGAATCCCGGAAGCAACCCCAAGGACCTGGAATTTTTCCGCCGGGCCAGGGAGCTGCCCCTGGAGAACGCAAGGCTCTGCGCCTTTGGCGCCACCCGCAAGAAGGGCCTGCCCTGCGGGGAGGACCCCCAGCTTAAAAGCCTCCTGGACGCGGACACGGAAACGGTGGTGATCTTCGGCAAAAGCTGGGATCTCCATGTTACCGAGATACTGCGGACCTCCCTGAAGGAGAACCTGGATATGATCGCCGAGACCGTGGCTTTCCTCAAGGCCGAGGGCCGGCGGGTGATCTACGATGCGGAACATTTCTTTGACGGCTGGCTGGGGAACGCTGAATACGCCCTGGCCAGCGTCAGGGCGGCCGCGGAGTCGGGGGCGGATACGATCGTGCTCTGCGACACCAACGGCGGGGCCTTTCCCGATACGGTGAAGGACGGCCTGCGGGCCGCGGAGGAAACGGCCGCCCTGGCCGCCGCCCTTTCCCCCCTGGAAGGTTTGGGGGGAGTCGTGGGCATCCATGCCCATAACGACGGCGGCTTGGCCGCGGCCAACAGCATCGCCGCCCTGCAGTCCGGGGCCCGGCATGTGCAGGGGACCTTGCTGGGTTTTGGGGAGCGCTGCGGCAACACCTGCCTGGCGGCCCTGATCCCCAGCGTGGAACTCAAGCTGGGCATGTCCTGCCTCCCGCAGGGGAAGCTGAGGCGGCTCTCCGAGATCAGCCGGGCCGTGGCGGAGATTGCCAACGTGGCCCTGCCCGAAGAAATGCCCTACGTGGGCTCCCATGCCTTTTCCCACAAGGCGGGAATGCACGCCGACGGCATCCTCAAGCTGCGCCGTTCCTTTGAGCATATCGATCCCGCGCTGGTGGGGAACGACCGGCATTTCCTGATGAGCGAGGTGGGGGGCCGTTCAGCCATTGCCGAGCGGGCAAAGAAGATCGACCCCGCCGTCACCAGGGATCACCCGGTGATAGCCGCGCTGGCGGCCCGGCTGAAGGAACTGGAAGCCGCGGGCTGGGCCTTTGACGGCGCGGACGGCAGCTTTGAACTGCTGGTGCGCCGGGAGCTTGGACGGCATAAACCGCTCTTTGAGATTCTGGCCTACCGGGTGGGGAGCGAACATCCCACCGGGGAAGCGATTGCCTGCTCCCACGCGTGGGTAAAGGTTTGGGTGGACGGCCAGGACGAGATCGCCGCGGCCGAGGGGAATGGTCCGGTCAACGCGTTGGACGGAGCCCTGCGGCGGGCCCTGTTCCGGTTTTACCCGGAACTGGCAAAGGTACGGCTGGAGGACTTTAAGGTGCGGGTCATTGACGGGACCGCGGCCACCGCGGCCAAGGTACGGGTCCTTATCCAATCCACCGACGGGCAGGATCATTGGAGCACCGTGGGGGTGAGCGAGGATATCATCGACGCCAGCCGGGCGGCCCTGGTGGATTCCATCGAGTACAAGCTGATTGGAGATATTGAGCGGAAATTTAAGGTCTACCTGTAGGGGGGAAACGATGAACTATTCTATAGCCCTGGTTCCCGGAGACGGGATTGGGCCGGAGGTGACAGGGCCGGCCGCGGAAGTGTTGGATGCGGTTGGCGATAAGTACGGCCATGTGTTTAACTACGTGGAACTTATGGCCGGCGGCAAGGCCATTGATGCCTGCGGGGAACCGCTGCCCCCGGAAACCCTGGATGCGGCCAGGCAGTGCGACGCCCTGCTCCTGGGGGCCGTGGGGGGACCCCAGTGGGAAGACCTGCCGGGGCATCTGCGGCCCGAGCGGGCCCTGCTGGGTCTGCGCTCCGGCCTTGAGGTCTTTGCCAATCTGCGGCCCGCGGTACTGCTGCCTCAGCTCAGGGCCGCCTGTCCCTTAAAGGACGAGGCGCTGGCCGTCGGCCATCCGGAGGGGAAGGCCGCCTTCGATCTCCTTATTGTCCGGGAACTTACGGGGGGCCTCTACTTTGGCAAGCGGGGCCGCATCGAGGAAAGTTCCAACGGCCACAGCCCCGGCGCGGCGTTCGACACGGAGACCTACAGTTGGGCGGAGATCGAGCGGGTGCTTAGGTCGGGCTATGCGGCGGCCGCGGCGCGGTGGAAGAAGCTCTGCATTGTGGACAAGGCCAATGTGCTGGAATCCTCCCGGTACTGGCGGGAGGTGGCCTCGGTGGTCAGCAGGGATTACCCGGATATCGAGACCAGTTACATGTACGTGGATAACTGCGCCATGCAGCTTGTCCGGGCCCCCGGCCAGTTTGATGTCATCGTTACCAGCAACCTCTTTGGGGACATCCTCTCCGACGAGGCTTCGGTGCTTACCGGGTCCATCGGCATGCTGCCCTCCGCCAGCCTGGGAAGCCCCGAGGCCCCGCTGGCCAAAGGCGGCCGTCCCATGGGCATGTACGAGCCCATCCACGGTTCCGCGCCGGACATTGCGGGGCAGGACATGGCCAACCCCCTGGGAACGATTCTTTCCGCCGCCATGATGCTCCGTTATTCCTTTGCCCTGGAACGGGAAGCCCGGGAAATTGAGGCCGCGGTAAACACGGTCCTTGACCGGGGACTTAGGACCAGGGACATTGCCGGCCGGGGCGGCGGCGCCGGGGAAAAAATTATCGGTACCAGGGCCATGGGCGAGGCGGTGGTTGCCGCCATAGGCGGTTTATGATGCGCAGTGATTCAGTCAAACAGGGCATGGCCCGCGCCCCCCACCGGTCCCTCTTTAAGGCCCTGGGCTTTATCGAGGAGGAATTCAAGCGCCCCCTTATCGGCATTGCGGTATCCAAGAGCGAAATCGTTCCGGGGCACCTGCACCTGGACACCGTAGCCAGGGCCGCCGCGGACGGGGTCAGGCTGGCGGGGGGAGTGCCGGTAAGTTTTCCGGTCATCGGGGTATGCGACGGAATCGCCATGGGCCACGAGGGGATGCGCTACTCCCTGCCCACCAGGGAACTGATCGCCGACTCCATCGAGTGCATGGCCATGGCCCACGGTTTCGATGCGGTGATCTACATTCCCAACTGCGACAAGATCGTGCCGGGCATGCTCATGGCCGCGGCCCGGCTTAACCTGCCGGGGATTGTGGTTTCCGGGGGTCCCATGCTGGCGGGCCGTCGGGACGGGAAGCCCCTCACCCTTACCAGCATGTTCGAGGCCGTGGGGGCCGTGGCCGCGGGGAAGATGGGGGAGGGGGAACTCCTTGACCTGGAGGACCTTTCCTGTCCCGGCTGCGGTTCCTGTGCGGGGATGTTTACCGCCAACTCCATGAACTGCGTCACCGAGGCCCTGGGCATGGCCCTGCCGGGGAACGGCACCATCCCCGCGGTGATGGCGGAACGCCTGCGCCTGGCCAAGCACAGCGGTCTTGCGATCATGGAGATTCTTAGGAAAGACATCCGCCCCCGCTCGGTGTTAACCGGGGCCGCCTTCCGTAACGCCCTGGCCCTGGACATGGCCCTGGGCTGTTCCACCAACACGGCCCTGCACCTGCCCGCCATCGCCCGGGAGGCGGGTTTTACGCTGGACCTGGATCTCCTGAACCAGGTAAGCGCGGTAACGCCGAATCTTTGCCGTCTGGCCCCCGCGGGGCACGACGCCATAGAGGACCTTCACGCCGCCGGGGGAATCCCCGCGGTGCTGCTGGAACTGGGCAAGAAGAATCTGGTGGACCTTGGGGCCCCCACGGTCTACGGCGTCCTGGGGGATGCCCTCAAGGGCCGGGCCTATGCGGGCCAGCGGATCGCCGCCAACAGGGATACGGCGATCATCCGGCCCCTGGAGAATCCCTACTCCGCCACCGGCGGCCTGGCCGCGCTGCGGGGGAATCTTGCCCCCGCCGGCTGCGTGGTAAAGCGCAGCGCCGTGGCCCCCGGCATGCTCGCTTCCCGCGGCCCCGCCCGGATCTTCAACGGCGAGGAGGACGCCTTTGACGCCATCATGGCCGGCAGGATAAAAGCCGGGGATGTGATCGTCATCCGCTACGAGGGACCCAAGGGCGGGCCGGGGATGAAGGAAATGCTGGCCCCCACCGGGGCCCTGGCGGGGATGGGCCTGGACGACAAGGTGGCCCTGATCACCGACGGACGTTTCTCCGGGGCCACCAAGGGCGCCGCCATCGGCCACATTTCCCCGGAAGCGGCGGAGGGGGGGCTCATCGCCCTTCTTGAGGAGGGGGACCTAATCAGCATCGACATTGAAGGCCGTTCCATCAACGCAGAACTGGACGACCGCGTCATCGCCAGGCGGCGGGAACAATGGAAGCCCCTGCCCCCCAAGGTAAGTTCCGGCTATCTGGCCCGCTACGCGCGGCAGGTAAGTTCCGCCGCCGCCGGGGCCGTCTTCAACGATAACAGCAGTAGTACTGCGGGGAGCATAGGACCATGAAATATTCGGGCGCCCGTATTTTAATTGAGGCCCTCGCCGAGCAGGGAGTGGATACGGTGTTCGGTTACCCCGGCGGCGCGGTGCTTAATATATACGATGAACTCTACCGGGCCCGGGACCGGATCCGGCACATCCTGGTGAGTCACGAACAGCACGCCGCCCATGCGGCGGACGGTTACGCCCGGTCCACCGGCAAGGCAGGGGTCTGCATCGCCACCTCCGGGCCCGGGGCCACCAACCTGGTCACCGGCATCGCCACCGCGGCCATGGATTCGGTTCCCCTGGTGGCGATTACCGGCAACGTCCCCACCGGGCTCCTGGGCAAGGACAGTTTCCAGGAAGTAGATATCGCGGGGATCTCCATGCCCATCGTCAAACATAACTGGATCGTGAAAAGGGTGGATGAACTGGCGGAAGTGATCCGGGAGGCCTTCGCGGTCGCCTCCTCCGGCCGGCCCGGGCCGGTACTTATCGATATCCCCAAGGACATTACCGCCCTCAGCGCCGAATGGATTCCCCGCCGCCTCCCAGGGGATGACAAGCAAGCGGATGCGGCCGGTGATGCGGTAATGGCCGCCCGCTCCCGCCGCCTGGAGGAACGGAACAGCCGGGCCACCTTTACCGCGGAAGATATCGACCGGGCGGCCTCGCTGCTCATGGAGGCCAAGCGGCCGGTGCTCTATGCCGGGGGCGGGGTGATCATCTCCGGGGCTTCCCAGGAATTGACCATCCTGGCGGAGCGGCTCAACGCCCCGGTGGCCTTAAGCCTCATGGGCATCGGCGGCTTCCCCCAGGACCACCGGCTCTGCACCGGCCTTATCGGCATGCACGGCACCGTGGCCTCCAACAAGGCGGCCCAGAAGGCGGACCTCCTGGTGGCCATCGGCGCCCGCTTTTCCGACCGGGTTACCAGCAGAACCGATATGTTCGCCAAGACCGCCCAGGTCCTCCACTTTGACATTGATCCCGCGGAGGTGAACAAGAATGTTTCCGCCCGGGCCTGGGTGATCGGGGACCTGAAGGATACCCTGGGCCGGCTTTTGAAACGGCTTCCCCCCAAGGTCCCCACGGAATGGAACGGGGAAATTGAAAAGTGGAAGACCCACATCCCCCAAACCCACAGCAGGGAGGCCGCGGGCAAGCAGGCCGCGCTCCATCCCCGGTTCATCATCGAGGAGACCGCCGGGGCCCTGGGCTACGACGCCATTGCGGTAACCGATGTGGGACAGCACCAGATCTGGACCGCCCAGTTCTACCCGGCCCACCGTCCCCGCTCCTTCCTGACCAGCGGCGGCCTGGGAACCATGGGCTACGGCCTGGGCGCAGCACTGGGGGCCAAGACCGGGAACCCCCGGCGGCCCGTGGTCCTCTTTACCGGGGACGGCTGCTTCAGGATGAACTGCGCGGAGATGGGGACCCTGAGCAACCACCGGCTGCCGGTGCTTATCATCGTGTTTAACAATTCCACCCTGGGCATGGTGCGGCAGTGGCAGAGCTTCTTCTACGAGGGCCGTTACTCCGAGTCCGATTTAAGCGGCTTCCCCGACTTTGTAAAACTGGCGGAGGCCTACGGAATTCCCGGCTACCGGGCGGAGGATCGCAAAGGTTTTACCGCGGCCCTGGGCAGCGCCGCCGGGGATCTGGCGGCGGGCAGGGCGGCCCTGATCAACGCCGTCATCGGCAAGGATGAGAAGGTACTCCCCATGGTGCCCTCCGGCAAACCCATAGACGAGCAGATCATGTAGGCCCGCTATGCAGCCCCCGGCCCGTTTGTGCTAAACTAAGGCAATGAGTGTTAGAAAGTATCCCATCGGCATACAGGATTTTGCGGGAATTCGGGAAGATAACTGTATTTATGTGGATAAGACCACGCAGATCCACCGGCTTATAGCCGGTTCGGGGAAGACGTTTTTTCTTTCCCGGCCCCGGCGTTTTGGGAAGTCCCTGCTCTGCTCCACCCTGGCGGCGGTATTTGAAGGCCGCCGGGAACTCTTTGGCGGACTTGCCTTGGAGCAACTGGACTGGGACTGGAAAAAGTACCCCGTCATACGGCTGGACTTGAATCCCGGCAACTTCGGCGAAGGGGTCGGCACCCTCAAGCTGTTCCTGCATAACCTGCTGCAGAATCAGGCCGCCGCCGCGGGCCTGGAATTGCGGGGCAGCCTGGCCCCCGATCAATTCGGCAACCTGATCCGGGACCTGCGCCAAAAAAACGGCGAGCGGGTTGCCGTCATCATCGACGAGTACGACAAGCCCCTCCTAACTACGATACAGGACAAGGATATTCACGAGGCCATACGAAACGAACTCAAGGCCTTCTACGGCGTGCTCAAGTCCTCCGATGAATTTCTCAAGTTTGTGTTCCTCACCGGGGTTACCAAGTTCGCCCAGGTAAGCGTTTTTTCGGAATTAAATAATCTGATGGACCTTACCCTGGACCCCCGCTATGCGGATCTCTGCGGCATCACCCAGGAGGAACTGGAGGGGGTCTTTGCCCCGGACATCGAGGAAGCGGCGCGGCATAGGGGCTGCGGCCGGGAAGACTACCTTGGGGAACTCAAGCGGTTTTACAACGGCTATCGGTTTTCGGAAAAACCCCTCACGGTCTATAACCCCTTCGGGCTCTTGAAACACTTTGAGTCCGGGGGGAGGTTTCAGCCTTACTGGTTTGAGACGGGGACGCCGGCCTTTCTTATCAGGCTGATAGAGAACCAGCACATCGACCTAACGAATCTGGAGAATCTAAAGGTGGCCTATAATGATTTCCGGCGATATGATGCGGAGAACCTGAGTGCGGTAGCGGTACTGTACCAGACGGGGTATTTGACGGTGAGCGGGTACGATGAAAGGCGGCAGCAGTATACGCTGGATTATCCGAATGACGAGGTGCGGGCCTCTTTTGCGGATGCGCTGCTGGGGACGTATATAAAGGCGCCGGAGGGGGAGAAGGAGACGCTGACGGTGAAACTGTCCGAGGCGTTTGAAGAGGGGGACATAGACGGAGTGATAGGCGCGCTGATCCCCTTTTTGGCGTCGATACCCTATGACATACAGATAAAGCAGGAGAAGTATTACCAGACAATAATACATCTGATATTCAGGATGCTGGGCTTACGGGACCGGTCGGAGGTAAGGATAGGGGCCGGGAGGATAGACACGTTGGTAGAGACGGAGGAGCGGGTATACTGTTTTGAGTTCAAGCTGGGGGAGGGGGGTGCGGAGCGGCTTGCGGAGGAAGCGTTGGAACAGATAGGAAGCAAAGAGTACCTGTTACCCTGGGAGGGGAGCGGGAAGAAGCTCTACAAGGTGGGGGTAGCCTTTGACTACACGAAACGTAACATCGGCGCCTGGCGCTGGGCCTAGGGCATGAAACCCATACGTGAAATGAGCCCTGCCGAAGCCGCGGGTATCCGCTGCGTCCTCATGGACATTGACGACACCCTGACCAGAGAAGGAAAACTCCTGGCCTCCGCCTATACCAGCCTGTGGAAGCTCAAGGAGGCGGGGCTCCGCGTGATCCCCGTGACCGGCCGGCCCGCGGGCTGGTGCGACCTTATCGCCCGGGAGTGGCCCGTGGACGGGGTGGTGGGGGAGAACGGGGCCCTGGCTTTTTGGGAGGAACGGGCGGAGAACGGAGGCGGATCCCCGGTCCTCAAGGCCGGCTACCATCCCCAGGCCATACGAAACGATCACCCTGTTTTGGCGAAGATCAGGGACCGGGCCCTCGGGGAGTTCCCCCAACTCCGGATCGCCAAGGATCAGTTCTCCCGGCTCTACGATCTGGCCCTGGACTTCGCCGAGGAGGAGCCCATCCTCCCCCTAAGCGTTGCCCGGCGGGTCCGGGACCTGGCGGTGGAGGAGGGGGCCCAAGCCAAGGTCTCCTCCATCCATGTAAATATCTGGATGGGGAACTACGATAAACTTTCCATGGCGGAACGGTTTCTTTCCCAGCGCTTCGGCTGGAGATGCGGCGCCGGGGACGGGGAGGTGGTTTTTGTCGGGGACTCCCCCAATGATGAACCCATGTTTGCCCGTTTCCCCCTGGCCTGCGGCGTAGCCAATGTACGAAAATACGGGGACCTGCTGCAAAACCTCCCCGCCTATGTGTCCACCCTGGACTGCGGGGACGGCTTTGCGGAGATTGCGGAAACCATCCTGGCAAAAAGGAAAGAAGCCCCCGGCGGCGGGACTTAAACAAACCGGTCTAAGCAGCAGCCCGCCCTGCCCGCGGAACCCGGCCAAAGTTAAGCGGGGGCAGTCCCCGGAAATGTTCAGTTTGGGCGCGAAGATCCGCTGACCGTAAAATTTCGCGCCATGGCGCTAAACTTAACCCCCGTACATCCGTCCTTGTGGGGCTTCCCACTAATAGGATAAAAGCCAGTAGGACTTGTTTTGAGTGCAGGGCATGCATATTCCGTTAAACGGACATTGCAAAAATTATGGCATTTATAAACATTTTTGGTATATTTATTGACAATATTTGCTAAACACTGTTCAATGTAACTATGTTAAAGGGTTTTACCATAGGAGGGTAAATAGTGAAGAAAAACGGTTTTGTTTTTGTGAGAGTGCTGGCACTATTGCTGGTGTTCGGTTTTGTTCTCGCGGGGTGTGGCAGCAAGGATCCACTCGAAGGCACCTGGACCACGGTGGTAGAGGGGGAAACCGTCACCGCTGTATTTTACGGTGGAAAGATAGGTCTGGATGCACTCGGGAATGGTATGTCGCCTTATGTGTTCGAAAAAAACGTCGGAACAATTGATACAGGCTACGGCGATGTGATCTTTAACCTCAGCGGGAAGACCATTAAAATCAATATTCTGGGCTTGGAATTTTCTCTTACCAAAGATGCAAAAACCACCACCCCAAAGGCGCTGGCGGGAGAATGGATCGCAGATGACGGCAGCAAGCTGGCGTTTATGGGTAACCTGGTCATCAGTACAGATGAAGACGGGGATACGGAATTCGGTTCGTACACCTTCGAGAACAATCAAGGTGAATTTGATGATGTGTTTTTCGATACTTTCATCGTAAGCGACAAAACCCTTACGGTCGATCCCGAAAATGACTACTACAAAAAAGTCTTTACGCTGGGCGGGAAAAAGTAAAAAAAATTGCTTAAAATCGGCTATCCACCACCTTTGGTGGTGGATAGCGCAAGCATGTCTGATACCGTTTTAGTGTAACCACGGCGCTACTTCGCGTAATCCTGGTACAGGAAGCGGCGGATCTTCTGCTGGGCGTTCTTTTCAAAGGGTTCCCGGCGCAGGGTAAAGTCAACGATCTTCTTGTAGCCCGCCAAGTGCCGGTTAGCCTCCTCAATTTCCTTTTTGATAAGACCCCGTAAAAAGCCGTCGTCCAATTCCCGACCGGGGTAGTCCTGGGCCAGGGCTTCAAAGTTGGGGACCGCCACGGCGAATATCTGTTCCCCGCCGAAACTGGCCTCCTTTCTGCCCAGGACCAGAATCTCCCCGATAACCCGGGAGCCGTTAAAGTGGAATTCGATCTCCTCGGGGTAAACGTTCTTGCCCCCGGAACTGACGATCAGGTTTTTCTTGCGGCCGTTGATATAGATAAAACCGTCCTCATCCAGGTAGCCCAGGTCCCCGGTCCTAAGCCAGCCGTCCCCGGTAAGTACCTCCGCGGTGGCCTCCGGGTTGTTGTAGTAGCCCAGCATGATGGAAGGGGATTTAATCACAATTTCGCCCCGGCCCTCATCGTCGGGATCATCGATCCGCACCTGGGTGTACTTAACCGGAAGCCCCACCGAGACATTGCGGCGGCGCCAGGGGGTGTTAACGCTGATAAGGGGGCTGTTCTCACTCATGCCGTAGCCGTGGACCATGTTAAAGCCGAAGGAGTCGAAGAAGTCCGCGGTCTTGGGGCTGAGGGGGCCGCCGCCGGCCACTACCATCCTGATGGACGCCAGCCCCGCCTTCTTGCGGATAAGCCAAAGGGCAATCCGGCCAAAACGGATCTTCCCCTTATTGGCCCGGTCCAGGGAAATTTTCCGCAGCCGGTTAAAGATTCCCTGCAAGAGGGGGTTGAGTTTGTGGAAACCCTGATCCAGGGCCACCATAACCTTGTCGTAGAGCAGGGGCACGGCGATGAGGAAGGTCCCCTTGCCGTCCCGAATATCCTCCACCACCACCTTGCCTATCAGTTTTTCCACAATGATGGTGGCGGCCCCCAGGCTAAGGGGAGCCATGAAGGAACAGGTGGTGGGGTAGGTGTGGTGCAGGGGCAGGACATTGATAAATACGTCCCACTCGTAGGCCCGCAGTTGGAGGATGGCCGCATTGGTATTGGCCAGGATCCCCCGGTGGTGCAGGGTGACTCCCTTGGCAAAGCCCGTGGTGCCGGAGGTGAATACGATGGAAACCGGGTCCAACCCGTCAATATCGGTACCCTTGGGCAGGGCCGCCTTTCCCGCATCCGCGCCGAAATCGGCCCATTCCCTGCCCGCGCCGTTGGTAGGGGTGTTGGTTCCGCCGGGGAAGTCTCCCCCCGCCGTCTCCCCGCCGCTGATGCAGACCTTAACATCCAGGTTAATGCCGTCCCCCGCCAGGGCGTCGGCAAAACTCTTCTTGCGGCCGGAATAGAAAAGGGCCCTGGCCCCGGTTATTTCAATGATATTGCGGCACTCTTTTTCGGAAACCAGAAAATCCACCGGCACGATGACCAGCCCCGCGGCCGCCGTACCTATCCACAGGGCCATCCATTCGGGGCGGTTCTCCGCCCATAGGACCACCCGGTCCCCCTTGACCAGTCCCGCGGCCAGGAGGCCCCGGCCTATCCGGCGGCACTCCCCGGCAAGGTAACCATAGGTCCAGCGGGTAAATACTTTCTGTCCACCGGCCCGGTACATGACGGCGATCCGTTCCGCCCATTTTTCCCCTATCCCCTCCAGCCATGCGGCAAAATTGGTCCAGGGGAGATCCGGCCAGTTGGCAATGTAATCAGAAAAAGTTAACATACCAAGAATAATAAACAAATTTGCAATTTATGTCGAGAAAGATTTCAAAAGAAACCCCTGGCGGGGTCGATTAACAAAGTTCTAGGCCCCCTTCTTCCTTCCCCGCCGCTTAGGGGGCTCAGGCTCTTCCGCTTCCGTCTCCGCCGGGGCCGGAACCTCTTCGGTCCTTTGAACCGCCTGGGCCGTCAGCCGTTCAATGGGCTTTTCAAGCTGCCGCAGCCGGTATACCGCGTAAAGCTCCTTTCCGTATTCGGTAATCTCCCAAAGTTCGCTGTCCGATCCCAGGGCCGGGTCCCCGCCCGCGCACCTGGTCAGTTTGAGCAGGGCGAAGTCGGCCATGATCTTCTTGACCGTGTTGGAAGGGGTGGGGAAATCCTTGCGCACCGTGCGCTTAAGGTCAGGATTCAGGACTCCCCCCAGGAAGTGGGAAATATCCGCGGTGGTCTTGCCGATGTAGAGTTCCGGAGCCAGGACCTTGAAGATCCGCAGGTAGCGGAATTTCCGGGTATTCTCCCAGGTCTTGCCATTTTCGTAGTAGAAGCTCAGGACCGCCCGGTTCAGGGCCAGCACCTTGACCGCGTGTTTAAGCTGTTCCCGCAACCGGCTGACCAGGTCCCCGCTTTCAATCCCAAGCCGCCGCTTGAGTTCCCCGTTTTCCGCTCCCAGCCGGGCCAGCTCGTTGGCCACCGCCGGGTTAATCCCCTCGCCGCCGGGAACCCAGCCCGGTCGGGGCCGGAGGTTGATCTCCCGGATCAGCAGATTCTGCGCTTTTTGGCAAAGCTCCTGGGTGTTGGACCAGGCGCCGTGGGGATGTTTGCGGAGGCTGCTCTTAAAATCGTTGAGTTTACGGATCTGGCCCGGCTTGGTTTCCTTTTTATTGGCCCGCCAGCGGGCGTCCTCATCCACAATCAGGGCGATCACGGGGACGGCGCAGTTCAGGGCCTGGTTGTATTCGGCCTCCAGGGGGCTGGGCTTCCCTTCCTCACTGTACCGGTGGGCCGCCAGGCTGATAAAGTAGTCACATTCGCTGATAGTTTTGTTTATCAGGGCCCGGTCCGCCTCATCATCCCCGTTCCGGGGCGCCTGGACCGGGATATGGCCCAGTTCCAAAATAACCCGGAAGAGTTCCCGGCTCTCGGCCTTCAGGTCATCCAGAGTTGATCCTATGTACACCAGGTGTTTCTTTGGCATGTCCGCTCCTTCCCAATCCGGTATAACTTCTATACAGTATCGGCATTTTTTTATGCAATGGACAGATGGGGGATTATCCAATATCATAGGATAATGATTGGATTCTTAATCAAGAAGACTTTTTTTGACCTCTGGGACAACCTTTTTAGGGTGGCCCTGCTGAACCTGGGCTTTATTGCCAGCGTGGCCTTCCCGGTTTTCATTCCGGGACTGCTCCTTTCCGTGCCGGTCCTGTCGGTGGCCTCCATGCTGATTGGCATCCTGTGGTGCTCGGTGTACCTGGCGGCCGCGGCCTACTCACTTAAAAGCGTTTCCGATTACGGCTCCTTTGGGTTTGGGGATTTCTTCCGCAACCTCAAAGCCCTTTGGCCCGCGGGCCTGGTGATGGGGGGCCTGATTTTTGTCCTCTGGTTTCTAACCACCCTGATCATTCCCTGGTATTTGGGGACCAGTTCGCTGTTCGGGCTTTTTCTGGCCGCGGTGGTGTTCTGGACCACCGTGGTGGGGGTCCTGTCTTTCCAGTTTTTCTTTGCCATCCGCTCCCGGCTGGATACCAAGCTTTCCAAGGCTCTGAAAAAAAGCTTTATCTTCTTTTTCGATAACCCCGGTTTTTGCGTCTTTAGCTTTATTCACAATTTAGTGCTCCTGGTCCTGTCGGTGCTGCTGGCCTTTCTTTTTCCCGGCCCCGCGGGGATACTGTTGTACCTGGACGAGGCCCTGCGGCTGCGTCTATTAAAATACGACTGGATTGAGGCCAACGCGGCCGCACTTGCGGACACCAATACGGCTGCCGCCAAACGCCGTAAGATTCCCTGGGACGCCCTGCTTATTGAGGAGCGGGAAAAAACCGGCACCCGGACCCTTAAAAGTTTTATCTTCCCCTGGAAGGATTAATGCCCGCTCTGGGCGGACACAAGAGGAAACATGCGGCGGGACATACTCCACCCCGGAGCGGGGAAACTAAAATACGAAATTCGGGAGATTGTGAGCTTTGCCCGGAGTCTTGAAAAATGGCGGATACCCATTCGCTGGGAGAATATCGGGGACCCGGTAAAGAAAGGGGAACCCGTGGCCCCCTGGATCAAGGATATTGTCCGGGAAAAGGCGGCGGAGGATCTGTCCTATGCCTATTCCGAAACTGAAGGGGCCCTGGGGACCAGGGAATTCCTGGCGGAACAGGTGAACCGGCGGCCGGTCCTGGAACCCGGTTCCCCGGGGACCCCGCCAGAGGCCCTGGTGGAACCCGCCAAGGTCTCCGGGGAGGACATCCTTTTTTTTAACGGCCTGGGGGACGCGGTGGCCAAGGTTTTCGGCTTTCTCAGGCGGGAGGCCCGGGTCCTGGGGCCCAGCCCCGCCTATTCCACCCTCTCCAGCGCCGAGGCGGCCCATTCGGGCTACGAGCATCTAACCTACCGGCTGGACCCGGCCAACAACTGGATGCCCGACATGGAGGATGTGGAACTCAAGGTCCGCTACAACGATGCGGTAGCAGGGATACTGTTGATAAATCCCGATAACCCAACCGGCGCGGTGTACCCCGTAGAAATACTGCGGCAGTTTGTGCGGATCGCCAAAACCTACGACCTCTTTATTATCTGCGACGAGACCTACGCCAACATCGTGTACGGCGGGGAGGAGACCGCGGCCCTTTCCCAGGTGATCGGGGAGGCGCCGGGCATTGCCCTGCGTTCCCTCTCCAAGGAAGTCCCCTGGCCCGGTGCCCGCTGCGGCTGGGCGGAGGTCTACAACCGCCATGCGGACCCCTCTTTTGATGCGTATGTGAGGAGCCTCCTGGACGCCAAGCGGCTGGAGGTCTGCTCCACCAGCCTCCCCCAGCTCTGCATCCCCGCCATCATGGCGGACAGCCGCTATCCGGGGCATCTGGCCCGGCGGGCGGCAATGTTCGCCCGGCGGGCGGAGGAAGCCTACCGGGCCCTGTGGGGGATACCGGGCATTACCATCGTGAAGCCCAGGGGGGCCCTCTATGCCAGCGCGGTTTTTGATTCCGCGGCCCTGGCGGACCTCAGGGGCCGGAGCCGGACCCTGCCGGTAAAGGATCCTTCCCTGGAGGACTACATCCGGGAGAAAACCAGGGGGGTGGCGCCGGACAAACGTTTTGTCTACTGGCTCCTGGCCTCCACGGGGATCTGCGTGGTGCCCCTCTCCGGCTTTGCCAGCGAACTCCCCGGCTTCCGCTTTACCCTGCTGGAACACGACGACGCCACGCGCCGGGAAATTTATACCGCCATCGGCGAAGCGGTCCGGCAGTATCTGGGCTAAACCGCCCGCCAAAAAAGGTGACTCCTGTCACCCTGCGTTTACTAATTTATCACCCACTTGTAAGCGGAGATGTCGGTTACCGCCGCATCATCATCCCCCCAATAATTCCAGCCCTTTCTAGATGAATAGCCAACGATATAACCTGCCGTGGTGGTATATATAATAGTATCAATAAAGCTGCTTCCGTCGGCGGCATACAACGTGAGACTGGGCGTTATGTCGAAATATCCGATTTTACCGGATATCCCAACAACGGCGCCGTCGAACAAGCTGTCGTCCTCAACCGTTTCCGGAATGTTCAAGGTCAGCTTTCCATCCGCTGTAATGCTGCCGATAGTGCCAAGAGATTTCGGCGCCGGTGAATCATCACCCGCCGGTAGATACATCTCGGCGGTTACGGTCTGCTCCGAGCCGGTACCGGTATACTCCTCAAGTTCTCCTTCTCCGTTGAGGGTATAAATCGTTACGTCGGTAGCTGCCGGAGGACCGCCCGTGCCGCCGCCGCCCGGATCAGTGGGGCACCCCGCCAACACAATTATCGCCGCCGCGGCAATAAGCCCAACAAGCTTGAAAAAGTTCTTCATGGAGAACTCCTTTTTCCGTGCCGCCGCCCTGCCGTCAATGGCGGCTTGCGGGCTACGGTTGATTAGTCGCCCTACCGGGCGGTTTGGGGTGTCCGCATTGTGCAGGCCCCTATAAAAAAGCCGGAATTTCCCCATAAAGGAGTATCCGGCATTTTTCCAAAGGAAAGGGTGTATCCAGGGCGGCGGTCCTTTGGGCCTTCCCTGAATGAGGGTTTTGCGGTAAAAGTGATAATTTTCTTCTATGATTTAGAGAGAGAGAGAGAGAGAGAGAGAGAATCTGAATTCACACAGAAATTCGGCACCGTAAAAACAGGCTACCGGAAGGCGGTTTTTTTGTCAACGCACTCAAGGCCCGAAGCCCAGGCAGACCGCCACCGCCCGTTCCCGGCCGGGGAAACCCGCGTGGGCCGGGGTGTTGAGGATTCTTACGGCGCCGTCGGCATTGCCGTCGGCATTGCCGTTAGCATTGCTGTCGGTATTGCCGTTAGCATTGCTGTCGGTATTGCCGTCGGCGGGAAAACGCAGGGCCAGGGCTGCGGAGCCGCCGCCGTCCAGGTTAAGCGCATCCTGGGCCCCCAGGGCTTTGAGAATCAGGGCGGTTTCCGCTTCGGTGGCCCCCGCCCTGCCGGGGAAGCCCCCGTTGATGGCGATAAGGTAGAGGATTCTGCCGTTGCCGGAGAGTCCCGCGGCGCTCCGGGCATGGCGGGGTCCTGCCCGCCTTTGCCGGGCCCGCTCCGTAAGCTCCCCGTCCCGCAGAATACGGTGGAAGCCCCCGGCGGCGTGGAGAATGTCCCGCCCCCCATGCTGCGGTACGGGGCCGGAACTGTCAATGTCCCCCTGGCTCACGATGGCGGCCCCGCGGTCCCCATAAAACACCAGGGCGTCGAAACGGGCTGTCGGCGGGGCGATAACCCGACCCGCTGAAACGGCAAGGCCCGCCACCCGCCGATCCTCCCCTTCCCGGGCCGATGAAGGGTCAAAGGGGACGGCGTTGATCCCCGCCCAGAGGCCCTGGTCCCTGACAAAACTCGACACGTAGGTACTTAGCACATGGCCGGCCGCCGCATCGCCGCCGCCCCCCGCCACGATCCGCATCTGATTCCCCGGCCCGCCGTCCAGATCGATTCTGAGGGCCCAGTAGTCCAGCCGCCCTTCCCTGATCCGCCCCGCGGAGACGGAGATGCTTCCCGCCGCGGCCTGCCAGTGCGGCCTTATGGCCGTAATATCCGGGAACCGGGGGCGCTCTATATCCGAAACCCCGGTAATCCGGGCCTTCGCCTCCGCCGGACCTTGCGGCCCCGTGGAAAGGGTGGAACAGTCGGAGAGGACCAGGAATGTGAAAAGGAAAACGGTATTCCTTCGAAATTTCAGTTTTGAAAAAACCATGGTATGAGTATAGGTTCCCCGGACCGGGGAAAGCTACGATTGGCAGGGGCATAAAAAAAGGAATGGCCGGTCCGCCGACGGACTATCCATTCCCCCTTTTATTCGAAGGGGGGTTGAATACCCCGCCCCTTGGGCTAAACTTGACCCATAGAATATGGGTGCCAAGAATTCTCAGGAAATTTTAACCACAAAGGCGCCGAAGGCGCACAAAGGGGCTTGAAAAATGAGATTTTTCATCGGTTTATGTCTG
>JAISQJ010000109.1 GCA_031274285.1 Treponema sp. | reverse complement strand
ATTAGAAAACATCCTTTTTCCTTTGTGTCCTTCGTGCGCCTTTGTGGTTATTTTTTCCTCCAAAAACTTGAGTTTTATGATATTTCAGGGTTTGGAAAAAATAAACGCCGATGCCCTGGACCCTGCTTTGTTGAACCGGCCCTGCTGGAGTTGGGGCTTGCCTCCGCCGGGATAGACGGGAATCCCGTGCGTATTTGTGATAAGGAGCGAACCGTCTGCGGCTGCCTCCGGTACCGCAACAAAATGGGCCGGGAAGTATTTGTCAATGCGATACGGGGCTATAGAAGAAATCATCATAAAATTCCCTTAAATCCCGTTGGGGGCGTTGCGGGGGCGGCGGAGCACCCCTCCGCATAAAGGCGAAGGGTGCTTATGGTAAACGGGGAATTTTTCTGCGCCGGAGCAGGCCAAATTTCTGCGCGGACAGCCTGCGGCTGCCCTTCGTGCTCCCCCCGCAGAGGGGGTAGCGGAAGACCCCGCAGGGCCGCAGGCCCGAGGAGGCTGGAGCGTAGGGGGAGACTTCCCCCTCCTTCCTCCCGCTTGACATGGTTATTAGTTTAATCTAACATTAGTTAGTCTAGACTAATACAAACGATCAGTTATTCGGAGGTTTTGTTATGAAGAATCTGACTCATGCGGTGATTCTGGGAGGGATCCTGGCGCTTGCCGGCTGTACCTCGGCTCCCGTTTCCCAGGCCGCCTCGCCCCCCGCGCCGGCCCGGTTTGGGCCCTGGACGGGGACCTGGAACAATTTCTACTCTTACCTGGGGAATCCCGCCCTGGAAGAGGCCTATGCGGAGCTGGCCCAGATGGAGGGCAGGACCCCGGCGGAGATTAGAGACCGCTACCTCAACGGCCCCACGTACCGCTGCGACATTGCCGCCATGAACATAGCGGAGGGGACCGTCACCTTCTTTCAGGAGCCCCAGACAAAGGCAAACGGCACGTCCGGCATAGCCTACAGGGCCGCATACCAGGACGGCGGGGAGATAGACATAGGCGGGCGGAAGTGGCGGCACTTTTTTTCCGCCGAGAATATTCCCTACCGGCATCTTATTTTCCTGCCCGCCGAGGCCGATGAGCCGGGCGTTACCATGCTGCACTTCCACTTCCGTTACGGAAGGGACCTCGAAACCATCAAGGCCGCCGAAGGATGGTACGCCACCATGACGTCCTTTGACAGCCCCATTCAATTTATCATCAATCACATGACCCACTAGGAGGAACCTGCATGAAAAAGATTTTAGTCGCCTACTGGAGCGGCACGGGGAACACGGAAACCATGGCCCAGCAAGTTGCCAAGGGCGCGGGGGACGGCGGCGCCGAAGTTACCTTACAGTCCGTGGAAAAGGTTACGCCCGATATGGTGAAGGCCGCCGAGGCCCTGGCCTTTGGCTGCCCCGCCATGGGGGACGAGGCCCTGGAAGAGACCGAAATGGAGCCCTTCATTGGCCGCCTCTCCCAGGCCGAACTGGGCGGGAAACCCCTGGCGCTCTTCGGCTCCTACGACTGGGGGGACGGCCAGTGGATGAAGTCCTGGGCGGAGCGCATGAAGGGCCTCGGCGCCAGTGTTGAAGGAGAGGGGCTCATCACCCAACTCGTGCCGGATCAGGACGCCTGCTCAAAATGTTATGAGCTGGGCAAGAAACTTGCCGGCTGAGGAGCCGCAAAATAACCACGGACTGCACGGACAAAACAGAGATTTCAAACAAAGAGTCCGTGTTGTCCGTGAGGTCCAGTGGTTAAATTTATTGGGGATGGGGGTAAGCCGTGAATGAACCGAAAAAGCCCGCTCCGGGTTCCGCCGGGGGCTCAAGCCGGGGGGACCGGAAAGCCCATAAGACCGGCATGGCCCGGCTCTGGGAACTGGCCCTGCGGAAGAAGGCGCTGGTTATAACAGCCTGCACCCTGGCCGCCCTGAGTACGGCGGTGTCTTTTACCCCTTTCATCGCGGTCTACTACCTGGTCCGGGAACTGGTGATTCATTTCGCCGATCCGGGCGGCCTCGACGGGGCCTATATGGTAAGGCTCGGCTGGCTTGCCTGCGGGGGGGCCGTTGCGGCGATACTGCTCAACTTTGCCGCCCTGATGTGTTCCCATGTGGCGGCCTTCACCACCCTGTACGGCCTGAAACTGGAGTTTACCCGGCACATAGCCTCCCTGCCCCTGGGCTTCCACAGCGTAAATTCGACAGGAAAGCTGCGGAAGGTGGTGGATGAAAATATCGAGAAGCTGGAGGGCTTTATCGCCCATCAGCTCCCCGATTTGGCGGGCTCCTTTGCCATGCCGGTGATCACCCTGGCGATACTCTTTGCCTTTGACTGGCGGCTGGGCCTGGCAAGCCTCGTGCCCGTCATCATAAGTTACCTGATCCAAATGATCGCCTTCGGCAGCAAGAACGCGCAGATCTTCGTAAACCAGTACCAGAATTCCCTGGAGGACATGAACAATGCGGCGGTGGAATATGTGAGGGGAATCTCCGTGGTGAAAATCTTTAACCAGACCATTTACAGCTTTCGCAAATTCTACGAAACCATTAAAACCTACGGAACCTTCTGCCTCAACTACACCAAAGAATTTGAAATTTTCATGGTTTTTTTCATGCTGATCGTCAACCAGGTCTACATCTTCCTGATTCCGGTGATCATCCTCCTCTCCGGGGGGGCGGCGGATTACGGGGCCTTTGCCCTGGCCTCGGTGTTCTACCTGATCTTTTCGGTTTCCCTGTCCACGCCTTTCACCAAATTACTGTACGTCTCCCAGAACGGGAAGATGATACTCAACGGCATAGAAAGGATGGACCGGGTGCTGGACACCCCGCCCCTGAAGGAGGCGAAGAACCCCAGGACCGCCGCCGAATATTCGGTGTCCTTCGATCATGTTACCTTTACCTACAACGGGGAGGGGGAGGCCGTCGCCCTGCGGGATCTGAGCTTTACCGCCCGCCAGGGGGAAGTTACAGCCCTGGTGGGGCCCTCGGGGAGCGGCAAGTCCACCCTGGCCCACCTCATTCCCCGGTTCTACGAGGCGGCTGAGGGAGCCGTCAGGATAGGCGGAGTCGATATTCGTGAAATGTCAAACGACTACCTTATGTCCATCGTAAGCTTTGTCTTTCAGGATGTCTTTCTCTTCAAACAGAGTATTTTGGACAACCTCCTCATCGGCAACAGGAACGCGGGCCGGGAGGAAGTGATCGCCGCGGCGAAGGCCGCCCGGTGCCACGACTTTGTGGAAGCCCTGCCCCAGGGCTACGACACGGTGATAGGCACGAAGAACATACACCTTTCCGGCGGGGAGCGGCAGCGCCTCGTCATAGCCCGGGCGATCCTGAAAAACGCCCCCATCATCGTGCTGGACGAGGCTACGGCCTTCGCCGACCCGGAAAACGAGCAAATGATACAGAAAGCTTTTGAGGAGCTGATGAAAAACAAGACAGTGATCATCATCGCGCACCGGCTTTCCACCGTGCGGGGGGCGGATAAAATAGCGGTCATTGACAAGGGGCGCCTCGCGGAGGAGGGAACCCACGATACGCTGGTGGAAGCCGGGGGCCGTTACAGCCGTATGTGGGAGCGCTACACCGGGGCCATGAACTGGACCCTGGCGCGGGAA
>JAISQJ010000063.1 GCA_031274285.1 Treponema sp. | reverse complement strand
CCACCCCTCGTCCGTCAGGTATTTCCGAGTCCCGGATCTGTTCATGAAAATCTCCGATGTCCGAATAGAAAACCGGTACCCGGCCTTCAGAAAAAAACCGCCGCCGTCCCGTTCCTCATTCTTGACGATTGGGGCTTGCGCAAGTTCACCCTTAAGGAAACCCAGGAACTCCTTGAACTTTTTGAACAGCGGTATGACTGCGCTTCAACCCTCATCTTCATCATCTGCGGACAACTCCCCCATACGGCTGCACGAACTTTTCCCCGACTCCACCCTTGCCGATGCCATACTCGACCGGGTTATTCATAACGCCCCCAAATACGCCATCACCGGTGAGTCTATGCGGAAAGTTCTGGCGGAGTGATCTGCCGCCGAAAAGCAAGATGCGCCGCAGACGCACAGCCGCTTGCGCGGCATGGACCAGTAGTGTTTTCCCCATACTTGCAAGTTTTGCACGTATGGGGTATCCTTTTTTTAGAGAGGTAACCGTTCAAATGTTGCCGGATTCTTGTTCAAATAAAATCGGATTCAGTGTTCAAGTACGCCGGATTCTGCAGGGTATTGAAGATTTATCCTTGAAATCTTCGCGTATGCAGGGAAACAAATCCCACACACCCCCAGTTTTACGCCTCAAGTGGCGGGGTATTAACCCCTTTTCTTTGAATAAAATAATGGTTTTTGTTATTTGGTATTTTATTGAATATTACATTTTATGGTTTAATATTTTTATTTCTGTTAATTTTGAACCAGAAAGAATATTCTTTTTTTCTATCGGCATTTTATTTCCAATTGTTTTTGTGATAATAAAGAGAAAAACGATAATATTCTTTACCCCAATATATATCATGATAATTATTTATATTTCTCATTTAATTAAGACTATTCTTTCTAACATTAATCATAATGTTGAGATAAATTTTAATATATTTATCATTGGAATAAATGACTTACTTATATACTTCATATTTGTTATGATTATCATTTTAATGCCAAGTTTTTTAACTTTTATTTCTTTTTATTTATGCAAAATAATCAAAAAAGGTTAAGAAGGATACAGAGAGGGTAAATTATTATTTACTGTAACCCGTATATTTCGGTAAAGATCAGCCTGTCCGGCGCAAGTGATCCACGAGCCCGGTAAAACAGATCCAGTCCCCCGGGATGAGAGCCATTCCAGAGGAGGAGCTTGAGCGTCGTTCACTAATAGCACATATTATTCCCATGGGCGGTTATGTCAACCCTGCGTAACATGAGATTTAATTACAATTAGATCAAAAACTTGATCACTTGCCAGAGATTTTTTATATCTTTTGCCACTATCAGTATTATGGAAGTTGTATTCCCACAGACCAAAGTACCCAATTTTCCCGACAATTTAAATCATAGCAATCTGTCACCCCTACGTTGGCATTCCCCAACTGCGGCAATACCAGATATTTGTACGTCTGCCCGGTTATAGGATAGGATTCTCAAGAAAGAATAGTGGAAACAATATTCCTGATAATAAACTACGCACACCTGTTGTAATAAAATAGTTTATAATATTTACTTTCATTTCTGAAGAATAAATATTCCCGTGAATTTCTATTTTCGATGGATATTCTATGAACTCGCCCATATTATAAAAATAGGTTACTAAAATAGTATTACCCTTCCTCTCATATACATATTTGAAGTTAGGATTATCTGCATAACGATAATCAATAATGAGCGTATTATCCGAATAATTATATCCGAAAAAATTACTGGGGTTTATCTTAAAGTGATCTTGTAAAACATTGTTTTCACCTTTTGTTAAGAATATTTCATCATGTTCAAATATTGTTTTACTATCCGGCTGAATTTTGATTTCCATGAATTGGTTCCCGTTTCTTGTATAAATGCTTCTCTCTCCGCCCTTCACGTAGAGGCTTGAATTTTCTATATTCATGATGTTTATTGCATAAACGTCACGATCAGACCAAATCCGTATCTCATCTTCGCCAACCGTAATTTCAGGAATGATAAATTCATCATTGTTTATTGACGTAATTGAATTAATAATACCGAACTCATTTGTTTTTATCCGGTAAATCGTAATACTTTCATCAAAGGAATGTTTTGTGAGATTATTAGGGACATATACATCTACAGTTTTTGATTGAGTATATGAATTATTATACCCTAAGAAAAATAATGCCATAGCAAACAATAATACTTTCATACATCACCTCAAATCCAAAATATTAATCCGTAATCGTAATAGTCGCATTCTCGCCCCGGCGAGTAGCTATATTATACCAATCCACAAGTTTATCCATTTTATATTGTGCACCTAATTTACTACCCGAACCTTCATCGGCACTATAGGGAATACCAATACAACCATTCGTAAAGTTATTTGGCGTTATGTGTATCATGTATCCTGTATCTGCGACCAATTTACCCGTTGCACTATCAGGCAGCATTTGTGTTACATTGATAAAAAGTCCTTCACCAGGTTCACCATATTTATATTTTGGCGCTGGATTAACGTTAGTAGAAGGGGCTCTTGCATCAGATAATGAATATGTTCCATTCTCTAATTGTGTGGGATTAGTAAATACACCAGACGATGGCTGCAACCTTGATGTATCAGACGAAGTGAAGTTATTAGGATTACCCATTACAACATTTGTAATAACCCGAAAAGATGTTGCTGTCGTTATTCTAGATACATATTCAGTATATTGGTCATCGTAATCTTGATTGGCTGTGTAAGTAGCCGTAAGTGTTCCCTGGCTTTTTGAAACAACAATATGCAAATCCCTCCCATCCGGGTCCGTGTATTTGACAGGGTTATTGCCCGCGTAGTGGTAGGTGTGGAGGTTTACGGTATTGAAGACGCCTCCCATACCGGGCAGGTTGCCGTTCTGCTTACGGGCCTGGTCATTCACCGGCGCCTGGGGGATATAGTCTCCCGGGGCCTGAGTATATACGGGGCAACGCCCCGTGCCTAACGGCGTCCGGTCCCCTGCGGGGTACCCAAAGCGGCTCTTTGTTACCAGAAAAGAAGCTAAGCCGTTATCGTGTAGTGTAGTGTTCCACACCGCCATCATACCTTCTATTTTAGAAATATTACCATGATATTACCATGATTCTTAAAAAACAATAAGGCGAGGCTATTTAAAAACTTGGATTCGTGGGGGGTAGGCCGGGACCATGGCCCGGCCGTAGGGGGGGCCAAGGAAGCTGCGGCGGCTGAGGAAGGCGAAAGCCATGGGCTTTCGCCCTTTGTCCGTGGTAGGCGGCCCCCCCTTTTAAATAAGAATCCGGCGGTTTCTGGCGTCCACGGTCCAGTAGTTTACCAGCCGGCGGTCCCGGACCACGTAGACTCCCGGATACAGGGCGGTGGTGGGGCAGATGTGGGTGGGGATGACGTGGAGGATGGTTCCGATGGCGGGGCAGGGGCCGGCGCTCAGACGGAAGACCCAATGTTCCTCGCTGTGGGTTTCGCTTTGGGCGCCGGGCAGGTCCGTGATGATGCCCCGCTCCCCCTCCTGGTCCGAGGCGATGGCCTTGTAGCCCAGGTCCAGGGTAAAGAGGTCGTGCCGGGGCCGGCTTATCACCCGGGTGAGAATCGCCGCGCCGGGGCTAAAGACCAGGTCCCGGTACTTGGCGTCGTAGCCGTGGTCCTGGACAAAGAGGGTCCCCGGTGAAAGAAAGGCCGCGCCGTTCCGGGCGTGGAAGGGAAAGGTGGGGGTGCCCCCCATGACCAGGACGGGGAGCCTTTGGCCCTGCGCCTCCACGGCGTCCCGGACGGCCAGGATTTTTTTTGTTTCCTCCGCCACCGCCCTTTCCCGCTCCCCGCTGTCCTTGATGCCCAGGTTGCCGTCGTAACAGTGGAGGCCCATAAGCTCCAGGCCGGGGATCTTCCCCGCCCGGAGGCAGAAGTCCTTAAGGGCCTCCGGGGCCACACCGGTGCGGTTCATGCCGGGGTTTACGTCAACCAGGAAGGGGATGGCGCGGCCCGCCGCGGTTCCGGCGGCCTTGGCGGCTTTGACCCCCAGCAGGGTAAGCTGTTCCAGGTCATCGCCGGCGGCCCAAAAGGTGGAGCCCCCGTAACGCTGCCCCAGCCGGATAAAGCGGCCGATGTTGGGGCCCACCAGGGGGTAGGAGACCAGGACATGATCCGCGCCGCCCTGGGCGCACATTTCGGCCTCCGCGATGGTGGCGCATTTGAAACGCCGGATTCCCCGCTCTTTCAGGAGCCGCACCATGGCGGCGCTTTTAAAGGTCTTTACATGGGGCCACATACGGTCCGGCCCCCCCGCCATGGCCAGGGCCTTTTCCAGGTTCTCCTCGATAATATCCTCGTGGTAAACCAGGGCCGGGGAATCCAGCTCCCCTTCCCCCTCAAAGTGATAATCCATGTTTTTTATTTTTCCGTTTCCACCAGCAGTTCTATTTCCACGGGGATATTCCCCGGCAGGGCGTTCATCCCCACCGCGGACCGGGCGCAGCGGCCCCGGTCCTCCCCAAAAATGTCCACCAGGAGCTGGCTTCCGCCGTTGGCCACCTGGGGCTGATCGTAGAAGGTATCGGCGCCGGCCACAAAGCAGAGCATCTTGACGATCCGCTTTACCTTATCAAGGTCCCCAATGGCGGCCTCTAAATTTGCCAGCAGGTTGAGGACGCAGTAACGGGCGGCCTCCTGGCCCTGCTCAACGGTAAAGGGGGCCCCCAGCTTGCCGGAAAACCGCTGTTCGCCGTTAAACGCGGGACCGCAGCCGGAAAGGTAATACAAATTATCCCCAAATTCCTTAACCGGCTCGTAGATACCCCCCCTGGCGGGGGGATTTGGCATGGTAAGCCCGTATTTTGCCAGGGCCTTTTCCAGATTCAGCATACACACCTGCCTTAAAAAAAATTTAGTAGCTGTCAGTAGCTGTATTAAAGATACCTTAAGCATTTTATTTTGTATAGGATGGATTATGCAAGGCATCCATGCGAAAGTCCTAAATATCATAAAAGAGTCATAAATACCGTAAAATACAACATATTATTTTTATTTACAAATATATGTTTTAGTATTACTATTTCATAAGTAAAACAAAGGAGTTGTGTATGGATTTTTCTTTGGAACACCGGACGTTTTTTATTGTGGGTTTCGTTATTTATATAGCGATTCTGATCGTCATCGGTATTATAAGTTCGCGAAAAAATAAGGATGGTGAAGATTACCTCCTGGCGGGCCGCAAGCTTCCCTTCCTCCTGCTTTTAGGAACCGTCAGCGCCACCCTTATCGGCACCGGATCCTCCCTGGGGGCCACCGCCAACGGCTTCCGCCAGGGCTGGTACGGCTCCCTCTACGGACTGGGCGGGGCCATAGGCATGTTTGTTCTGGCCTTTCTGTTCTGCAGCGAGCGGGATTACAAGTTCATGACCCTTTCGGAGGAAATGCAGTTCCGTTTTGGGGGGAACAAGAAGATCCGCAATGTGATGGGTTTCTTTCTGTTTATCGCCGAAGTGGCCTGGCTGGGGAACCACATGAACGGCGGTGCCACCTATTTAAGCTATGTGACCGGCCTCCAGCCCATCACCGCCCGGCTCATCACCATGCTGGCCTTTGGGATCTACGTCTTTATCGGCGGCTACCTGGCGGTGGTATGGACCGATAATATCCAGGTCCTTTTGATCCTGGGGGGCTTTATCCTGATAGTGATCAAGGCCGTTCCCGCGGCCGGCGGCTGGCAGGCAATCAACGACGCCTATGCGGCGGCCGGCAAAAGCGAAGCCATAAGCTTCTACGGCCTGGCCGGCGTTACCGCCATGACCGCCGTATCACTGGCCTACACGGTGGGAATCTCCCAGGTGGGGACCCCCGGCTTCCGCACCAGGGTTTACAGCGCCGTTTCCAACAGCGCCGCCAAAAAGGCCTTTTTCTTTTCCGGCATCGTCCTTTTTCTCTTTTCTTTTATCCCCGCGGTTATCGGCATGTCCGGCTTTGCCATCGCCACCAGGGAAGGGGCCGCGGCGGTGCTTGCTAACCCCAACTACACCTTCGCCTATATGGCCACCACCATCCTGGGCCCAACCCTGGGACTGATGTTCCTCATCGCCGGCCTTTCGGCCACCCTCTCCTCCGCGGACTCCGACGCCATGGCGGGGATCACCATCCTGCTGGTTGACATTTATTCCACGGTCACGGGAAAAAGCATCCCCAAAGAAAAAATGGTCGCGTACTCACGGGTAGGCCTCGTTATCACCCTCCTGGTCGCCTTCCTGGCCACCCTCTTTGCCCAGGACATTATCGGCTACATCTCCAATGTGGTCGGCTCCCTTATCCCCAGCATCGCCATGATGATGATCCTGGGAAAATACTGGAAGCGCGCCACCTGGCAGGGCGGTATGGCCTGCATCTTTTGCGGCACCATCTTCGGCCTGCTCTACCTCTTTGCGGCCCCCTTCCGCACGGCCGTGGCGGGGGTCTTCACCGGCCCGGCTATACCCGTCAGCATCGTGGCCCTCCTGGCCGGCATCATCGTCAGCCTTGCCACCCCCAAGGTGCTGGTCTCCGAGAAAGAGGCCATGCGCCTGGTCATTGAATCACGGGAGCGGATCAAGGCGTAATCCAGCCAAAGGAAGGGGGGGCCGCCTACAACGGACAATACCGCAGCCCGCCCCTTCCAGGGCCGCTTTTTTTCTGGCCCCCCCTTCGCCCGCACTCCGTCGCGGGCTACCCCCCAACTCCGGCCGCCTGCGGCGGCCGCTTTGCTATAATGCCCTTGACAAAATACTTGCCATAAGGTAAAAACTATTCATCCACAGGCAGCCCCGAGGCGTTTATGCGTACTGTTGATGAATCGTTAGTTTACCCCCCCCCCCCCCCATTCAGCACATCAAACTACCGGACTCCGTATCACAAAAAAACGTTTGTACTACTGTAGTTTTTCTAATTTTGGGGATGAGCTAAACAAGGTAATATTTGAAGAATTATTCGGCCTAAGATTTAATTATGTAACTAACCCATATATGGCCGATTACTTTGCTATTGGTTCTATTTTGTCATGGTTCAATATTTCAACATGGAAAGAATTAATTTTGGAAATAATTACCTGGTTCTTAAGGGGCAGAAAGCTAACCAAGGTAATAGTATTAGGTTCCGGTTTTCACCGGGACTATAAAAAATATAAATATTTACGCAGAATGGATTTCCGAATTGTCCGCGGCAAATTAACCGAAAGGATACTCAGGGAAAATAACCTTTTACAGAAAAAAATCATTCACGGCGATTTAGGTATACTATCATCTTACCTAATTACCAAAATGCCGGAGAAAAAATATAAACTGGGCATTATCCCCCACATGAACGATCTAAACTCCCCAATATTCTATGATATTTATAAGAAGCACTTCCCGTCATGCATAACGATCAATGTCCAGGACCATCCTAAAAAAGTAATAGAAGATATAGCATCATGTGAAAATATTATTTCTTCTTCATTGCACGGCCTCATTGCCTCCGATTCTCTTAATATACCCAATCTATGGGTAGAAAGCAGATTTACACCGGGACCGGAACCGCATTTCAAATACCTGGATTATTATAGTATTTATGAAATCAATGACATAGAGCCCCTCCAAGCCATTGATTTCCTTGATTTTGATATAGGCAATATTAAACGGCGGTACCGAATTGATTATGACATTGTAAAACAAAAGCAAAAAGAGCTTTTTGATTACTGCAAACATTTCTTTAATGATTCATTTGCCTGACCTGTGTAACAACGAGTGTGTAGAGATTCCTAATCCTATACCGGTAAAACCGCAGCATCTTTCCAATTAGGCGGAAAGCCCATCTGCCGTATTTTGTTCAGCGTTTGGAAAGCAGGGCCCGGCTCGCGGCTGTGCCGGCGAACCGTACCAATGCTGCCAGGGCAAGGATAACGATTGCCGCCGCCACGGCGACATCGGTGCGGAAGCGGTAATAGCCGTAGTTGATCGCCAGGGCTCCCAGGCCCCCGCCGCCGATTGCCCCGGCTGCGGCGGAATAGCCGATCAGGTTGACGGCGGTTAAGGTCAGGCCGGAGATCAGGGAGGGCAGGGTTTCGGGGATGAGCACCTTGAAAATGATCTGGAAATTGGTGGAGCCCGCGGCCCTGGCCGCCAGGAGCACGCCGCCGTCGAGTCCCTGCAGGGCTTCTTCCGAAATCCGGGCCGCAAAGGGGGCCGCAGCCAAGGACAGGGGCAGGATCACCGCAGCGGGACCGATGCTGGTCCCCACGATGAGCCGGGACAGGGGGATAACGAGAATCATCAACATGATGAAGGGCAGGAAACGGAGCAGGCTGACGATTCGGGACAGGATCTTGTAGAGGACCGGCTGGGGGGAAAGTCCCGCAGGGGAGCTGCAGTACAGTACCATTCCCAGGGGAAAGCCCAGGACGGCGGCGACCGCCGTGGAGCAAAAGGTCATCTGGATGGTTTCCAGGGCGGCCTGGGGCAGCAGCGCCAGGACTCCCCATACCCTGTTCACCGGGCATCCTCCGCGGCCCGGCCGCCGACTTGGTCTTCCATATCTTCCTCCTTACTATAAACTTTGCCATATAATTGCGGGACCAGCAATACGGGGAAAAGGAGAATTGACAGGGGGTTTATCACCATACACCTGCAAACCGCCAGTATTACTGCATACTTGGTGGTATCTGACCGGAACAAGGGCCCCGCCAGGGGGGATAATGCGGCGGAGGGGAGGAGCCACGAGTGGGGGTAGCGGAAGACTTGCCGCGGCTGTGTCAGGTTTCGGAAGGCGGCAAGGCTGGAGCGAGGGGGAGCAGCGTAAGTAAATGTCAAGGCTTTAGGGGGAGGCTTGTTGGGCTGGTGAGGAGGCGTGCTCCCCCCTCTTGATCCGATCCGATTCCTGGCCTATCCGATCCTAAAAAGCGCCTTTTTTGGAAGTTTTCCCCCTAAAGAGCCCTGTTTCGCTGGTCTCACCTATTCACAACCAAAAAAAACCTATATAAGTAAAGAACAATATGGAGTTCAACGAACTGAACCTACACCCCGATCTACAGCGGGGCATCGCGGAGGCGGGGTACCTTTCCTGTATGCCCGTTCAAGAGCAGGTCCTTGCCCACGCCTTTAGTGGCCAGGATTTATACGTCCAGTCCCAGACCGGGACCGGGAAAACCGCCGCCTTTTTGGTTGTCATCTACCAGCGCCTGCTTACGGAGGATCTCCTGGCGGGCAAGAAGGCCATCATCATGGTCCCCACCAGGGAACTGGCGGTCCAGGTTGAGGAAGAGGCCAAGCGGCTGGGGAAGTATCTGCCCTTTAAGGCCGGGAGTTTTTACGGCGGGGTTGGCTATACCCAGCAGTTACAGGCCCTAAAGGACAACACGCAGATTTTGGTGGGAACGCCGGGCCGGGTCCTGGACCTGAACAAGTCGGGCCGGATGAACCTGATGGACATCGCCTTTTTGATACTGGACGAGGCGGACCGGATGTTCGACATGGGGTTTTATCCGGATCTGCGGAAGCTTATCAAGGTGGTGCCCCCGGCGGACCGGCGGCAGACCATGCTGTTCAGCGCCACCCTGAATGCCTGGGTTAAAAATCTGGCCTGGGAGTACACTAAGAATCCCTTTGAGATCGAAATTCAGCCGGAAACGGTGACGGTGGAGGAAGTGGAACAGTTCCTTTACCATGTTCCCTCGGAAGATAAGATGCGGCTCCTCCTGGGCATTTTGGAACGGGAGAAGCCCGAGAGCGCCATTATCTTTTGCAATACCAAGCGTTACACCGAAATTATCGCCAAGCGGCTGCGGCTTAACGGCTATGACTGCGAATTTATCATCGGCGATCTGCCCCAGGCCAAGCGGCTCAAGGTGATCGAGGATGTGAAGGCGGGGAAGATCCGTTTCCTGGCCGCCACCGATGTGGCTGCCCGGGGCCTTGATATTGAGGGTCTTTCCATGGTGATCAACTACGATCTACCGGTGGAATCGGAGAACTATGTCCACCGCATCGGGCGGACCGCCAGGGCGGGGAAAACCGGCAAGGCCATTACCCTGGCCAGCGAGCAGGATGTCTACGAATTGCCGGATATCGAAAGGTATATCGGGAAGAAGATTCCATCGGAGGCCGCCGCCGAGGAACTCTACGCCGTGGAGGACAGGAGTTCCGGTATCCGCATCCGGTCTGAATTTTTTGGCGCCGGGCTTTTCGGCGGCCGGGATGAATCCGGCCCCCGGCGCGGTGATCGCCGGGACCACCGGGACAGGGAAGGCCGGGAAAAGACAGGCTACGGTCGGCGGGATCGCGGAGACCGGGGCCGGAGCGAAGGTCCCGAAGGCGGCCGCGGCTATGCGGGCCGGGACCGGCAGGGCAGGAGGTCGGCGGAGGCCGGCCCGGGGGGAGAAGAACGTTCCGGCGTTAATCCCAATATTGAACAGATGCCCTTTGAGGAGCGGATGGCCTATTACCGGCAGAAATACCATGGGAACCCCCGGGCCGGTTTTGAACCGGAGGACAGGGAAACGGGCCGGAGGGGCGGGAGCCGGGGGAGAGCCCCGGAGGGCCGCTCCGGCGAATGGAAGGCCCGGCCCGAAGGCGCCGGGGGGCCGTCCCCAGCAGGGCCCGCAGGGCCAGGAAACACGGCCCGCGGCCCGCGGGGCCGGAACGCAGGCCCAGGCCGGAACGGCGCGGCGCCGGGCCCAAAACGCCATGGCACAGGCAGAAATACGGCGCCCGGCACAGGACGCAACGATTCGGTCCAGGATAGAAATGCGGACCAGGGCGGAAATACCGCGCAGGGCCCAGGGCGTAACCGCGCCGGCAGGAACGCAGCGCCCGGCGCCCGGCGCAACGGCACGGCGCAAGGCCCAGGCCGTAACGGCGCCGCCCAAGGCAGGAACGCGGCGCAGGGCCCAGGGCGCAACGGCGCGGCACAGAACAGAAACGCAGCGCCCGGCAAGCCGCCCGTCCCGGCCCCGGAAACCAAGTCCGGCAAGGGCATTCTGGGCAAAATCCTGGGTATTTTTAAGCGGGGGAAATGACAAACAAAAATCAGTGGGCTCTGACGCCGCCCATGGGCTGGAATAGCTGGGATTGTTACGCTGCGAATGTTACCGAGGATCAGCTCCTGCGCAACGCCGAATATCTGCGGGATAAGATGCTGCCCTCAGGCTGGGAGTACCTTGTCTGCGACATTCAGTGGTACGAGCCGCTGGCCGGTACCGGGGAAGGTGAATACCGGCCCTTCGCCGCCCTTAACATGGATGAGTATTCCCGGCTCATACCGGCGGAAAACCGCTTCCCCTCAAGCGCCGGCGGGAAGGGCTTTGGTCCTATCGCGGAAAAAGTGCACCGGATGGGTCTCAAGTTCGGCATACACATCATGCGCGGCATACCCCGGCAGGCGGTTCACGCCGGAACCGCCATCAAAGGCCCGGGCCTGACGGCGGCCGGAATAGCGAATCCCTTCTCCATCTGCCGTTGGAATTCGGATATGTACGGCGTCGATCCGGAGAAAAACGGCGCCCAGGAGTATTACTGCTCGCTCTTCGATCTCTACGCATCCTGGGGCATCGATTACGTCAAGGTTGACGATATTTGCAACACCAACATGTACCCCCACCTGCCCTATTCCGGCCGCGGGGAAATAGAACTCATCAGGAATGCCATAGACCGATGCGGACGCCCCATGGTCCTCAGCTTATCCCCCGGCCCGGCCGTCATAGAGGAAGCCTGGCACCTGGCAGAACACGCCAACCTGTGGCGCATCACCGATGACTTTTGGGACCGCTGGGAGGCCCTTAAGGATATGTTCCGCCGCTGTGAATTATGGCAGGCCCACGTACAAGGCGGATGCTGGCCCGACTGCGACATGCTGCCCCTGGGGAATATCGGCATGGGTTTTAAGCGGCCCCGGTCCACGAATTTTACCCGTGATGAGCAGCTCACGCTTATGACTCTCTGGTGCGTCTTCCGCTCGCCTCTTATGATGGGGGGCGAATTGTTCAGCAACGATGCGTGGACCCTGTCACTGCTGACCAACAGGGAAGTACTTGAAGTGCTGAAAACAGGGGCAAGGCCCCGGCAGTTACGCCGGAATGATAACGAAGCCCTGTGGATGAACGAGGCTCCGGATGGAAAGATAAACCTGGCCCTGTTCAATCTGAGCGAAGAAAACCGGGAGCTGAGCTGTCCCCTGGCGCAGTTCGGTATGGAAAAGGCCGAGGCGAGGGATCTCTGGAACGGTAAAAACCGTACCGTCTCCGGCGTAATTTTTGAGGAATTGGCTCCACACGGCGCGGCGATCTTCAGGTTGTCTAAGGTCTAAATGAGGAACAGCGCAGTTCCTCAGTAATACTGCTGCCGTCCTAACTGGGGGGCGGCCTTAAAAGGGGGCGTCATGGAAAACCAAGTCTACCTGGACCGGATATCGAAGGTGCGGAAGGCGATGCGGCAGGAGGGGATCAGCCTATTCCTGGTGGGCCCCTCTTCCAATCTGTTCTACCTAGGCGGCTATGCGCCGGGCGGGGATGAGCGGCTGCTGCTCCTGGTCCTGCCCGCGGAGGGGGTTTCCCCCGGCGATCCCTTTGTTTTGGCAAATCTGCTCTACCAGGATCAGGTTAAGGGAATCCCGGTGCAGGATGTGGTCCTGTGGAAGGATGGGGAAGATCCCTTTGCGCTGCTCAAGCGGGAGATCGAAAAGCGGCATTGGCCGCTTGGGAAGGTTGCCCTGGAAGGCCAGCTCCCCGCCTTTTTTTCCCTGCCCATCGGGCGGCAGTTTCCCGGCGCGGATTTTTCGTTAGGCGCTTCCTTGGTCGATCCCCTGCGGCTTATCAAGGACGCCGCCGAACTTGATCTCATCCGCCGGGCAAGTAAACTTGCGGACCAGGCCCTGGAAGCGGCCATTGAGCGGGGCGCCTATTGGCTGGGCAAGACGGAAGCCCAGTTCTGGGACACCCTTGCCGCGGAGCTGCGGGGCCGGGGGATAAAGCCCTGGGATGCCATTGTGGCGGCAGGGCCCAACGGCGCGGTGCCCCACCATCTGACGGGGGACCGGCTTATCGAAAAGGGGCAGGGCCTCCTGGTGGATTTTGGGGGCCGGCTGGAAGGCTATAACACGGACTGCACCAGGACCTTCCACTTCGGCAGGCCCAGCGGGGAATTTGAGCAGGTCTACCGCACAGTGCTGGAGGCCCACCTGGCGGCAGAGGCCGCCGCTCAACCGGGGAATCGCCTGGGAGACGTGGACCAGGCCGCCCGCTCCGTCATCGAAAGGGCCGGTTATGGCCCGTACTTTACCCACCGCACCGGCCACGGCCTGGGCATCGATACCCACGAGGGCGCCTCCGTCAACAAAGGCGAGGAGACCCTCATCGCCCCAGGCATGGTATTCTCCATCGAGCCGGGGATCTACCTGAGCGGCCGGCTGGGGGTACGGATAGAAAACCTGGTGGCCATAACCAAAGACGGCCCGGAGCCGCTCCACAGCTTCCCCAGGGAATTGAGCATTATCGAGTAAGGCCCGATTTATAATTTGGGCGCGAAGATTCGCATATTTATCTCAATGATTGTATTGATTTTTCCCATTATATTTTTTAATTGTTCTATGTCCTTAATAGCATCATTTATTTCTAAAGAATGGTCTCCTTCTTTTATTTCATAAATGTCAATATTATTTCTATTATAAATTTCACCTAAATTTTTTACGCAGTAATGTTTATCTTTTAAACTCCCAATTACCAATATTGGATTATTTATATTTTTTATTTCATCTATAATTTGCTCCCATTCGACTGCCGGTGTGATTAATATTATAATTGCCTTGTCTCTTAATATTTTGTTATTTATACACTTTTTGATAATACATGTTCCTATTGACTTACCAATTAATATCAATTTGTTGTAATTATTATTTATTTCAATAATTTTATTAATTATTATGTCTTTATCTTCTTCAAAATAAATATTTTGTTCTTGTTCATTCATTTTTTCGAAAAACGTGTCATCATAATATTTATAATCAATGCCAAAATAATCTATATTATGATCAAATAAAATGTTTCTTGAATAATATAATAACGGATTTTTGTAAGTATAAGCAAAACCTGAAAATATTATTCCCAAATTTTTGCCGTTAGTGAAGTTATACTCATTTTCAATTTTTGTACCATTTTTTCTTAATAAATCAAAGGTTTTCATTTATTATGCTCCTATGCTCTATTTTTATTGCGCCGTCTCTTTCCACTTTATGGGTCAAGTTTAGCGCAAACGGCCGGGGTATGTACCCTTCGCAAACAATCAATGGTTCCAGTGTTACCCGCCCGCCATCCATGGCGGGCGGCTTTTATTTATTAATTTGGACCATTATAGGTAAACAGTGCCATATCGTCATAACCAATGATGTAGTATTATTGCCATCAGCGAACACTACATCATTCTTATATTTCCATTCGCTGGTAAGACCATTTCCACCTTGGCATATCAAAACATGGTACGTTCCTGTTTTAGTTCCGGTCCAAAAGAGCGGTGCAAGGGTTCCGTCTGCAATATCGGTGCCTCCGGGTGTTCTTGCGGCAAAAGCTTGTATCGTTGGATCGGCGTCGGCTGTCATTAAATTTTCTGTGGTTGAGGATTCCCAGGGTAAACTACGAATGTATACACGATAATTCGTTTGTTCACATCCTGTAGGGGCGTTTGTCAAAGTCAATAGGCCGCCTTTAGCATAGGTACCATTAAGAACCGCGGCATCGCCTGAAAAATTACTGACAACAAGATTTCCGCCCGATATTTCTATATTTCCAGTAGCTGTTCCACCAGAAGTGAATGTCATGGTATTGGAATTATATGTTCCGCTAAGAAATCCATTCCAAGTAACGGTCGAATCATCCTTGAAGATAAATGCCGTATAATCATTAGCATCCCAGTCTTCACTTACCCATGCGCCTAAAAAAGCTGAAGCTGCGCCAGAACCATTTCCGGTCTCACATCCAAAAAACAAAGTTCCTAATACTAGGGCAGCAAAAAAGAAACTAAACAAATGACGGGGGGGGGGGGGGGGGGGGGGGGGCGGTTTAATAATTTAAAAAAATAAATTTTGATTTTAAAAAAAAAATTTATTATTTG
>JAISQJ010000044.1 GCA_031274285.1 Treponema sp. | reverse complement strand
TTTTCGTGATCCTCCCGGAGCCGCCCCGTCATCTTTTCCAGGGCGATAATGCCGCAGGCCGCCAAAACCCCCGCCTGGCGCATCCCGCCCCCCAGGATCTTCCGGTTGCCCCGGGCCCGGTCTATAAATTCCCGGCTCCCGCAGACCAGGGAGCCCACCGGGGCGCAGAGCCCCTTGGACACGCAGAACATCACCGAATCGGCACAGGCGGCAAGCTCCGTCACCGGGACCCCCAGGGCCAGGGCGGCGTTAAAAATACGGGCCCCGTCCAGGTGCACCTTTAAGCCCAGAGCCCGGGCCGCCTCCGATGCGGAACGCATCAGGTCCAGGGGGACCGCCGTGCCGTCGCAGAGGGCGTTCTCCAGGCACAGGAGGGAGGTCCGGGGAAAATGAGGGTCCCCTGCGGGCCGGACCAGGCGGCGTACATCATCGGCATAGATACGGTGGTCCCCGTTATCCACCGGCGCGTAGCCCAGCAGGGACAGCCTGGCCGCCGCTCCCCCCTCGTAGTGGATCACATGGCTGGCCAGCCCCGCGATCAGCTCATCCCCCGGCCGGGTATGGGTCATAAGACTTACCTGATTCCCCTGGGTCCCGGAACTGACAAACAGGGCCGCCTCTTTTCCCATAGTTTTCGCGGCCAGGGCTTCCAGACGATTCATGGTAGGGTCGTCGCCGTACACATCGTCCCCCACCTCCGCCGCGGCCATCGCCTCCCGCATCTCCGCCGTAGGCTGAGTCACCGTGTCGCTTCGCAGATCAACGTACTGTTCCATGGCCCCATCGTAGACCAGGAAAAGAAAATTTGCTATGATCCCCTCAATTCTTTAATCCTGGGGTCAGCCCCAAAGTCAAGCGAGGAACCTATGATTCGAGGCGGCGATATTGTAAAAGGGAGCTGTTTGCTTCAAAAAGGGCAGCCCTACCTGGTAGTGGAGCGGGAATTCCACAATCCCGGCAAGGGTACCGCCATTGCCCGCATCAAAATGAAAAGCATCAAGGACGGTTCGGTACTCACCCTCACCATCCCCACCCAGCAGGAAATCGAAGACGCCCAGGTGGACATCCAATCCTGCCAGTACCAGTACGCCGATCAGGATAACTACCACTTCATGGACGGCGCATCCTACGAACAGTACGAAGTCCCCATCGCCGACATGGAGGAAAAGAAGTTCTACCTCAAGGAAGGGGACTCCTACGAATTGACCATCTGGGAAGGCCGGGTCATCGACATCAAGATTCCCTACAAGGTGGCCTTTACCGTGGCGGAAAGCGAAAACTACATCAAGGGAGACACCGTTTCCGGGGCCACTAAGCCGGTCACCACCGAAACGGGCCTCACCGTCCGGGTCCCCCTCTTTATCAAGCAGGGGGAAAAGATCCTGGTCAACACGGAAACCAACGAATACGTCGAACGGGTCAATTCCTAATAGCGGACCAGGCGAAACAGACTACCGCGGCCTCGTACAGGCTTACAGCAACAAAGAGGTCCCCTTCCGTTTCCGGGGCATCGACTTCCGCTTCGCCCTGTCCCAGGACCTTTTCAGCTCCCAGGACATAGACCGGGGAACCCGGCTCCTCCTCAAGGTTCTTTCTCAAACCCTGGACCAGGATCTCAGTCAGAGCCGGCCTTGGCCCAAGCGAATCTTGGACGCCGGCTGCGGGGTGGGGGTCCTCGGCATCTGCGCCGCCCAAGCCCTGACCCGGGCCGGGGTCGGCCCCCTCCTCGTCCGTTCCCAGGACCGGGACGAACTGGCCCGGATCTTCACCCAGGAAAACGCAGCCCGCAACGGGCTCGGCCCCGCCCTTCTCCGGGCCCACACCGAAGCCCTCCTGGACTGCCCTCCGGGGGAAAGGTGGGACCTCATCCTCTCCAATATCCCCGCCAAGGCGGGACTGCCGGTGCTGGAAGATTTTGTAAACCGTTCCGCCGCCCTCTTGTCCCCCGGAGGGCGGGTCATGCTGGTGGCCGTAGCCACCCTGGCGGACTTTTTCCGGACCCGCCTTCGGGAGGCCGCCGCAACGATCCTCAGGGAGGAGGCCGGCACGGAACACCGGGTCTTTGTGTATACATCGGGGGCCGCCGGGAACGCCGGAGCCCCGGAACAGGCCGCGCCGGAGCCCCGTGTTTGGCGGCCCTGCTACCTGCGGAGCTCGGCCCGTTACGAAATGGAGGGCGTGGGCTACCGTATCACCGCAGTCCACGGGGCCGCGGAATTCGACCGGCCCGGCGGGGCCGCGGAGGCGGCGGCGAAGCTCCTCTCCCGCCTGGGCCCCCTTTTCCCCACCGGTAAAAAGGGGGAATTCCGGGCCCTCATCCACGAAGGGGGCCAGGGCCACTTCCCCCTCTGGTTCCTGGAATTTCTTAAAAAGGCCGGGCAAGCCCTGCCGGAACTCCTGGTCCTCCGGGGCAGGAACATCCTGGCCCTGGAAGCGGCCCAGGGTAATATCGCCGCGGCCGGCCACACTACCGGGGGTGCATGCAGGCTTTGCGTAAGCCCCGGCGTGGTCCTGAACCGGCCCCCGGCCCGGCCGGACCGCCCCGATCAGATAGACCGCGGCCTGGGGGAGCAGCGCTGCGCTTTCATCGCCGCCTTCCCCCCGGCCCCGCCCAAGACCGCGTCGCCCGCTTCCCCCATTATCGATCCCTACCGTGAACTCTGGGATAGCCTGGAAGCCCTGCTCCTTCCCGGCGGGACCGCGCTCCTGGCCTTCCCCGCGGCCGAGGCGGATCGTTTTGACCGGAAAAAAATCGCCGGCTTCAGCCGGCTAGGGGACCTTAAACGCCGGGGCTTCCGGGCCCTGGCCTACCAAAGGCAAGGGTACTAGTGTACCGTATCGTTGACAATTGGCTTAATGAAGTCAAACCACGGACCTCACGGACCACACAGAAAACCGAGAAAACCCAAAGGATCGGTCCCTGGGGCGAAACCTGCACATAATCGCGACACGGCCGGCTCGAACGGCCCACCTGCTGCTTAGAAGGCAGCTGCTCTATCCAGATGAGCTAGTGTCGCCTCTATCCCACCCAGTATAGCATGGGAAAGCCTCCGCGGGAACAGCGCCCAAAGGCGCGGTAAGGGCCGTCCCCCAAGGTCGGTTTTTCGATGCGATGACTGTCGATGCGATGACTTGACAAAGGGACCCTTTTGGGCGATAGCAGGCGGGTACGGTTTTTTTATTGTATTTCGAGAAAGATGATCTATGGGCGAATTCTTAGCCTTTCATGCCGCTGGTGGCAATTCCTTCCACAAAGTATTTTTGGGAGAATAAAAAGACGACAAAAATAGGTATAAGGATGATGGTGGCCGCCGCAAGCTGGGCGCCGTAATCCTGCCGTATTCCGACGGCAAAGAGGTTCATCCCCACGCTCAGCATCTGTTTGTCCACGCTGTTAATAAAGATATAGGGCATCATATAATCGTTCCAGGCCCACACGAAGGTAAACAGAATCATGGTCAGCACCGCGGGCATGGAAAGGGGAATGATAATCCGCGAATAGATCATAAAATGATTACAGCCGTCTATTTCCGCCGCTTCGGTAAGGGATTCGGGTATGGTGATAAAAAACTGGCGGATCAGAAATACAAAATAAATATCGAACATATAGGGGAATATCATGGACCAGTGGGTATCGATAATATGAATCCGCGAAAAGATAATATACCGGGGGATGATCATGATGTCGCTGGGGATCATCAGGGCCGACAACAGAACAAGAAAAATTACATCACGGGCGAAAAATTTAATTTTCGCAAAGGCATATCCGGTAAGGGTTACTACAATGGTTTTAAGGACTAGAATATGGGCTTCCATCACCAGGGTGTTTATATACCAGCGGCCGAAATTTAGGAGGGGGGTAAAAAACACGGTATGATAATTCTGGAACGTCGGATTCCGGGGTATGTACTTAATCGGATAAACCATAATCTCCCCCAGGGGCTTAAAGGACGAAGAAAGCATGAACAGGAAGGGAAATATAAAGGATACGCCTATGCCCAAAAGGAGGACGGTTAATAAAACTGCAGCTATGTTTTTCCGCATGATGATTCCTTTGTCCCCGATTGTTCTCAATACGTTACCCATTGTTTCTGCCCTTTCCACTGGATAAGGGTAATAAACAGTACAATGATAAAGAGGATAATAGCCTGGGCGCTGGCATAGCCTGTTTGATACGCCGTAAAGGCGGTACGGACAATCTGTATGGACAAGACGGTGGTTGCCCTGCCGGGACCTCCGGCGGTAAATGTTTGTATGATAGTAAAGTTCTGCAGGGAAGTAATTATCGCGCTGATAACCAGGAAAAAGGCAGTGGGGGTAATAACCGGAATAATGACGGAAAAGACCCGGCGTACACTGCCGGCGCCGTCAATTTTTGCAGCTTCCAATAATTCTGACGGAACTCCCTGCAGCGCCGCAAGAAAGGTGATCATGTAAAGGCCCATGCCGCTCCATACCGCGATAACCACCACCGTGGGGAGGGCGAAATTTAAATCATAGAGGGGCGGAAAAACATCGATCCCCAGGGACGCAAAAAAGCCGATAATAGGCCCGTCGGGGCTCAGGAGCAGCTTAAATATCACCGAAACGGCGATCATATTGGAAACATAGGGCAGGAACAGCAGGGTCTTGATTAAATTAGTAAGACGGATTTTTTGGTTTATCAGCAGGGCAAAAATAAACCCGGACACCAGAATAAGGGGCACGTATAAGACGGTATAAATGCCGCTGCGCAAGAGGGCGGCCATGGTTTCCGGGTCCCCGAACATACGGATAAAGTTGGCAAGTCCGGTAAAACCCACCCCTTCAAGCCGGGAAATAAATTTGATATTGGTAAAGCCAAGGACAAAGGCTATGACAAAGGGGAGGCCCTGAAAAATGATAAACCCGATAAGGTAGGGCAGGATAAAAATATAGCCTGCGATATTCTCTTTGGTCTGTCTTTTTAGCCGGTACATGGGCCTCCCCTTTTAAAGCCGAGCCTATTCTCCGCTGTCCCGGATAGCCCGGTCGCTGCGGGTCCGGATTGCCTGGATAGCCGCATCCAGGGTTTTTGCCCCCTGGCCGTAAAGCTGTCCCTCTTCCACCCAGATCTGTTTGATCTCCGCATCCGCGGGGCCGATAGGCTGTTCCGCATAGGCGATACGGTTGGGATCGAACCAGGCGGCTTTGAAATCCGCTATGGTTACGCCGTCGGAAACAAAGGGCGCCACCAATTCTGTTTCGATATACCTGTTAAGTTCCTGCTCGCTCAGATCCCGTCTGGCGGGAACCCGTCCGCTGCCTAGGGTATACTGTTTTTCGGCGATAAGCGCGATGGCGGCCAGGGCGGCTTCCTTATGTTTACTGGTGGCCGGAATTGAATAACATCCGGGCACCGTAAGGGTCGAAGGTTTCTGTCCGGCGGGGTAGGGCATAGGGAGAATTCCGAACTTCCATTGCCGGTTATACCTGGCCCGGTCGGTCATCAGGGCGGTTGTCCACCCGCCGCAGACAAACATGCCGTATTCGGCCTGCTGGGAACCGAAGGAATCCCAGGGTATATTGCTTGATTTGAATTCCAGTATGGAAGGCTGTATCTTGTCCGTATTCCCCAGACCGTAGAAGAATTCCAGGCTTTTCCTGAATATGGGCTGTCCGTAATTGGTGGCGGTCCCCCCGGCGTTGTAGTGGGATGCGCCGCTCTGGATAGCGTACATATAATTATAAATATTATAGTCCAGCATCAGGGAGCCGTAGACCTTTTTGGCGGGGTTGGTCAGCTTTTTGGCGGTCTCGATATATTTTTCCCAGGTCCAGCCTTCGGCGCTGGGATAGGGGACCCCCGCATCATCAAAAACTTTTTTGTTATACAGAGTCAGCCAAATATCGGTAAAGGCGGGCAGTCCGTAGGTTTTGCCGCCAAAGACCGGAAGGTAATCGCCGTAAATTTTCCTGATATCATAGCCGGCTTTTGCGGCAAGGTCCTCGATAGGGGTAAGGACTCCCGCGTTATACATGGGTTTCATGTTCGGCGTTGAATTGTACACGATATCAAGTTCGTCTCCGGCCATAAGACCGACCAGTATTTTGTCGATCTGCCCGTCCACGTTTTCAGGATAGATCTGGGGTTCGATAATGATGCCCGTTTCTTCCTGAACCATCCTGATAATGGCGATGGTCTCAACGCCCTGGCTGCCGCTCTGGCTTATCGCCCATTTCAGGCGGGTTCCCGCATAGGGCCTGCGGGGATCCACCGGGGCCGCGCCCGCGGCCCTGCCCCGCGCTCCTCCGGCAAAGGCCGTAAGTGCACTTAACATGATAAGCGCAGATAAAAATACTCTTTTCATATAGTCCTCCACGTGTTAGTATAGGCTGGTTTAAAAGGCCGGAAATAAGCGGATTTTTATATTTTTTGGTTTTTATTATTCAAAAACGGCAGGGAAATCTTAAAACTGCCAGCCTGCTCCCAGGTAGGGCCGCAGGTAGCCGGGGGAATGGCTGTCCTTTGAAAACAGGTGGACAAAATCCAGTCCCGCTTCCACAAAAAAAGGCTTTTTGACAAACCACTGGAAGGAAGCCCCCGCGGCGATTACGGGAAAAAGGACGGTTATCGGTTCCGTATCCCCCCGGCTAAAGATAAAATGGTAATCGAAGGCCCCATAGATGCCGCCGCCCAGGCGAAAATGCAGGATCATGGCGCGGTTTGGAAGCCGCTGCTGGAAAACTCCGTAGATCACGGCGCCGGAGAGATGGGCCACGGTCTCAAAGTTTTCCTTTTCCAAATGCAGATAGTTCCATGTCGGTTCCAGTTCAAGGCCCATGTAACCCCAGCGCCGCTTAAAGGGGACAAAACCCAGCCGCGCATAGGCGCCCAGGGGGTAAAACCTTGTCTCCAGCAGTTCGTTAATCCGTCCGTACAGGGAAACAAGGGGCCGGTAGCCGGCGGATACATTGATGTCCACGGGCTTTCTAAAGGCAATTCTGAAGTTTTCCAAACTCGTTTCCAGGCCGCCGGGATTCACCACATGAATGGTATAGGCGCCGATGTCAAGCTGATCGTAGCGGAAAATCAGCCGGGCCTCTTCTTCCGACCGATCCACCGTTACGGTCCGGGGCCTGATAATATTTTCCCGGCCGCTTTGGTTTTGAAGGAATATCTGCGTCCCCTGCGGCAGGTTCCGTCCCAAAAGGTTCAGGGTCCAGGCCAGGTCCTCATCCAGATAAAAGGCCTGGGGGCTAAAGCGCGAAAGCTCCGGCTGTTTGGCCGCAAGAATCTCAAATAAGAGCCAGGGCGCCTCCGGCCCCGGCCTCCCCAGGAAGTCATAAACCCGGACCCGGTAACGGTAGTTCCCCGGCGCCAGGGAAACCTCAAAGGCTACGGCCTCGGTCTCCTCGACTAAGACCTGTTCCCAAAGGCTCTCCCGCTGCCGTTCGATTTCCAGTTCGTAGTACAGCACATTTTCCTGTTCCTGCCAGCGCAGGATTTGGATAAAGCGGCCGTCCTCCACAATCCGGTATCCTTCCTGGCCGAAAAGGGCGGAGACGGCGATGAGGAACAAAAAAGCCGGCCAAAGGCGAAGGTTTTTATTCGCGGCCATAGAGGGTTCCCGGATCCAGCAGGACGGGCCTGGCGGGCAGCGCAAAATCAATCTTGAACAGGTTCTCGGCAATTGCTCCCCGCCGGATTATCTCTCCCTGATCCTCCAGGATTGCTTCCACCCTCCACACATACTCTCCCCGGTCTAAAAGAGTCAGATCGTCCAGCACAAAACCGTTTTCCTTCAGCGGCTGCTCCGGCAGCACCGCCCGGCCCTGCTGTTCAACCGTAAAGCGGTAGCCCGTAGCTCCGGGCACGGCGTTCCAGGCAAAGCTGATCCGCCGGTCCCGCCTTAGTTCCGTGCCGGTAAAAACCATCCCGTTCCGGGGCGCCGGGTTCGCCGGTTCCGGCAGGGGCGGTATGGGGAGCACGCGGATCCGCCGGGAACTCCTGGCGCCAATATCCAGGCCGTCCTCCGTTTCCGCCCGGATGGTCCAGTAGTAGTCCCCTTCCCGCAGCCGGGGCGGCAGGGTAAAGGTCTTTTGCGGATTATTAAAGACCGCTATGGGGGTTCCCGTAAAATCCGCCTCCCGGGAAAGGATAAAGCGGCTTGAGACCGGCTCATCGATGGAAGTCCAGCGCAGGGTTTCAGGATCAAAGTAGGCCCGCAGGCCGTCAATTTCGGCGCCGTCGCCGGGGTAGTCAAGGGTCACGGGGTGTATCTTTCTAAGGACGAAGGAAACAGAAGACAGCAGCCCGGTCCGCCGGGTGCTGCGCAGGTTTTCCGGCGCAAAGGCCTGGACGGTCCAAGAGAAACTCCCTTCGGGAAGACTTTCCAGGGGCAGGCTTAAGGTTCTCCCCTCGACCAGGTTGTCTTCATAGAAGGCGCGGGTCCTGTCCTGACCCCGGTACAGTTTGAACTGGTAATACTCCGCCCCCGGCGAGGGTTCCCAGGAAAAACGGAGATCTTCCTCTTCCAGGATCACCACCCGGCCGTCAACACCGGGTTCAATCAGGGCCGGGGCGGGCAGCGGCGGGGCCGCGGTAAAACTCTTGGGCGGGGTTTCGAGCACGGCGCCGCCGGGACCGCGGGCCTGAATCCGCCAATACCAGATTCCCTCCGGCAGGACCCGGCCATGGAAGGTGTCGCCGTTCACCGCTTCATCCAGCACGAGCCGGGAAAAATCATCCTGATCGGAAATTTGCAGATAGGTTTGCAGGGGCAGATTGGTTTTCCAGGTAAAGCGTATATCCGGCATCATGGCCGCGGCGATGGTATACGATTCCGGGGGGAACACGGTGCGCTGAATCACCTCCCCCTCCAGGGCGGTAAAGAAGCGGGCCGGGGAGGGACTTGAGTTGTTGCCCTCCGTATCGGTCTGAAAGACGGCCCAAAAAAACTGTCCCGCCTTGATGGTATCTTCCCCGGCCCGGTAAACGTAGTAGTTATCCTGCACCGTGCCGGTGATAAGGGGATCGCTTAAATCCGGGTTGGGTGAAATTCTAATCGTATAGGACCGGGCTTCCGCCTCGCTGAGCCAGGAAAAATACAGGTCCTCCCGGCCGGCGGCGATATTCACCATGTCCCGGTCCTCGGGGTTTCGCAGTTGGGGAACAAGAAGCTCCCCGCTCTGCCTGATTTCAAATGAACTGGCCGCCGCTTCCCCCGCCGCACCTTGGTACCCGGCGGGAAACAGGGGCCGCACCCGCCAATACCAGGTTCCCGGTCCCAGTTCCGACGTGTAAAGCGAAGTGCCCCGGACTTCCCGCGTAAAAGAGGGGTTCCGCAGATCCCGGTTGCCGGCGGCCTCCAGCAGGTAGGAAGCGGCCTCGCCTGATTCCGTCCACTGGAAACGCACGGCCGGCCGCTTTACCCGGAACTGGTAGTAATAATCCTGCACCGGAGTGATCAGGACCGGCGCGGGCGCGGCAATTACCCGGAAGGCAAAGGTATCCGGCAAAAGGCCGGCGTCTTCACCGGCGGCGACCCGCCAAAAATAGGATCCCGCGTCCAGGTCCACCGAGGCGGAGTCCCCGGTATATTCCTCCCGGAAAACCACGCGGGTAAAGTTCCGGTCCTCCGCGACTTCCAGCAGGGCCGGTTCCTCCGGGGTCAGATTGAGCCTGGTCCACCGGAAGGGTATGGCGGTCTTGCCCGTCCCCGGATAGAGGAACCGGGCCGAAGGCCGGGGAAAAAGGGCCGCGGCGCCCCGCTCCAGGGTCCGGGCCCCGCCGGTAACCAGGGCGGCGCCTTCCAGCACCCGGTAGTGCAAATCCCCGCCGTCCAGGACGACGCGCAGCACCGTCCCCGCATCCACTTCAATCTCGGCCCCGGCGGATCGCACCAGCAGCCGGGTGTCCGCGGCGCTGACGTTTAGGCCGCCCTCGGTAAGATCGATGCTGAAACCCTGGTTATCTTCGCGGATCTGGATAAGGCTGTTTTCCAAAAGGTCGATAACCGCGCCGCCCCCGGCAAAGGTGACCATCGCTTCCGACAGGTCCGCGGTTCTGATAAGGTCCCCGTCATATACGGGGCTTTCTTTTTTTAACCGTTCCCAGAGCACACGATCGGAAAAACGGCGCTGGGCCGCCTTGTACTTAAAGGTGATGGTCCCCACCGGCTGTTCGGTCTGCCGCTCCAGGGTTCTAAATAAATCAAGGCGAAAAAAATTGAGGGAAAAGACGATGCCCAGGAAGCAGCCTGCATACACGACCATGTCGGAAAGGCTGGGAGATTCTTTTTTTACATTCTGGTTTTTTCTCGGTATCATGGCTGCGCTGCGTATCGCTCCCCCGGCCTTTAACCGTTATTCGTTTCCGATCTTGTATTTTTTTTCTTCCGCCCCCGTATCAACGGCGCTGAGATCGGGCTCCGGAATCCCCAAAAGTTCCCGCAGTTCCGCCAGGGTCCCCGGCTCCCTGCCGTCAGGCCCGCCCCGGCTTTCCTTTAACCTTAGCACGGCAAACAATCTAACCGGCTTTTCCTTTCCCTTTACCTTGACCGGGGGCATTTCCTCGGTGAGAAGCCGGTCCCCCACCAGTTCCCAGGTGTTTTCCGTGATAAGAATATCCGTACCCAGGGGCTTGTTCAGACTCTCCGTCCGGCTGGCAAGGTTCACCGGATCGCCTATGACGGTGTATTCCATCCGCTGTTCGCTGCCAATCTGGCCCGCGGTAACCACCCCCGAATTGATGCCGCAGCCGATATGGATGGGCGGATTTCCGGGATCGTCGTCCCTGCGGCCCCGGTTCATTTCCAGGAGGGCGGCGCGCATCATGAGGGCGGTCCTTACGCTGTTAAAGGCGTCTTCTTTCACCGATCCCGAGGTGTAGGCGGTTCCCCAGTGGGCCATCACCGCATCGCCGATAAATTTGTCCACCACCCCCCCGGTTTTTTCCACACATTCCACCATCCGGGTAAAATAATCGTTCAGCCACTGAACGATCCGCTCGGAAGCCTGGTCTCCGTATTTCCTGGTAAAGTTTTCCGATTTTTCCGTAAAGGCGCGGATGTCGGAAAAAAAGATGGTGGCCTGCTTGGGCAGACCGCCGGGCTTAATCTCCCCCCGCATGGCCCTGACCGCGATCTCCCGGTTGGTAAAACGGCCAAAGATACCCAGGGCCTGACTCATCCTGCCGAAGCTTTCGGTTAGGGCTCCAATCTCGTCCCCGGTCCGGGGCGAAAGGCTTACCTCAAATTGGCCCCCCTCAATCTGCTCCGCGGCGTTGGTTAGGGTTTTTAGGGGAGCGCTGATGGTTTTGGAAAAGAAGCGGACAAAGATGATCGACGCAAAAAGGACGGCCACGGTGAGATAGATATTCCGCCGGGTGGTGGCGGCGATGCCTTCAAAAACCACCCCGTATTCTATGTTGGTAATTACCACGATCCCCGCGATGGACAGTTTGGTAAAGGCTCCAAAATACCGGTTTCCGTCTTCCCCGGTATAGAGACTCTGCATGCCGGCCCCGGCGTTCTCCCACACCGATTGAATAAAGTCCTGGTTCCTTAAATTGGCCCCCGCCCGGACAAGTTCATGTTCCGGGTGAATCAGCACATCGCCGTCGCCGTTGATCATAAAGGACGAATTGGCCCCGGTGCCGAAATTTTCACTTAGGGAATCGGGGGAGAAGAACACCGCGGCCGCTTCGTTGTAGCCGCTTTCCTGCCAGGGGTAGAGCAGGACCAGCAGGGGGATACCAAAGACCGGCGCGGCGTTAAGGATTATCAGCTCCCCCGAAGCGCTCCGCCCCAGGGCCTCCCCCTGGGCGGCAAGAAAAGATTCCACCAGGGAGGATTCGGTTTCGTTGGCCAGAAAAAAACGATCGTTGACGAGGAGCGTGGAGAATGAGGGACCGGCGGACAGGGGCGTAAGGATGGTAATGGCGGCCACATCCTGGTTCCGCTCAAAAAAGAAGGCTGCGGCCTGGCGGGAAAGGGCCGGGGAATTACCCGCCGCGTTCAGGGTATCCAGCAGCACCAGGGTATTGGACCGGATGGAGCTTAGGAAGCTTTCCGCCTCCGCCGCGGAACGGCTGTTCACGCTGAGGTTGTTGTCCTCCGCGGTGATCCTGACATCGGTGGAAACCATGACCGACACCAGGGCGGTGATCAGGGTCAGGGAAAGGAGGATGAGAGTCGTGATGATAAACACCAGCTTTAGGCCGATGGGGTAGCGAATCCTGCTATGCCTCTTTTTGTTATCCGTCATTTTCCCCACGCTCCCGATGGCTGGGCTTAGTTTACCCGATAGGGGGAAAAAATAAAAGGGTGGGTTAAAGGATCCAGGCGCCTTTACAACTTTGCAATATCATCGGGAGAAAGGCCGGTATCCTCGGCTATCTGGTCTACCGGTACATTCCGCTTTTTCATACGCCGGGCAATTTCCTGCATTCCCTTTTGCATTCCTTCCCGCATTCCTTCCCGCTTGGCCTGGACGACCTTGCTTTGGGTGTCAACCACATACTTGTACTCGCTCATCAGCCGCGCCCGCTCCACCTCGTCCTTAGTTATGCTCATTAATACCTGGCTTGCCATTGCTATGCCCTCCTCTTAGATTGATTAGGCAAAAACACGGATAAAAACCACAAAGGCGCCGAAGGCGCACGAAGGAAAATCAGAAAGAATGCTGTAATTCCTGTAGTTATGGATACTAAATTCTCGTTCTTCTACCTTTGTGTTCCTTTGTGCGCCTTGGTGGTTAAAATTCTTTACCGGATCACTTGGCCCAATCAAACTCCTAGGGCCCCGTATATTTCCCGTCCGAGGCAATCTTCCCCGCCGCGTCATTGACCAGGAAGCGGGTGTAATTTTGGGGGCTGCCCGCGGTTAGATCGCCTGTAAGAAGCTCTGTTGTTCCCGACACAAAGCCGGAGTCCTGGATATTAGCCGCGAGGTTCTGCGTTAACGCGCCGGACAGGGTGATGACTTTGCCGGAATTAAGGTACACCTTGTTGCCGCTATCCACCAGCGCTGAACCGCTCATGGTGAAGTTGCTGCTACTGTTAAAATAGACCCCATCGCCGTTACCGGTTGCGGTGTTCCCGCTAATGGTTCCCCCGCTCATGGTAAAGGCGCCGGAAACATTCACCCCGCCGCCGTTAGTGGTTGCGGTGTTCCCGCTGATGGTCCCCCCGCTCATAGCGAAGGTGCCGCTGGCAAAATACACCCCGCCGCCGTTACCGGTTGCGGTGTTCCCGCTGATGGTTCCCCCGCTCATGGTAAAGGCGCCGGAAACATTCACCCCGCCGCCGCTGGCGGAGGCGGTGTTCCCGCTGATAGTCCCGCCGTTCATGGTGAAGCTGCCGCCGCTAATATTCACCCCGGCGCCGCCGCCGCCGCCGCCGCCGCCGGTGTTCCCGCTGATGGTCCCGCCGTTCATGATGAAGCTGCCGTAGCGAACATGTACCCCGCCGCCGCCGCCACCCGCGGCGGTGTTCCCGCTGATAGTCCCGCCGTTCATGGTAAAGCTGCTGGCGCTGCCGGTAACATACACCCCGCCGCCGTCGTAGATGGGGCCGGAGGGGGGAGCCACCCCGCCGGTGATGGTAAGGTTATCCCCCAGGATGACCTGGGCCTGTTCAATATACAGCACCCGTTTTGGACTCGCGCCGGTAATTTTATCGTCGCCCCCGCCGTCCCCCGCAAGCATGACGGGGGGGAGGGCGGCGTAGAGGGCGGTATCGGTTATTTTTATAAGACTCCCGGCATCGAAATAACCAGTGGTAGTCTCCGTGTTGATATTCCCGGAGATTTGGATGAGGGCGGGGATGGGAGTAAGGTTCGTGCCCGTCCAGCCGGCGCCGCCATTATACGCGGTCTTGATGGCATCCAGGGCCTTTCCCACCGTGGCGAAGGGGGTTGCCGCCGTGGTCCCGGTATTGCCGTCACTCCCCGTTGCCGACACATACCACACGGTGCCGTGCCGGTAGGTGTAACTTACGGTGTAGGTCTGCTGAGTTACCCCGTCCGGGGCGGTAACGGAGATGGCCAGGGCGTTGGCGGCTTTATTCGGGCTGGAAAGCGAACCGGTATAGCTAGAACTGCTTTTGGTTAGGGTAACATGAGCGCCGTTCCAGGCCGCCGCAACGGTCTGCCCCGCCCTGGCGTTGATAGTTACCGTGGGGCTTTCCGAGGCATAGGCCTTGAGTACGGAATAATTGTAGGTGGTGGGCGAATAAGTCAGGCTCGCGGTCGAGATAGCGATCCCCGCCGAAGCGGCCAAATTCGCGTTGGAGGAGGCAAAATTGCTCACCGCCGTCAGGTCCAGGGTACTGCCACCGCCATCCCACTTATTGGTGGTAAGGCCGTCCCGAACCAATAGGGTCTGGACCAGGGTTTTTATCCTGATAAATTTTCCCCGGAAAAATTCTATCTTGACTACATAATTCCCCGAGGACAGGGAAGCATAGTTTAGGGGAATGCTTGGCCCGGAAGAAAAGGTCGTTCCCGAGCCGTAGGTACTGTTTAAGACGTAACGCGAAAACTGGGATACCGTCCCGGCCTGGTAGTCCGCAAGGCTTGCGTACAGGGAAATTTCCGCTGCGGTAATTTCGGTGTCCGGGTCGGTGAAGGCAGCGGCGGCGGGAAAACTGACGCTGAGGTTAACATCCCCCGTGCCCCCCATGGAGGGTGTTACCGTTACGGTAACCGGGTCTCCGGCGCTGTAGCTTGCCAGGGTAACTTCCCCTACGGCGCATTTGATACTGGAGGCGTTAAAGCCCTCCACGATTACCTTGTCCCCGTTCTGCGGGGCGTTGCTCAGGGCTACCAAGTGGGGCCCGGCGCCGGTAACAGCTACGGAGTCCAGGGGTGTATTCGATCTGGAGAGGATCACGGTATAAGAAACCGGCGTCTGGACAGTGGGGTAGGCGGTCCGCGCCAATTCCGAGTCATCGGTGATCCGCAGCAGCAGGGCCGGACCGGAGGACGGCGTGTTATTATCCGGCAGCGGCGAGAGGGGATCGGAACAACCCATTGCAGATAAAAAATAAGAGATAATAAGTAATAGGTAAAAGATGCGGAGGGCTTTATGTGCCATCTTAATCCTGTTTTTTCCGGTTTCCATATCTCTTACTCCTAACTTCTTACTTCTTATTTCATATTTCTTATTTATTTATTGTACCGTCAGGCTGAAGGAACCCGAATAGGGTATGCCGTTGATCGTCGCTATCACGTTTACCGTATAGGAGCCATTTACCGCCGGGGCGTTAAAGGTGGCCGCCGCATGCGTATAGCTTACCGGGCCGTCAACGGTAATGTGCCATCCGGTGGACGTTCCACTGCTCAGCGAGATAGTTACCGATCCGTTAGGCGCAATGGCAGCCGGGCTGCCGCTAAAGGTTATGACCGGAATCCCCGCATTGGTGATGCCGTTTACGTTGATCCCGTCGCCGTACTTTACCGTTACGGTGTAGGTCTTGGCGGCGCCGCTGTCATAGTCGGGTTCTACCGTTACCGTCTGGCTGCCGCAGTCCGCACCGGGGGCGGCGGTCGTGTTTATGGCTATGCTCTGAGACGCCGACGACCCTGTGGCAAATGACGCGTAAGAATCCGTTAAGGCCGCCGTTAGGGTTAAGGGGCCGGCTGTTCCGTAGGGGATCGTTACGGTGTAGTTCTCCGTTGCCGCGCTAAAGGCGGGATCAAGGGAATAACCGGAAACCGCAAGGCTGCTGAGGGTATTGATGTTGTTTTTCACCGTTACGTTGAAGGTCGTGGTTTTACCGCTTACCGTAACGGTGATGGTCTTGCTTCCCCGGCTCGTGCTGTCGAGGGAGGAACAGGTCCATCCGCTAAGGCCGGAAATGGCGGTTCCCAGACTGTCCTGCCCGTCTATGACTAAGCCGGTGGTATTTAATGTGGCCCCTGTCGGGTAGACCGTCGTAGTAGGCCCGGAGGCAACACTGATGGAGCTAAGGGCCGCGTTACCCACCGTTACGGTGTAGGTACTTGTGCTGTGTAACGCGGTCTCCACGGTGTAGCTTACCGGACTTGAGAAATCAGCCTGCGGATTCGGTCTGGTGGCCGATGCGCCGCCGTGGGTAACCGTGGGGGCGGGCAGGCTGGTAAGGGGTGTCCCATAGGGCACGGTTATATTGATAGTGGATCCGTTTGAACCGGCGGATGAACCTGATACCGCCCCGCTTGTATTGATCCCGTAGTATGATCCGCCGATGGTGAAGTAGAACTCCGTTATTGAGGGGGCCGCCTCGTTCGTCACGGTTACGGTGTAGTTCTGGGTAGTAGTGTTATCCGCGGCGGTTACGGTGTAGCTTACCGGGCTTGAAAAATTAGTCTGGGAAGGCGGGGTATACGATGCGCCGCCGTGGGTAACTGTGGGGGCGGGCAGGCTGGTAAGGCTTGTCCCATAGGGCACGGTTATATTGATAGTGGATCCGATCGAACCGGCGGATGAACCGGATACCGCCCCGCTTGTTTTGATCCCGTAGTATGACCCGCCAATGGTAAAGTAAAAGTCCGTTATGGCCGTGGCTGCGGAGAGGACCGTGGCCGATACGGTTACGTCAGAGGCGGGCATGTTAAAGGTATAGGCGCCGCCGGAGGCGCTGGACGCACCATCCACCGTTACGGGATCGGCGTTTGTTTTCGTAACCACCGGACGGCCCCCTATGAGGGTATAGCCGGAATCGGCGGCGGCGGTGAGGGCAACGGCCGCGGGCGCGCTCATGTCCGCATAGGCCGCCGCACAGGCAAAGCCCGCAGTTATTTCCGTTGGAATAGTAATGGTGATGGAGCCGTCAGTGGGGGTGGTTACGGTGATGCCGTAGATGTTGAGGGCCAGGGGAGTTGAAATAGTCAGGCCGTTATCCGGTATGGCCCCCGAATTCCCCGCCTTGACGGTGTAGGTATGGGTTCCGTCGGTGACAGATACGGTAAAGTAGGCTATTTGGCCGGGGTCCAGGGCCGCCAGGGGGAGCGTCATATACCAGGACCCGCTGGTCCCGGTTTCCACACCGCTCATGTCGGTAAAACTTGGAAGGGCCGCGATAGCGGGGCTCCCGGCCTGGGTTGTCAGGGCCGCATCCTTATAGGCCGTTACGGTGATGTTCCCGGTTAAGCTGAGGGCACTGGGTTTTCTGATGGTGACCGTGCCGGCCAGCGGTACCTGGGAAACGAAATCCGTATTGGTAAAGGTATAGGCCGCGGTGGTGGTAAGGCCCGGATAGATGTGGGCCGCCGTATTGATGCCCGCAGCTTTGCCGTCGTCCCTGGTGAGCTTGAGACTCAGTTGGTAAACCCCGGCGGCCAGGCTTTGGGAGCCTGCATAGTTTGAGGGATTAAGGGTTATGGATGCGGCCGTACCTGAGGGAAGGGGCTGGAGGTTTATCTGCGCGGTAGTTATGGTTCCGACGGTTATGCCGCTTATATTGATATTCCAGGCAAAGGTCCCCGGATCCGCGGCCGTGATAGGGAGGGCGCCGAGGGTTATCGATGGTACATCGGTGTTTTGCCCGCCGCTTACGGTGACGGGCCCGGCGGTCCCGGTTGCGGCACGGTATTCGGGGGAAGTCCCGATATAGCCGTCCACCGTGACATTCCAGGTCCCCGCATCCAGGCTGGCCGTTCCGGGGCTGGCCGCGGTATCCGCGGTTACATTGGGTTTTAGCCCCGCCGGGTCGCTAAAGGTAAGGCGGTAGCGGGCAAAAGGGGGATTCCCCGCCGTCCCCGGAGTTCCCGGCATGATGCTTCTGGCGCCGCCGGAATAGGAAGCGGCGGGCAGCAGGACCCCAGCGCCGGGACCCTGGAAATAAACGGTGACCCGGCCCCCGGCCGGGGTTTGCGGGGCCGGAGCTTCCGGCTGCGGGAAGTCCTGGAAAGCCTGGGGACAGCCGGACAGGAGCAAGAGGGCAGCGAGGAGGAACAGGGGGAAAAGCAGGACCGCGGACCTTTGAGGTTGTTTCCGCGCCGGCGATCCTGTCATGGCCCTCTTTTGTCCCTGCACGTTCCCGCCCCCTAAAATCCCGGCTCTACGGTGATGGTGAGTTCTTTTGAGTAATAGGAGCCGTTTTTTTCTACCCGGACGCTGAGATTGTGGGTCCCCAGGCTGAAGTCCCTGGCGGTCAGCGTAGTCAGCGTGGGATTGGTTTCCCCGGCCAGCGGATTCCCGTCCAGATACCACTGGTAGGAGGTATAGGAGCCGCTTACCGACAGGCTTAGGGGGGTATCGGCCTTCCAGTAGAGGATTTGATCCCCGGTCAGGGTGATGGTTTCATCCGCGGGGCCGGTAAAGGTAAAGACTACCGTTCCCTGGCCCTGGACCGTTACCGTCACGGTGTAGGCCTGGGTACTGCCGTCCGGCGCGGTAATCGTGTAGAGGGGGGCCCAGGCCGCCCCCGGCGCCGGACTGATGGAAAGGCCCGTATGGTTAATCGTGGGGACAAGGCCGGCCGCCGAAGTTCCATAGGGTACGGTTACCGCCACCGTGTGGGCGGCCTGGTCTATGATCCCCGAACCGGGTTCGGTCCCCGCCCCCGCGCCGTATTTTTTCGGGCCAAGCTCAAAGTAGAACTCCGTCAGCACCTTGGCATACTCGGCGCCCCGGAAAACGGTAACCGGATACCCCTGGGTCTGAACGTTTGTCACCTTGAGGTAAAAGTGGTTGTTTCCCAGGTTCAGGCTTACCGGAACGGCCGCGGTATGGACGGCGCCGGCAAGGGGCGAAGTTGAATCATCGGTCCCGGCATGGATGGCTAGGACCGCGCTGGTGTGCAGGGTGACCCCTGTCAGGGTTACGGCGGCGGTATCGTAGGGCACCTTTACCAGGAAGCCCTGTTGATTCGGAATAAAGGAGGGATGGACGGCGTCCACCGCAAAGTCCTGGAGCGCGGTGTCAAAGGATACGCATTTTAGATTGAGGACGTAGGGCTCAAAGTCCCTTAGCCCGTCGGGGCTTTGGAGGACCAGGGTAAGGAGGTAATCTTCCCACTCCGCGGCCCCGGTTATAACCAGTTCAATTTCGCCGGAGGCGGTCTGCCGGGTTACCAGGGTCCCCACCGCGGCGTTACCGTCGGCGTTGCTTAGGGTCTGGAGGACGTTGAGGCTGCGGGGGTTGTAGAGCCCCAGCCCTATGACGGTGGTGGTTCCCGGCGGAGGGATATAGGGGATGAGGATGGTCCCGTTGGGCATCACGGCGGTCTCTGTCTTTCCCGCGGCCCCGGTTACCTCCACCGGCCCGGTATGGTCCAGGAAATAGTCCACCATGGAGTTGTTGAAGGGTTCGCAGCCTCCCAAGAGGAGCAGGACGGTGAGGAAAAGCGTTAGGTTACAGGATGCCCCGAAATTCCCCATGGTACGGTTTCCTCATCCCCCTGCTTAAAAGCATAGCGGGAAAAATCCAAAAAAACCAAAATTTCACCATGATTTTGCAAAAAATCCCTCTACCTGGGGGGTAGCCCGCAACGGAGGGTAACGTTTCGCTTGACAAAACGGCCCTTTGGGGCGATAGTATAGGCAGGCGGTAAGCCGGAAAAGCCGTATATGCGAGGACGGTCCACTGGGCCATGTTTCCCGACTGCGGCTTTTTTTATTTTGGGGAGATTTCGATGTCCTTCAAGGCATAATACCGGAATTTATCTATATCGTAGACTGATTTTCTGGTTATTAATATAACTTTGAAAAGTTTTCCGTCGACCTTACACCCGCTTTCAAAGCGGCTTGCGCTTTCTATCTTTTTTCGCCCCTGGTAATCGGGGCTTTCTCCCTTGAAAATGCCGTTTTCAAGGAAAAAATCAAGAGATCGTACCGAAATGATATGTTCCCTTCGCCTCGACTTCCGCCACCACTCCATAAGTCCATCGTGAGATACCCGTATCGGCTTTCCGGTACTCTTGTTCAGATACTCATGCCCCTGAAAATTTTGTTTAGCGTATTGCAAACAGGCATATTTCAACTGCCCTATGGACAGATTCTTTTCTTCCCCGGTCTCCCAAATTTCCGGGATTTGTCCTTCCTGTAACCGATTCTCCACAAAAACCAACATACAAAAATAGAAAAAGGTGGTCTATATGGTTAAAACTGCCAGCCTGCTCCCAGGTAGGGCCGCAAAACCGAAATACCCGGGGGGTAGCCCGCAACGGAGTGCGGGCGTAGGGGGGGCCAAAATCTTGCACCCGAGCCGGCGAGGGTGTCCCTAAACGTATGCAGCATGGCCTAGGCCGGGAAAACACTTGAGGCTGCGGAGCAAGATCGTCAGGCCGGCCAGGACTGCAAGCCAGGATACGGAGCAATTGTTCGTGGTAGCTGGCCCCCCCTTACCTTTCTATTGCCCCCCCTTATGGCTGCGATAGTCTTTCCCGGTTTTGCGCGAAGGTGACGGCCATTTTTACGGCGTCTACCAGGCTCTCCTCGTTGGCCAGATTCTTGCCTGCCTTGTCAAAGGCGGTGCCGTGATCCACCGAGGTGCGGATGATGGGGAGGCCGATGGTGGTGTTGACGCCGCTTATCCGGGAAGGGCGGCCGGCATCCAGGCTGAAGCCCCGGAGCTTCAGGGGGATGTGGCCCTGGTCATGGTACATGGCGGCCACCACGTCGAATTCGCCCCCCAGGGCCCGGACAAAGACCGTATCGGGGGGCAGGGGGCCGGTGACGTCCAGGCCCTGGATCGAAGCGTCCCGGATTGCGGGGATGATGCTCCGCTCCTCCTCGTCCCCGAAGAGGCCGTGCTCCGAAGCGTGGGGGTTAAGGGCCGCCACGGCGATGCGCCGCCGTTCGCTGCCCATGAGGCGCAGGGCCAGGTCGGCCAGGCGGATCGCGGAGAGCACCCGGTCCCTGGTGATAAGATCGCAGGCCTGCCGCAGGGAAACATGGGTGGTTACGTGAATCACGTTGAGGCCGCCGCCGGAAAGGAGCATACCGTAGTTCCTGGCGCCGGTGTACTCGGCGAAGATCTCCGTATGCCCCGCGTAATGGCGGCCCGCCAGGTTGATGGCTTCCTTGCTGATGGGCCCGGTAACTACCCCGGCGCTGAAACCGGCAAGCGCGTCCTTTACGGCCTGTACCACGTATTGAAAGGCCGCCTCCCCGGACTTGGCGCCTACCGCGCCGTAGGCGTACTGACCTTCGCCGTCGATCACCCCGGCGTCCACAAAGTCGATGGTCCCCCAGGTCCCCGCCGCATCCCGCGGATCTTTGACCGGCCTTAGGGACAGATCGTTTCCCGTTAGGGCCAACGCGTCTTTGAGTACCTGCCGGTCGGCGTAGAGTACCGGGATGCACCATTGGTAGATCTCCGGGCGGGCAAGGACCTTGACGCAAATTTCCGGCCCTATGCCCGCGGGGTCCCCGGCGCTGATTCCGAGGGTGGGCCTTACCATAGGCGCCCTGCCATAGGCTGCCTTACCATAGGTTGCCGTCTTTATCAAAGGGCCAGTCTTCGCTTTCGCCCAGGAGCCGGAGCCGTTCATTGGCCTTCGCCTCTTCCGCCATGGCCTCGGAGATATAGATGGTTTCGGTGTGGAGGCTGTCGGCAATGCGGATGATCCGGGGGCGGGCGGGATCGCGACCGATGCAGGTCCGCAGGGCAAGCTGCACCGCCTCCCGGTCGTTTTCCAGGATGCAGGGTATCCGCACAAAATCGATGCCCCGGCTGGTAACGGCGTTCACGTAGGTGGCCTCGTAATCGATCTTGTTAAAAAGCCGCCGGGTTATGGTGTGGGCCGCGCCGATGCCCAGGGCCGTGCCGTGGGTTTCCTCGGTCAGGTCCAGCACCGCGGTACGGTTGGCCTTGATGCCCCCGGTAACCCAGGGCGAGCAGGAGCTGGCCCCGGTGACGTTGGGGTCCATGCCGTCCCCGGAAATGTCTTTGCCGATCCGGTCCACCACCAGCACATCGGTGCGTTCAAAGAGGATGAGGGGCAGGTGGCGCCGGGCTTCCTCCAGCAGGGCCGGTTCGGCGGCTTCGATTTCATCGGCCCTGAGGGCGGCGAATTTACAGGTCCGGCCATACGCGTTTTCCAGAATTCCAAAGCCAAGGATAACCGGGGCATGTTTGATGATGGTCCTGCCGAAGAGGGGGACCATCTCCGCCATGGAGCCGAAGCCGTTCTGGTGGCAGATGTCCGCCCCTTCCCGCTTGCCCAGCCCTATGGCCATCATCTTCATGATTCCGCTTTCGTAGGGGCCGTGAAAATCGGTGTGCGGTTTGATCCGCCCCGCCACGATGATACCGTCCGCCTCCGCGGCGTTCCGGTCTATCCGCACGCCGTAGACCCTGCCGCCGGGACCCTTTTCGCTTGTACCGATTTCCACGGTTTCCATGGAGGAGAGGACGGGGCAGCCCAGGAATTCCTCGGTGACCCCGTAGGCGGCGATCAGGGCCCGCTGGCCTTCGGCATTGGCGCCGCCGTGGCTTCCCATGGCGGGGACCACGAAGGGAAAGGCCCCCCGGGCTTTTACAAAATCGGCAATGGCTTTGGTAATGAGGGCTATATTCGCCACCCCCCGGCTGCCGCAGGTAATGGCATACCGTTTGCCGGGCTTTACGGGGTCCCCCAGTTCCGGCCGGGACAACTGGGCGGCCACCGCCTGGGGGATGCCGCCGGCGGGAATATGCTCCGGATCAAAAAGCTGCCTAACCCTGATCATCCTGGGGAGTGCTACCTCCGCACAGAGATCGCTGATAATCCCCATGGCGCCCCCTTTTTCCGCAGAGGATAGCACCTAAGGGAAAGCTGTGCAATGATGGGGAGGTGGATACCCCTAAGGTTTATGTGCACACTATTGATCCTGGCCGATGACCTGACCGGCGCCCTGGATACGGGGGTTCAATTCTCCAAGGGGGGAATCTCCACCCTGGTGTCCTCCGTGCCCCCGGTCGGGGGCGCGTTCCGGATCGAAGAAGGACCGCCGCCGGAGGTCCTGGTGATCAATACCGATACCCGCCACTGTTCCCCCGAAAGGGCCGGGGCCCTTATCACGGAGGTCCTGGAAAAGTACCCCGCGGTTCCCTTTGTGTACAAAAAGACCGATTCCACCCTGCGGGGACACATCGGCGCGGAACTGGAAGCCCTGGTCCTGGCCCGGAAGGTCCCGGCCCTCCCCTTTATCCCCGCCTACCCCCGGCTGGGCCGGACCACCCGGCAGGGGCGGCAGTACCTTGAGGGGGTTCCCGTTGACCGGACTGCCGCCGACGCCCTGAATCCGGTGCGCCGCAGTTTTATCCCCGATATTATCGCCGAAGAATCGACGCTGCCGGTGCGGCTGGTTCCCAGGGGGGCTTGCGGTTTGGCTTGCGGTGCGGACTTTGCCGCGGCGGGCCAGATGCAGGGCCAGGCGGGCCGGGGGCCGCAGTTTTTGATCTACGATGCGGAGGACGAGGTGGACCTGCGGGCCATTGCCCGCTCCTTAAAAGAACAGAGGCTCCTGGGTACCTGCGCGGGCTGCGCCGGTTTTGCCGGGGCCCTTATGGAACAGATCCCCTTTGCCCGTGCCGGGGCCCCCAGCCTTGACGCCGCCGCGGGCGGGACCGGCGGCCTTAATGCCGCGGGCGGGGCGGGCGGCCTTGGGGGAGGCCGTCCCGTACTCATCATCACCGGGAGCCGGCATCCGGTTTCCCTTGCCCAGGTACGGACCGCCATGGACGCGGGGACGCCGGTCCTTGCGGTGGAGGGGGAAAAACTCCTGGGGGACCGCTGGTTCGAAGGGGAGGAAGCGGCGGCCCTGATCGCCCGCTGCGGGGAACACCTGAGAAACGGGGGCCGCTGTATCCTGGGGACCCGTATGTCGCTGGGCCTTGAAACCGGGCCGGGGACGGACCGTAACGCCGCGGGCAGTGACGCCGCGGGCAGTGACGCCGCGGGCGGCGGCGCGGGAGCGGCCGGCCGGTTGGGGAAACTGCTGCCCCCCATCCTCGCCGCGGCCCCGGCCGTCCTCGCGGTCTTTGGCGGGGATACGCTGCTGGGTGTCACCGAAGCCCTGGGCCGCCGCTTTCTAAGACCCCTGGGGGAGATTCGGCCGGGCCTGGTTCTGGCAAGCTGCGATCCCCCCGCCGCGGACCCGGAGGGCCCCGGCCCAAAGACGGAGCAGGGCCCCCTGCTCATCGCCGCCAAATCCGGGGCCTTTGGGGAACCGGACTTGATTGGCGTTATTATCGGGTTTTTTGGGGCTAGGAAATAATGGGGCGCAACGGACTAGCAGAAGCTCAGTTCCAGGGTCTTGTTCTCCGTTGCATCGGTAATCTCGAAGCGATAGTAATCGCTACGGTTACTATCGCCGCGATCCTTCCCGCGGAGGAGCGGGGGGCTGCCGCCGGGAATGCCGACTGAGGCGTCCCCGGCCCATACGGCGCAGCCCAGGAGCGTGATCCCCGCCCCTACCCTGCCCTCCAGCACGGGGATCACCGCCGAGGGATGGATCACGTTGAGGTTGGGGGCGGGGATCAC
>JAISQJ010000024.1 GCA_031274285.1 Treponema sp. | reverse complement strand
TGCCATGTATTTTACCCTACTTTGAAAGAAAATACAAGGGTACCAGCCATTTTTTGCTTGTATGTTGAAATGTTATACTGCTGCTCGGCATTGACAGATTCATGTCACTGCCTGATACTGATACCATGAAAAACAGGATACTCTTTGGAGTCCCATTGGTCCTCTGTTTGTTTTCCCTTTTGGGGTGCAATACGGGAATAGATACGGGTATAAATACCGGAGACTTTGACGGTATATCCGTTGTGCAGGTAAACGCAAAGGAACTTCAGGAACCGGTTTATGACGAAAAAGACTATCCAGCGGCGGCGGCTGTTTTTCATGGGGAAAATGACTTTGCCTTCCGGTTAAGCGCGGCCCTTGCGGAGCAAAAGGGCGATAACAATCTTGTCTGTTCGCCCTATTCAGTATGGGTTCCCCTGGCCGCTCTGGTCAATGCGGCGGATGCCCGGAGCAAAACCCGCCTATTGGGGGCGCTGAGCGTGTCGGACATCGACGAGGCGGACATAAACAGGGCGGCGTCATGGATGCTCTACAATTTGACAAATCAAAGGGATAAAGAATACGGTAACGATTATTATCACAACCCGCTTAGAATAGCCAATGCGATTTTTGCCGGCAATGATGTGACCCTCAAAAGGGATTTTGCACAGACCTTTATGGACTACTACCGGGGTACAACGATACAGGTGGACTTCGGCTCCCCGGAGGCGGTTAAGGCGGTAAATAACTGGGCGAGCAGGAACACCGATGGACTGATCCCGGAAATAATACAGGAGTTCGCCCCCAATACCGCTGCGGCAATTGCCAACGCTATCTATTTTTCCGATCGCTGGGCCCGGGAGTTTGAGCCGGGTAACACGCGAGAAGATGTGTTCCAGTCGCCTTTGGGGGAAACAGAGGCCTTTTATATGCTGCGGGAAGGGGATAATCAAACCTACTACGAAGACGATAAGGTACAGGCCATGCCTTTACGGTTTTTGACGGCGGGCGAGATGTATATCATTCTCCCCAAAGACGGTGATGCGGCAGGATTGCTGTCATCCATGACAAGCGAATATTTTGATGAAATACGGAAGAATTCGTTTTTTCCCGCAACGGGTAAACTGTTGCTGCCCCGCTTTTCCTTTGCAAGCGATGTCATGAACCTAAGTGATACGCTTACATCTCTGGGTGTTCCCCTGTTTGACGAACCCTCGCTCACAGGCTTGATAGAGGGAATGTCCGTACAGCTTAGCGGCGCGCTGCACAAAGCGGTGATACGGGTTGATGAAAAGGGCACAACCGCCGCGGCGGTAACGGTGATACCCGGCGCCACCTCCCCGGGACCCGGAGAGCCCCCGCAGCCCAAACCCTTTGAACTGATCTGCAATAAGCCCTTTGTGTTTGTGTTGTGCGGCGGTTCTTTGGGCGGCAATAATTTGGTATTGTTCACCGGGATTGTAAATCAGCCCTGAGAATCGCCGGCTCCCAGCAATTCTCTATTTGGAAAAACTCTCGTTTAACCAAAAATGGTCAAATTGTTTTACGCGGCATATCCGTACCATGCCGAAAAACTACAATTTGACCATTTTTTACCCTGATGTTCCCCTTTTTCAGCGGCAATTTAACATTTTTCGAGGAGGAAAAGACGCCCACAAAACCCCGGAGGGGTGTCAGGGATACACCCGGATGGGGACACTTGACCGAAGCCCCGAAGGGGCAAGCGTGGCTGCATCCGGCCATGTCCCTGACAGGACCCCCGATAAATTTTTCAGGCGTCTTTTTTCTTTTCGGCGAGGGCTCAAATTGAGAATTGCCGGATCCCCCTTGTCTTTATTGCGGCATGTATGATAGGATTGGGGGGTCTAAGTAATTCTTTGGCGGCTTTTTGCGGAGGCGCTTGCCTTCGGGGGGAGCCGGTTAAGCGGCGGGGGGGTGGCATGAAGCAGCATGTGGTATCGGCCCTGGTGGAAAACCGGGCGGGAACCTTAAGCCGCGTTTCCGGCCTTTTCAGCCGCCGCGGGTTCAATATTGACAGTTTGACGGTGGGGGAGACCGAAGATCCTTCGATCTCCCGTATGACTATCGCCGTAACGGGGGACGATCCGGTGCTTGAACAGATCATTAAACAGCTTGGTAAACTCGTGGACGTGATTGCCGTGCGGGAATTGGACCCCTCCTCCTGTATACGCCGGGAGATCATGCTCCTCAAAATAGGGGCGGACGAAAAAAGCCGGCCGGCGGTTATTGAAATTGCCGGTATTTTCCGCTCCCGGGTTATTGATGTATCCCCTTCTACCATTACTATTGAGGCTACCGGTGATGTTGAAAAACTGGACGGCCTTCTCCTTCTCCTGCGCCCCTATGGCGTCCTGGAACTTGCCCGTACCGGCCTTGTCGCGCTGGAACGGGGGTCCCGGGTCCTTTCACTACCTGTACTAAGCATTAGCAACTAACCGGCAATTGCGCGGTTCCCTCCCGTATGGAAGGCGGCCGTAAGTCAATTACCGGCTTCTCACCTTTCCGCGGGGAATATTGCCTGTTTGGGCCTTCCCTGTGGGGGTGATATAACCGGCAGGTTGCGGATCGGGAGGTCCGCCGCCGCCGGTTCAGCGCCAAAGGCGCAAGGAGGTTACCATGGCGATTATGTATTACGAAAAGGATTGTGACCTGGGGGCGCTAAAGGGCAAAACCATAGCGGTTATTGGCTACGGTTCCCAGGGACATGCCCACGCGCTCAACGCCAAAGAATCGGGGCTAAAGGTGATTGTGGGGCTCTACGAAGGTTCCCCCTCGTGGAAGCGGGCCGAAGCCGCGGGCCTGGAAGTCAGAACCGCCGCCGAAGCGGCGGCGGCGGCGGACTTCATCATGATCCTCATCAACGATGAAAAGCAGGCCAAACTCTATCAGGAATCGATTAAACCGGCCCTCACACCCGGTAAGACCTTGGCTTTTGCCCACGGCTTTAACATCCACTTTGGCCAGATCCTGCCCCCGCCGGACATCAACGTGGCGATGATCGCCCCAAAGGGTCCGGGCCACACGGTCCGGGAACAGTACCAGGCCGGCGCCGGGGTACCCTGCCTGGTGGCGGTACACCAGGACACGGGGGACGCCAAGCGGCTGGCCCTGGCCTACGCCGCGGCCATCGGCGGCGCCAGGGCGGGGGTTTTGGAGACCACCTTTAAGGAAGAGACCGAAACGGACCTCTTTGGGGAACAGGCGGTACTCTGCGGCGGGGTCTCCGCCCTGATGAAGGCGGGTTACGAGGTCCTCACCGAGGCGGGCTACCAGCCGGAGAGCGCCTACTTCGAGGTGATGCACGAGATGAAGCTGATCATCGACCTGGTGAACCGGGGGGGCCTCTCCTTTATGCGCTACTCCATCTCGGACACCGCCGAATACGGCGACTACGTGAGCGGCCCCAAGATCATCACCGAGGACACCAAAAACGCCATGCGCCAGGTTTTGAAGGAGATACAAAACGGCAAATTCGCCAAGGACTGGATCAGCGAAAACCAGGCCAACCGTCCCTTCTTCAACAGAATGCGGGCCATTGAAGCCCAACACCCCATCGAACAGGTGGGCAAGGAGCTCCGCTCAATGATGGGTTGGCTCAAAAAGAGTGAGAAGTGAATAGGGAGAAGTGTAAAGTGAGGAGAAACTGATATGACGAACAACGAAAATATTCGGCGAATAACGATATTTGATACTACGCTGCGGGACGGGGAACAGGCGCCGGGGTGTAGTATGAATCCCCAGGAAAAGCTGGAGGTCGCCAGGCGGCTGGAGAAGCTGGGGGTGGATATTATGGAGGCGGGGTTTCCCGCGTCCAGCCCCGGGGATCTGGAATCGGTTAAAACCATTGCGGGGGTGATCAAAAATTGTACCGTGGCCGGGCTCTGCCGCTGTGTGGAAAAGGATATTGACGCGGGGCGGGAGGCCTTGGCCCATGCGGTCAGCCCCCGGATACATGTTTTTCTGGCCACCTCCCCCATCCACATGGAGTACAAACTCAAGATGACAGCGGATCAGGTGGTGGAACGGGCGGCTTCGGCGGTGCGGTACGCCAAAAAGTTCTGTGCCGATGTGGAGTTTTCCGCGGAAGACGCCTCCCGGAGCGACCCGGATTTTGTGTGCCGGGTTTTCGGGGAGGCTATTGCCGCGGGGGCTGCCACGGTGAATATCCCCGATACGGTGGGCTACGCCATGCCCGGGGAATTCGGGGCCCTGGTCCGGTATATCCGGGAGCATACCCCCGGGGCGGAGCAGGCCAAATTTTCGGTGCACGTGCATAACGATCTGGGGCTTGCGGTGGCCAACAGCCTTGCGGCGATTCAGGGCGGGGCGGACCAGATCGAATGTACGATTAACGGCATCGGGGAGCGGGCGGGGAACGCATCCCTGGAGGAGATCGTCATGGCCCTCCGGGTGCGGCGGGATCACCTCAAGGCGGATACCCGGATCGATACCACCCAAATATACGGTACCAGCCGCCTGGTAACCCAGGTAACGGGGGTTAAGGTACAGCCCAACAAGGCCATTGTGGGGGACAACGCCTTTGCCCACGAGGCGGGGATCCACCAGCACGGGGTTTTGGCCAACCGGGCCACCTACGAGATCATGACCCCCGAATCGGTGGGGATCTCGAAAAACCAGATGGTGTTGGGGAAACATTCGGGCCGCCATGCCTTTGAGGATCGGCTTAGGGAGTTGGGTATTAGTGTGGATGCGCAAACCCTGGAAACGGTTTTTGCGGAATTCAAGAATCTGGCGGATAAAAAGAAGGTGGTGAGCGACCGGGACATCGAGGCCCTGGTGATGGGCGCCGCCGCTTCGGTGCCGGAGACCTGGAAGCTCGACCATTGGGCGGTGAACACCGGTTCCGCCCTGGGGGCCAGCGGGACCATCCGGTTAAAGCATAAAAACGGCGACACCCACAAGCTGGTTGCCATGGGGGACGGCCCCATCGATTCGATCTTTAAGGCTATCAATAAAATAATCGGCAAGGAGCCGGAGCTGGAATTGTACGAAATAGGGGCCATCACCGGGGGTTCCTCTTCCCAGGGGGAGACCATGGTAAAAATCGCCATGCACGACCGGCGCTGGAACGGCAGGGGCGTCTCCACCGACGTGGTGGAATCTTCGATCAAGGCCTACATCGCGGCGATAAACGCCATGGAGTGGGAGTTGGGAGAGAAGGGAGAAGTGAATAGGGAGAAGTGGGGAAAGTGAAGAGTGGAGAGGTGAGGTGAGGGAGCGGGGTTGGTCGTTTTCTAACTTCCCTCGCTTTCTTGTCTTAGACTTGGCCCTCTTACATCACTCTTTTAACTTCTCACTACTCACTTCTCACTACTCACTATATTCAAGGGGAAACTGGTATGACTGACAACGAAGATATTCGCCGAATTACGATATTGGATACCACTTTGCGGGACGGGGCCCAGGGGGAGGGGATCAGTTTTTCGGTGCAGGATAAGCTGGCGGTGGTCCGGGCTTTGGACGAGCTGGGGCTTAGCTGGATCGAGGCGGGGAATCCGGGGAGTAATCCCAAGGACGCGGAATTTTTCGAACTGGCGGGGGGGTTCAAGTTGGGGCAGAGTCGGCTCTGCGCCTTCGGGCCCACCCGGAAGCCGGGGGTAAAGGCCGCCGAGGATACCCAGCTTCGCCGTCTGCTCGAGGCGGAGACCGAGGGGGTCACGATCTTTGGGAAAAGCTGGGACCTCCACGTAACCGAGGTGCTCCGGGTGGGCTTTGAGGAAAACCTTGCCATGATCGCCGAGACGGTGGCTTTTCTTAAAGCGGAGGGCCGGAGGGTCTTTTACGACGCGGAGCACTTCTTTGACGGCTGGAAGGCAAACCCGTCCTACGCCCTCTCCACGGTAAAAAGCGCCCTGGACGCGGGGGCGGAGGTCATCGTCCTCTGCGACACCAACGGCGGCTCCTTTCCCGGGGATATTGTCGAAGGAGTTGCCGCGGTCCGGGCGGCGGGGAAAGAGCCCTCCCCCTATCTTGGGATTCACGCCCATAACGATATGGGGCTGGCCATTGCCAACACCCTGGCGGCGGCGGGGGCGGGCTGCCGCCATGTACAGGGGACCCTGGTGGGCTTTGGGGAACGCTGCGGCAACACGAGCCTGGCGGCCCTCATCCCCAGCCTGGAACTCAAGCTGGGTTTCCGCTGCCTCCCGGAGGGCAGGCTGCCCCTCATTGCCGAAACGACCCGGCGGGTGGCGGAGATCGCCAATATCCCCCTTCCCGGGGCCATGCCCTACGTGGGGTCCAGCGCCTTTTCCCACAAGGGGGGTATGCATACCGACGGGGTCCTCAAGGTGAGCCGGTCCTTTGAACACATCGACCCGCTGCTGGTGGGAAACAACCGGCACCTCCTGATGAGCGAAGTGGGAGGGCGGGCCGCCGTGGCGGAGCGGGCAAAGAAGATCGACCCCTCCTTTGCCAAGGACCATCCCGTAACGGCGGTTCTGGCGGAAAAACTCAAGGCCATGGAGGCCGAAGGCTGGGCTTTTGAGGGGGCCGACGCCAGCTTTGAGCTCCTGGTCCGCCGGGAGCTGAGCCGGCATACGGGCCGTTCCGGGGAAACCCGCCGGCCGCTTTTCAAAATCCTCGCCTACCGGGTGGTGAGCGAACATCCCACCGGGGAGACCATCGCCTGTTCCCATGCCTGGGCCAAGGTTTTGGTCGGAGGCCAGGAGGAGATCGCCGCCGCCGAAGGCGACGGCCCGGTGAACGCCCTGGACGGCGCCCTCCGCCGGGCCCTGACCCGGTTCTACCCGGAACTGGAGCGGGTCCGGCTGTCGGACTACAAGGTCCGGGTTATCGACGGCAACGCCGCCACCGCCGCCAAGGTCCGGGTCCTCATCGAATCCACCGACGGGGTGAACACCTGGAGTACCGTAGGGGTTTCGGAAGACATCATCGACGCGAGCCGGGCCGCCCTGGTGGACTCCATCGAATATAAACTGATCGGAGATAGTGAGAAGTTAGTAGTGAGAAGTGAGAAGTGAAGGAGGAAGGGATGAAGTATACGATTGGGGTGATTCCGGGGGACGGGATTGGGCCGGAGGTGATTTCCCGGGCGACGGAGGTTCTGGACGCGGCGGGGGACCGGTTTGGGCATGTGTTTAACTATGTGGAGCTTGAGGCGGGGGGCTGCGCCATCGACAGTACCGGGGAGCCTTTGCCGGCGGAGACCCTGGCGGCGGCAAAGGACTGCGGCGTGGTTCTGCTGGGCGCGGTGGGCGGGCCCCGGTGGGAAACCCTGCCGGGGAACCTCAGACCCGAGCGGGCCCTCCTGGGACTGCGGGCCGGACTTGGGGTCTACGCGAACCTGAGGCCCGCGGCCCTGCTGCCCCAGCTCCGTTCCGCCTGCCCCCTCAAGGACGAGGTACTTATCGCGGCTAACGGCGAGGGGAAGGCCGAGTTCGACCTGCTCATCGTGCGGGAGCTGACCGGAGGTTTGTACTTTGGGGAACGGGGGCGGAGCGCCGACGGGGATTCCGCCTTTGACACCGAACGGTATTCCCGCGGGGAGATTGAGCGGGTGCTCCGTACCGGCTACGCCGCGGCGGCGGTGCGGCGGCAAAAGCTCTGCCTGGTAGACAAGGCCAACGTGCTGGAATCCTCCCGGCTCTGGCGGGAAGTCGCCGCCGTGGTGGCGGAGGATTATCCGGCGATTGAGACCAGCTATATGTACGTGGATAACTGCGCCATGCAGCTTGTCCGCGCCCCCGGCCAGTTCGACGTGATAGTTACCTCCAACCTCTTTGGGGACATCCTCTCCGACGAGGCTTCGGTGCTGACCGGCTCCATCGGTATGCTGGCCTCCGCCAGCCTCGGGGACGCGGGGCCGGACCCACATGGGGGCGGGGCCTTGCACGGGGACCTGCACGGGGCTTTACGCGGGGCCTTGCGCCCTGGCCTCTACGAGCCAATCCACGGGTCGGCGCCGGACATTGCCGGCCGGGACATCGCCAACCCCCTGGCGGCGATCCTCTCCGTGGCGATGATGCTCCGCTATTCCTTCGGCCTGGAAAAGGAAGCCCTCGCCGTCGAAGGGGCGGTCAA
>JAISQJ010000180.1 GCA_031274285.1 Treponema sp. | reverse complement strand
GCCAGATTCCAGCGCCGAGAGATGCTGCACGCAACCCATTGAACCGCCGTGTACGGAACCGTACGCACGGTGGTGTGAGAGGACGGCTGCCCAACTAATGGGCAGCCTCCTACTCGATTACATTAACCGTAAGGAGAGAGGGAATATGGCAAAGATGACGTTGGAAGAACTGCGGAAATTGCGGGATTCCAAGAAGACGGATCTGAGCAGGCGGGATGCGGAGGGCAAGGAAATTCAGGTTATCGTGGGTATGGGTACCTGCGGTATCGCTGCCGGGGCCAAGGTCACCCTGGATGCCTTTATCCGGTCCCTGGACGACCATAAGCTGGTAGAACAGGTATTGGTCCGGCAAACCGGCTGCATGGGGCTTTGTCATTCGGAGCCCACCGTGGAGGTGGTCGTTCCCGGCATGCCCGCGGTCATTTACGGCAGGGTGGACGGGAAGGTGGCGGATGAAATCGTGACCAAACATATCCTGGGTAAACAGCTCCTGGATAACCATATTTTGGACCGTCCCGCCGTGGACATTATCGCCTCAAGGTAAGGAGTAAAACCTATGCCATATAGTCATTACATTCTTACCTGCGGCGGAACCGCCTGCGAGTCCAACAAGGGCAACGACATTTACGAGCGGCTCATCGCCGAGGCGGATAAACAGGGAGTTCGGGATCAGGTTCAGATCGTCAAAACCGGCTGTTTCGGTTTCTGCGAGCGGGGGCCCATCGTTAAGGTGCTCCCGGAAGAATCCTTCTACGTCGATGTAAAACCCGACGACGCCTGGGAGATCATCGCCGAACAGATCCTCAAGGGCCGGGAGGTCAAGCGGCTCCTCTACAAAGACGATACGGAAAAGAAGAACACCGTAGCGGTGGAGGACATCGGCTTTTACCAAAAGCAGTTTCGGGTCGTTTTACGAAACTGCGGCGTCATCAACCCCGAAAACATCGATGAGTACATTGCCCGGGAAGGTTATATGGGCCTGGAGAAGGTCCTCTTTGAATGGACCTCCGAGCAGCTTATCGAGGAGATGAAGGTCTCCGGCCTCCGGGGCCGGGGGGGCGCGGGCTTTCCCACCTGGCTGAAATGGGATCTGGCCCGCAAGGCCCAGGGGGACATTAAATACGTGATCTGCAACGCCGACGAGGGGGACCCCGGGGCCTACATGGACCGGTCTACCATCGAGGGAGACCCCCATTCGGTTATTGAGGGGATGATCACCGCCGGCAAGGCTATCGGGGCCCACCAGGGCTTTGTGTATATCCGGGCGGAATATCCCCTGGCCATTGAGCGGCTCAAGACGGCGCTGGTTCAGGCCAAGGACTACGGTCTTCTGGGCAAAAACATCCTGGGTTCGGACTTCGACTTTGATATCGAAATCCGGCTGGGGGCCGGGGCCTTTGTCTGCGGCGAGGAAACGGCGCTGATCAAGTCCGTGGAGGGGAATCGGGGCATGCCGGTCCCCAAACCCCCGTTCCCGGCGAACAAGGGACTGTGGCAGCGGCCTACCATCATCAATAATGTGGAAACCCTGGCCAATGTGCCGGTGATCACCGCCCGGGGCGGCGCCTGGCTTGCCCGGATCGGAACGGAAAAGTCCAAGGGGACCAAGGTCTTCGCCCTTACCGGGAAGATAAAAAATTCCGGGCTGGTGGAAGTGCCCATGGGCACCACCCTGCGGGAGATCATCTTCGAGATTGGCGGGGGCATCAAGGACAACAAGAAATTCAAAGGGGTCCAGACCGGCGGCCCTTCGGGAGGCATCCTGACGGAATCCGCCCTGGATACCCCCATCGATTTTGAAGGCCTTACCGGCATGGGCTCCATGATGGGTTCCGGCGGCATGATCGTCATGGACGAGGATGACTGCGTGGTGGACGTGGCCCGGTTCTATATGGACTTTTGCGTGGACGAAAGCTGCGGCAAATGTTCCCCCTGCCGGATCGGCACCACCCAGATCCTCAACATCCTGGAAAAAATCGCCAACGGTAACGGGGACGAGGCCGACCTGGTAAAACTGGATACCATCGGCAAGGCCATGTCCAAGGCCAGCCTCTGCGCCCTGGGTCAGACCGCCCCTAACCCCACCCTGTCTACCTTAAGGAATTTCCGGGAGGAGTACCTGGAGCATATCCGGGATAAGAAGTGCCGCGCCGGTAAATGTAAGTACCTGCTCCGCTTCATTATCAACGAGGAGAAGTGTATGGGCTGCAGTATCTGCGCCAAACGCTGCCCCGCCAACTGCATCAGCCAGGTCGCCGGCTCTGATAAAAAACGGCCGCCCTACCGGATCGACCAGTCCAAATGTATCAAGTGCGGTGAGTGTTTTAAGAATTGCAAATTCGGCGCCATTAGCAGGGCCTAAGACAAGGAGATACCTATGGTTAGTATAAAGATAAACGGCATAGCCCTTCAGGTGGAGGACGGGACCACCATTTTAGACGCCGCCCGAAGGGTGAATGTCAAAATTCCAACCCTCTGTTACAACCCGGATCTTCCGGCCTGGGCTTCCTGCGGGCTCTGTATAGTCCGTACCGCCGGACCGGGCTCTCCCCGTATGGCCCGGGCCTGTACCACCACCGTGGCAGAGAACATGGACGTGATCACCCACGACCCGGAACTTATCGCCGTGCGCCGTACCGTGCTGGAGCTTATCCTGAGCAATCATCCGTCGGACTGCCTCCAGTGTCCCCGGAACGGGAACTGTGAGCTCCAGAACCTGGCCGCGGAATTCGGCATTAGGGAAATCCCCTTCAGGAAGGTCCTCAACAGCCTGCCCATTGACGATTCTAACCCCGCCATTGTACTCAACCCGGAAAAGTGTATACGCTGCGGACGCTGCGTAAAGGTCTGCCAGGAAGTACAGAATGTCTGGGCCCTGGAATTCCTGGGCCGGGGTATTAAGGGCAAGATCGCCAGCGCCGCCGATGCTCCCCTGGGGGAAAGCCCCTGCATCAAATGCGGCCAGTGCGCGGCCCACTGCCCCGTGGGGGCCATCTACGAGCGGGATGACACCGTCAAGGTATGGGCCGCCCTGCAGAACCCTGAAACCCACTCGGTGGTTCAGATCGCCCCGGCGGTCCGGGTTGCCCTGGCGGAGGAATTCGGCCTGCCCCCGGGCACGGTGTTTACCAAGAAGATCTACGCCGCCTTGCGGCGCCTGGGCTTTAACACCGTCTTTGACACCAACTTCTCCGCGGACCTTACCATCATGGAGGAGGGGACGGAACTGGTAAAACGCCTTACCGAGGGGGGAGACATACCCCTCATCACCAGTTGCTGCCCCGCCTGGGTGGACTACATGGAGAAGTATTACTCCGACATGATCCCCAATTTCTCCACCGCCAAAAGCCCCCAGCAGATGATGGGCGCCATGATCAAGGCCTACTGGGCCGACAAAGCCGGGGTGGCCCCTGAAAAGGTCTACTCCGTATCGGTCATGCCCTGCACCGCCAAAAAATGGGAAACCCGGCGCAACGATGACATGAAAAGCGCCGCCAAGTTCCTGGGTAAAGATTCAGGTTACGACGTGGACATTGTGATCACCACCCGGGAACTGGCCCGGATGATCAAGCAGGCGGGTATCGAGATCCTCAAACTGGACGACGAGGAGGCGGACAACCCCCTGGGGCCCTACACCGGGGCCGGTACTATCTTCGGCGTCACCGGCGGGGTCATGGAAGCGGCGGTACGGAGCGCCTACTATCTGGTTACCAAAAATGAACTGGCCAATGTGAACTTTACCCCCGTCCGGGGCCTTGAGGGCGTCAAGGAGGCGGAGGTGGACTTCCGGAACGGAACGAAGATCCGCATCGCCGTGGCCCACCAGATGGGGAACATCGCCGCGGTGCTGGACAAGATCCGCTCCGCCCGGGAGGCGGGACAGGAGACCCCCTACCACTTCGTGGAGGTCATGGCCTGCCGGGGTGGCTGTATATCCGGCGGCGGCCAGCCCTACGGGGGCACCGACGAGGTGCGTAAACAGCGGACCGCGGGGATCTACGAGGATGACGAAAAATCGGTCCTCCGCTGCTCCCACCAGAATCCCCAAATTACCCAGGTGTATCAGGAATTCCTGGGTGAGCCCAACGGCCACAAAGCCCACGATCTTCTCCACACCAACTATGTGGAGCGGCCTTTGTACACGCAATAGCCCTGGAGCGCAGACAGAAACATTAACCGCCGGATTCGCAGCCGGCGGTTTTTTATGCGCTGCGCGGTCAGTCGTTCCGAAGGCGTGGCAGCATGCCATGGATAGTCAGGCAATTTTCTAATTTTCTAAAGGATCGCTGTTATATGGATCGGGCGCCTTGGTACGAAAAACAGAAACTGGACCCTGTTTTCCCTTTTCGAATCATAAATATTCCCCTACAGGATTTTGCCTTTCATTGGCATGAATTGATTGAAATAACGCTGGTACTCAAGGGAAGCGTTTCAGTATCGATTGACGGAAAACCCTATGTTATCAGGGAAGGGGACCTGGCGGTGATTAATTCCGGTGCGATACACGGTTACCGCGATTCAAGGGTAGGTGTTGAAAATATTTTATTCCTTTTCAGTCTGGAAATATTTGGGGAGGATCTTGGAGAACTATGGGAAAAAAACCAGGGACAGTTGGTTTTTGCCAGGAAACCGGTCATTTCCGCCACGGAGGACAGTCCTGTTCACCGTCGGCTTTCTACCCTGCTTAAGAAAATAAATAAAGAGTATAGTGATAAAAAAAGCGGTTGGCATCTGGCAATAAAAACCAAACTCTATGAATTCGCGCTCATTCTGCTGCGGGAAATACCGCCCTCGGCCCGGGAATCCCGAGAAATTATCCGCATGGGCAGCAACAGAAAAATTCTTGAACAGGTTTTTTCGTTTATTCATCATAATTACACCGATCCGGAGGTCACTCTGGAAGAGGCCGCACAGGCGGCATCGTTGAGCAAATTCTATTTTACCCGTTTTTTCAAGGAACAAACAGGCCAAACTTTCCATACCTATTTGTCGCGCATAAGGGTTAACAGGGCGGAGGAATACCTTACCGGATCGGATATGACCATAACAGATATCGCCTATCAGTGCGGCTTCGGCAGCGTTAAGACTTTTAACCGGATTTTTAAGACCTATACCAGTATATCGCCGTCAATATACCGTTCCGGATTCAAAAGGCAGGATCGGAGCAATTTTTGAGGCAAATACGACAATAAATGGCGAGCAAGAATAGGCCAAACCTTTAAAATGGAGCAAATGGCAATGGGACGGTTTCTTGAAGCCGATGCCGCCATATCTTCATTCTTGAGGGGGAACCTAATGAAAAAAGGAAAGAACGTTTCTATCAACCATGGGGCCGGGATTACCATCGGTCTTTGTCTGATCGTCGTTGCCTTACTAACGGCGGTGATCTGCGGCTGTCAAAAGGAATCGTCCGGGCAGCGCGGGCAATCCGGTACCCCAAGGCTGGTGGTTTGGTCCTTTAACGAAGAGGTGGGTAATTTTATTGATACTTATTACAAGCCTGCCCATCCAGACATTGCCGTTGAATATACCACCACCCCTTCGGATCAGTATATGAGCAAGCTGGACCCGCTGCTTTCAGCAAATCAGGGGGCGCCGGATATATTTGTCCTGGAAAGCCGCTTTGTCCGCAAGTATGTGGAATCTGGAGCCATGCTGGACCTTACCGACCTTTACGAAGCGGTGAAGGACAGGCTGATCCAATACCCGGTGGAAGTAGGTTCCTATAATGGCAGGGTATATGCGCTGTCCTGGCAGGCGGCCCCTGGGGCGATGTACTACCGCCGCAGCCTGGCGGAAAAATATCTGGGAACCAGTGATCCGGAAAAGGTACAGTCCTATTTTTCCGATATCAACAAGGCGTTGGAAACGGCAGCCTTTCTCAAAGAGCAGTCTGGCGGTCGCTGTTATTTTGTGGCGGGAATTATCGATCTGCTGCCCCTGTTTCGGGCTGCCCGTTCCCAGCCCTGGAATGTGAACGGCAGCTTGACCATTGATCCGGTGATGGTACAGCTCATGGATATTGCCAAGACCTTGCATGATCGAGGCTTGGAGGCGCGGGTTTCGCAGATGTCCGAAGGCTGGTTTGCCGGGGTACAGGGAACCTTCAAGGATGAACGCGGGGATGCGGAGATATTCTCCTACTTCCTGCCTACCTGGGGTCTCTCCTATGTGCTCAAGCCTAATGGTGATAATACCGCCGGGGACTGGGCTATGATTCAGGGTCCTGTGGCATACCAGATGGGTGGTACCTGGCTTGGAGCCTGGAAGAATACCAGAAACCCCGAAGCCGCCAGGGAAATGGTTCGTTATCTAACCATCGACGATTCGTTCCTGGAATCTCTTGCCCGGAATACCGGGGAATTCGTGTCCAACACAGCGGTCATAGATAAAATAAAAAATGACTATGCCGAATCCTTCCTGGGCGGTCAAAACCACTATGCCGCATTTGCCACCATGTATCAGAACATCAATGGAAATTTGTTTCAGGGCACGGATCAGGATATTGAACCCCTGTTTGAAGAGGCCATAAACGCCTATGTGAACAGCGAAAAGACCAAAGAACAGGCCCTGGAAGATTTTCGTGATCAGGTAGCAAACCAGGTAGGACTGTAGTACGGGGGAGGGGGAATTGTGGGGCAAAAGGACGGGGTTGTATGAAGGGAATACATGAGCGGACTCAGGCGTGGGGTTACTTCTTTGTTGCCCCCTTTATTTTGGCCTATGGGTTTTTCAGTTTCTATCCCATTCTGTATACCCTGGTACTGGGCTTTACCGATCTTAAAGGGCTGAGCAATGAGTTCAACTTTGTGGGACTGGCCAATTATAGCCGGCTGCTTAAGGATCAGTATTTTCTTGGGGCGGTTCAGAATACTTTTATTATATGGCTCTGGAATTTTGCCCCGCAGCTCCTGGTTGCCCTGCTGCTTTCAATATGGCTTTCCGATTCACAACTCAAGCTGAAGGGGAGGGGACTATTCAGGGCAGTCATTTATATGCCTAACCTTATAACCGCCGCATCAGTAGCGATGCTGTTCCGCAGCCTCTTTGGTTACGGCGGTTATTCCGTTGCTCCGGCAAACCAATTCTTGCAGTCCCTGGGAATCTATCATGAGTTTATCAGGGATGGGAATATGGTACGGGAAGGGTTTAATTTTTTCCGCAGCGTTCCCTTTACCAGGGGCCTTGTGTCTTTTATTCAGTGGTGGATGTATTATGGCGCCACCGTCATTATCCTTATGGCGGGAATCACCGGAATTCCGGTTACCTTGTATGAGTCCGCGGTGATGGACGGCGCCAATTCCCGACAAATCACTTGGTTTATTACCCTGCCCCTGCTCAGGCCGGTGATGCTTTACCTGCTTATCACATCTATGATTGGGGGGATGCAGATATTTGAAATTCCTCTTCTGCTTACCGACTTAAGGGGCGGTCCAAATTTCAAGATTCGCACTACCCCCATTTACCTTTATAATATTGGTTTTCAGGGAGCTAACGACTACGCCTATGCGGCAGTCATTTCCATGGGCATGTTTACGATCATGATCATCTTGGCCTTGTTGATTTTCTTTTTCATGCAGGATCGCGGCGATATAAGAAAAACAAAAAGCAGAACCGGGGGAGCAAACCCATGAAAAAATGTTTTCCTGGATCTTTAGGGGATACCGGAAGGGCAAGGCTGTATCTCAAGGCCAGGCGGTTTATTATTTACATCGTCATGTTTTTTCTCTTTCTTCTGGCCCTGGTTCCCATTTATATTATGCTGGTAAATTCCACCCGTTCCACGGTGCAGATAAACAACGGCCTTTCGTTGATACCCGGTGGGAATATAGTCCATAACTGGAAGGCGTTAACCAGTCAGCAGGGATTCGATATTACCAAAGGATTTTTGAACAGTGCCTTTATCGCCGTTTTTGCTACCCTCTGTACCGTTTATTTTTCTTCAATGACCGCTTACGGCCTCCATGTTTACCGCTTCAAGGGCCGCCTTTTTCTTTGGGGGCTCATCCTCCTGGTGATGATGCTCCCCGCCTCGCTTTCATTCATCGGATTCTATAAATTCATGGCCCGGTTACAGCTTTTGGATAATTATATCCCTCTTATCCTGCCGGCCATCGCTTCGGGGGCCACGGTTCTTTTTCTTAGGCAGTATATGAGCGCCGTGCTTTCTCTGGAGCTGATTGACGCTGCCCGGATAGACGGCGCGGGTGAATACGGTATTTTTAACCGGATCATCCTTCCTGTTCTGGCTCCCGCCCTGGCGACCCAGGCAATTTTTGCGTTTGTGGGCTCTTGGAATAACTTTTTTGCGCCTTTTATCTTTATTTCCAGTGCCGGGAAGTATACCCTGCCCATGCTGGTCCAGTCCCTGCGGGCGGGCTATTACCGGACCGAGTACGGCGGCATCTACCTGGGTTTAACTATTTCTATAGTGCCGATTTTGATATTTTACAGCCTTATGTCCCGGTTCATCATATCCGGGCTTACACTGGGGAGCATCAAGGAATAACGGAAATGAGCAGCGCCTTTTCCGGAGGCACGTATTGCCTCATATCCCGGTGGTGTTGTATCATAATTTGTGCAGGTCTAAAATGGCGGCCTTGGAACCGGTTTAACGTATCGTTGGCCTTTCGGAGTATCGTTTTTTTCCGTGTAAGGGGGCAGTTATGACGGATTCAGAAATTCTCTCCCATATCGATCATACCCTGCTTAAGGCCACGGCAAGCTGGGCGGACATTGCCAAGCTCTGTGACGAAGCGCTCCAATGGCGTACCGCCTCCGTGTGCATACCTCCCTGTTATGTAAAACCGGCCCGCGAGGAATCGGGGGCCCTTACGGTATGCACGGTCATAGGTTTCCCCCTGGGCTACAGCATTACCGCGGCCAAGGCCCTGGAAGCCGAGCGGGCCCTGTTAAGCGGCGCCGGGGAAATCGATATGGTGATCAACCTTGCCGATGTAAAAAGCGGCCATCTTGACTGGGTGGAAGAGGAGATCAGGATTTTGCGCGGAGTTTGCGGTAAGCATATCCTCAAGGTAATTGTGGAGACCTGTTACCTTACGGAAGAAGAGAAGATCCGGCTCTGCGAAATTGTTACCAGGACGGAGGCGGACTATATCAAGACCTCCACAGGGTTTGGCAGTGCCGGGGCAGTCCTGGAGGACATTAAACTTTTCAAAGCCCATATCGGGCCAAATGTAAAAATCAAGGCGGCGGGGGGCATCAGGACCCGGGAGGACATGGTCAAATACCTGGAAGCCGGGGTCGGCCGGATCGGCACCAGCTCTGCCGCGATCCTGGCGGCGCCTTAGACCGCCCATCTTTGGTTAAGTACCCGCCCTTAGGGAGCCGGGTTTTGATGAAACTTGCATGGAGGTTTGGCGATGAAAAGAAAGGCGTTGATTCTGAGCGGCGGCTGGGACGGGCACGAGCCTAAACTGATAGCCGAGCGTTTTAGGAAGTTCCTTGAGTCCGAGGACTTTGAGGTCGGCGTTGAAGAGGACCTGGAAGTTCTTAAGGATAAAGACCGGCTTGCGGCCCTGGATCTTTTTGTTCCTATCTGGACCATGTGCAAGGAACCCCTGGGTTATGGTTTTTTTGAGCCCCTCCTGGAAGCGGTGGGAGGGGGCGTGGGTTTAGCCGGCAACCACGGCGGCATGTGCGACGCCTTTCGGAACAATGTCGAATACCAGTTTATGACCGGCGCCAACTGGGTATCCCACCCCGGCGGGGACGGCACCAAGTATCGGGTTAACATTAAGAGCAGGTCCAATCCCCTTACCGACGGAATACATGACTTTGAGGTTAGTTCCGAGCAATACTACCTCCACGTGGACCCCGCCAACGAGGTGCTCGCCACCACCCGTTTCCCCACGGTCCGGTGGTATCATTCGGCCAATGGGGAAGTGGATGTGCCCCAGGTTTGGACGCGAAAATGGGGACACGGCAGGGTATTCTACAATGCCCTGGGCCACCATGACGATGTGTTTAATATCCCCGAAGCCTGGGAATTGATGAAGCGGGGTCTCCTCTGGGCCGCGGAGGGCAAGAGGATTGCGGTGGAGAAGGGGCTCAAGGCGGAGGACTGGAAGGCCGCCGTAAAGATGTATTAATTTCCTTCAAAGCAGTTGTTTTGCAAGAAATTCATTGATAAGGGGAATAAATCATGAGCGTACAGAGAATCGGCATCGTCGGTATTGGGAATATCAGCGGCATCTACCTTCAGAATCTGAACGGCATGTTTGCCAAGCGGGTAAAGGTGACCGCCGTGACGGACCTGATTGAGGAACGGGCGGCCAAGGCCAGTGCGGATTATGGGATTCCCCATATTAAAAAAACCCAGGACCTGATCAACAGTGCCGATGTGGACATCATCCTGAACATCACCGAGCCCTACAACCACTACGGGGTCGCCCTGGCGGCGGTAAAGGCGGGGAAGCATGTCTATGACGAAAAACCCCTCTGCGCCGAGCGGGAGGAGGCCCAGGAAGTTCTTAAAGCCGCGGCGGCAAACAAGGTGAGGGTGGGGGGTTCCCCGGATACGTTCCTGGGGGCGGGGATTCAGACCTGCAGGAAGCTCCTGGACGATGGGTGGATTGGCCGCCCCGTGGCGGCAACGGCCTTTATGGCGAACCACGGCCACGAGCATTGGCACCCTGGGCCGGAATTCTACTACAAAAAGGGCGGCGGCCCCATGTACGATATGGGTCCCTATTACCTTACCGCCCTGGTGAACCTTTTAGGTCCCGTTGCCAGGGTTTCCGGGTCGGTGAAAAAGAGTTTTGACACCAGGACCATCACCAGCGAGCCCCTGAACGGCACGGTTGTCAAGGTGGAGGTTCCCACCCATATCGCCGGGGTCCTGGACTTTGCCGGTGGCGCGGTGGGGACCATTATCACCAGTTTCGATGTCTACTCCCATACCCTGCCCTGGATAGAAATCTACGGCAGCGAGGGAACCCTCCGGGTTCCGGACCCCAACACCTTTGGGGGGCCGGTCTACGTGAAGCGTTTCCGGGAGGAGGAATGGTCGGCCATACCCCTGCTTAAGGATTACCCGGAGAACAGCCGGGGCCTGGGGATCACCGACATGGCGGAGGCCATAAGCGAGGGGAGGCCCCACCGGGCAAACGGTGAAATGGCCTACCATGTGCTGGACGTGATGCACGGTTTCCACGATGCTTCCGCATCGGGGAGCTACTACGAGGTAAAGAGTACCTGTACCCGACCGGAACCCCTGTCCCGCTGAGTCTCCGCACAGTTGGATTTTAGGTAACGGCAGCCCGCGGGCTGCCGTTTGCAGCTATACCCCTTCTTTAACAATTTCGATCTTGATGCCCTCGTTCTGTTCGGGCTCATCCTTGGGGGGAATGGTAACCTTTAAAATACCGTTCTTGAACACCGCCCGCACCTTTTCCTGGGCGTACTTGTCCAGGGGGACATAGTATTTCTGTTTTTCTATATCTCTTATCTTGAGGCGCCGCTTAATGTAGTGCAGGTTTTCCTGCCCTCCATCCCGCCGGGATTCCCCATCTCCGGATGATGCGTCAAAACCCGGTGAGTCCGGGGCGGAAGGTCCTGGGGATACGGGGGCGGCCGCGGAAAAGACCATGTAGTCCCCCTGAAAGGAAAGGCTGATATCCTTTTCTTCAAAACCGGCCAGGGCAAACTCAAAGCTAAGGCTTAGATCGCCGCTCATATAGATATTCATAGGCGGATAGGAATAGTTGGGGTAGAAGTCGGTGTTTTCATCGAAAAAAGCTTTCCCGAAGGGTTCAAAGGGCCGACCCCCGGGGAAACCATTTCCATAGCGGTGAAAATTGTTGTGCAATTCATCCTGGAAATTCTGGGCGGCATCGAAGATCTCATCGAAGATCGATCCTAAATCCATATAAGCTCTGCCTTTCATGATAGGCTCCCTTGCCCCCTCCCTGCCGGGAGTTAACGGGCGCTTTGGTTAAGCCGGCCCTAGGGCCCGGCCACGGACCCCCATAAGGGCGGTCCTCCACTCAATATACTCATCTTGTCAGCTTTTTTCAATAATCGCCGTTTTTGCCCTGCAAGTTCCCGCGGGGAACCGGCTGCGGTAAGCGTAATAGGCCAGGGCGCAGAGGAACATGAGGGTCAGCCCCGCGCCGGCCCTTGGTCCTTCCCCAATATGGGGGAAAATCAGCCCCGGCACCACAAAACCGGCAGCAAAGCCCAGGACCGGGGGCAGCAGGGCCGCGGCGGCCTGAAGAAAAAGCTTTTTACCCGATAACGCGGCTTCTCCCCCTACCTGGTGCAGGGGGCAGGCTCCGAATGCGCCCGGCCTCTTCAGCCTGAAACAGCCGAAACAAGCCGCTTCGTCATCCATCATCCCGCCTCCGGCTCTTCCCCCGCCCCGTCTTCGCCGGCGGCATCGTCCCCGGCGGACTGTTGGCCTTCAGCATCCTTCCCCTCGTCTTTGCGGGGCATTTCGGGAAGTTCCAGCCGGACCCGCTCAATGGACAGGGCCTTGCCTGCGGAATCAAGGTCCACGATGACCCCCTGCAGTTCCGGTTTGGCAACGGCCTCCCTGGTCCAGTCGGGGACGGAACTCAGGTACTCCCGTATCCGGGACTCTATCTCAGTCCCCCCCACGGATTCCGCGCTGCCCGTGCGCCCGGCGTCGCATATCACCGCCGTTCCGCCGGGAAGCACCGTTTCGTCCGCGGTTTGAACCCTGGTATGGGACCCGATTACCGCGGAACAGCGGCCGTCCGCTTCGGCAAAGAGGGTTTTCTTTTCCGCCGTGGCCTCCGCATGGAAATCGATAATAACGAAAGGGGTCTCCCGGCGCAGCCGTTCCAAAAGGCTGGGCAGTATGGAATAGGGGCTGTTGCCATGGATCTTCCCAAAGCCGCTCTGGCCCAAAAGTACCGTCACGGCGATTTTTTCGCTGCCCGCCTTGAATATCCGCGCCCCTATGCCCGGGGCTTCAAGGTTTAAGTTCTCCGGCCGCAGCACATAGGGGAGCTTCCCCAGGTTTTCGGTCAGATCCTTCTTGTAGAAACAACATTCCCCGGTGGTAAGCACCTGGGCCCCCAGCTTGCGGAGATAGGCCGCATGGTTCCGCCCCAGACCGTTGCCTCCGGTGGCCCCGTCCGCGCAGGCTATGACAAAATCGAAGTCCTGCTGTCCGGCCTCAAGCAGGCGCCGCCGCAGTTCCGGCAGCCCCTTTTTGAAGGCATAGACCCCTGTTTTTCCCACAATCTCGGCCACATAAAGGATTTTCATACTAAAGTCCATTCCCCCGCCCGCCGGCCGAACGGACTCCCAGGGTGCCCAGGACCCGCTCAAATTCCGCCGCCGCCCGGTAGTCCCCAAGCTCCCGGCAGGCATCGCGCAGGTTGTAAAGCGCGTCGTAATACAGGGGGTTCAGGCTTACCGCCTCCTCGAAACAATGGCGGGCTTCCTCAAAGTTGCCCATGGTAAAGTAGAGTACCCCCAGGTTGTTCCAGGTTTTTGGGGCGTTGTCGTCCCGCACCAGGGCGGAATGATAACATTCTTCCGCTTCATCGAACTGTTCAAGATCGTAGTAGACAAGGCCCATGGAAAACCATGCCTCCGCCAGGCCGTCGTCTATAAAGACAGCCCTGCCGAAGCTGTCAATGGCCTCATCGTAGCTCCCAATCCGCTGCTGGGCTATCCCCAGATTCAGCCAAAGCAGGGGATTCTCCGGCTCCAGGGTCAGGGCCTTCTGAAATAGGGGTATGGCGTCGTTGGGACGGTTGGCTTCGGTCAAAGCGATACCCGAGTGGTTTAGATATGCGGCATTTTCCATAAGACCCTCCCCTTTATAAACAATATAGCCCAAAATTGGCAAAACAACCAGATGGGCCCATGATTATTTCTCCGCCTTCTTTAACCTTTTGTGTTTTTTGTGCTAGATTTATAGCAGGTGAAAGACATAACCGATTACAACGAAAACACATCCGACTATGAACTATCCGTATTTTTGTATGAAAGGGTAGTAAGCCGGGAAATACGGACTTTTTCCGCCCTAAAAGCCTTTGTTGAGCCTATTTTGAGGAGCCAGCGGATACATCCGGTCCTGCTGCGGGTTTTTGAGCTTATAAAAAAGCTGAATTGGGGTTTTTTTGCCAATATCACCCCCGCCACCCATAAAAAACTTTGGAAGGAATTGGTTATCCCCGACAAGAACTTTCCCGACGCCGGGGACCTGAAGCGGACCCTCCAAATCTCCAATCTCTACATTTCCATGCTGGACATCCACGGCTACACAAAGTTTTGCCAGGAATCCCGGACCAACCTGTCCCGGCTCCACACCCTGGACAAGGTTATCAACCACGAGATCCAGCAGATCGCCGGTCAGTGCCAGTCCGTAAGCCGGCGGGAACGGGGGGATGAAATCGTGGTTATATCCGCCGGCGCCACCGATGCCCTTACCGTGACCTTGAGCATCATCGATTACTTTGCCAAAACCAGCGTGGTAGACGATCCGGCCATTTCCAACCGCCGCGTGGGGGACGAGGCAAACGCCCTGCCGGCCTTTAAGATTTCCGCGGGTATTACCGGCGGAAACACCACCAGCCCCCTCATCTTTACCGAGCAGGGGGAGCTTTCCGGATTCCTGCTCAATTCCGGGGCCCGGCTTCAGACCAGGGCCAACGAGCTTTCCCCCCTGGAATCCCGGGTGATGGTGAGCAAGCAGGTGCAGATGAACTATCTTAAAGAAAACCAGGTAGAAAAGAGCATTCTTTTTAAGAAAAACCTGGTGTATTTTTTTGATACCGGCCAGATTGAATTTAAGGGGGTCATGCTTCCCACCTGCGAGGCGGTTTTTAATCCGCAGGACCGCTACAAAGAAAAAATAAGCGCCGAGCTGCAAAAACTCTTTGGTTCTATTCGGGACAACCTGTGGGAACAGCGGATCTTTTATGACCTTATGGAACTGCTGGCAAAAACAGCTTTGTCACTGTCAAAGTTCACCGTGATTCCCCAGCAGCCGGTGCTGGGCATGCAGACTCTGACCAACGAATCCATGCTGCAGCTCTGCCGCAATGCCATGAAATTCTACCTGAAGGACGAGGATTACTACGCCGCGGTGGAGATCCTCCACGCCCTTATCAATTTGACTGAGCAGGTACCCCAATTCGACCGGCTGATCCTGGATTACCTCAAGGGAATTACCGCCAAGTACGATCTGCTGCTTGAAAATTATCAAGCTTCCATCGACAGGGAAGTTGAGGAAAAGGCGATGGAAATTTTTACCGGGAACAATATTAAAACCTGGCAGGCCGCAAAAAACGGAGCCGCGGTTTTCGAAAAGCTTAAGGTCATCGGCCGCAGGAGCAACGAAATTACCAAGAAGAAAAACCTCTGGTTTAAGCTGATCAAGCAGTTCCAGCATGAGCTGGAATTTACCCTCCACTCCGGGAAGAAATGATCGGGCGGAAATTTTTCCAATGAACCTTCCCGCCCGGGAGGGGTCTTAATCCTTAACCTGGAAGAATTCGATCACTTCCCCATCGGGCCCCAGGACAAAGGCGTTGCGAGCCGCCATGGTTCCCAACTGCACATCGCTGGGGGCCGTGCGGGAAACCGCCCCGGTCTTTAGGGCCAGATCGTAGGCCCCCTGGGCGTCACCGGTACGGACCGCCACGTGGACCCAGTGGGCGTTGCTCTCCTCCTCCCCGTTTCCCCGGGGGATAATTTCGATCACCGCATTGTTTCCCAGGTCCACCAGGTAGATGGTTTTGCCGCTGTCCCCCATGGGAAAACTGAAGACGATCTTAGCCCCCAGTCCCTTGGTGTAAAAATCCAGACTTTTTTGGGCATCCTTAACCCATAGGCCGATGTGATGGTACCCATTGAATAACATAATCCACCCCTCTGTGTTTGGTTGTACGGGACCTGTACGGCCCCGTAGCTTGGCGCTTTAGAAGCTCAAGAAGTATAGCACAGAACAGGGCGCAAAGGGGGACCTGGGGCCGGTGCGGGGGCCCCGCTTTTAATTTTTTTGGGTCAGGGTCCCGGCCTTCATAAGGTAGTGGCGGTTTCCGTAGGGGACGGTTTCCGGTTCGTGGGTAACCAGGAGGACGGCGGCGCCTTTTCCGGCTATGTCGGAAAAGAGCCGCATAATTTCGGCGGTGGTTTCCTGGTCCAGATCGCCGGTGGGTTCGTCGGCGATAAGCAAGACCGGATCATTGATAAGGGCCCGGGCGATGGAAACCCGCCGCTGTTCGCCCCCGGAAAGCTGGGGGGGATAGGCTTGGGCCAGGTGGGCGATGCCTACTTGTTCCAGCAGGGACCGGGCCTTTTTGGTCCCTTCCCGGGGAAGGTCTTTGCCGGATAATTTGCCGGACAAATAAAGGGGCAGTCTTACATTGTCCTCTACCGTCAGGTTGGGAAGCAGGCTTAAACCCTGGGGGATATAGCCGATTTTTGTGTTCCGTAAAAAAGAGATTTCCCCGTCGTTAAGGGTGAAAATATTTTTCCCCTCCAGGCTGACGGTTCCCGCCGTGGGTTTGAGTAAACCCGCCGCCATGCTTAACAGAGTGGTTTTTCCGCTCCCCGACCGCCCGGTGAGGTAGACAAAATCCCCCGCCCCTATGGACAGGGCGGCGTCTTTTACCGCGGGGAAGGGGAGACGGTTCCTTTTGTATTCTTTGGTGAGTCCTTCTATTTCCAGCAGCATTATTCTCCCTCCCGCATGGTAAAGTAGGTTTCCGCCCTGCTGATTTTGAAGGCCGCGTACACCGCCGCCAGGGGGCCGGCGGCAAAAGACAGGACGAGGCTTAAGAGGGCCAGGGTCAGAATGCCGCCGGGGCCGGGTCTGACCGAGGGCAGTCCCAGTTTAACGCTGATATAGGTGCTAAAGGGAAATACCACCAGGCCGGCGGCGGCTATGCCGGACAGGCTTCCCGCCAGGCCCGCCAGGGCGGATTCAGCTAAGACAATCCGGATCAGTTTTTTCCGGCTGGCCCCCAGGATCCTTAAAATGGCGAATTCTTTTTTCCGCTCATGAACGCTTCCCGAAAAGACCGCCGTCAAAATAAAAAGGGCCACGATCCACAGTATGACAGAAAAACTGTTGATATAAACGATAAAATTCTGTAAAGCCCCGGCCAGGGCGGCGAGGATTCCCTGGGAGATAAGAACGTCCAGGTCCTGATTGTTCCGCTTTATGGCCCGGGCCACGGATTGGGGATTGGCCTCCTGGTCTAGTTGTACTAAAACCGCGGAAATTGAATCTTCCGGTTCATTATCGGAGATAAAGGCGTAGCCTTCCTGGTGGGCCCGGTCCTTTAACAAATCCATGGTATGCCGGGTCATAAAAATTGAGGTATCAAAACCGGCGGCGGTTTTAGAGAGCCGCGCGGCCACCGGGTATTCATGGTTAAAGAGTTTTATCGTCTTATTGGCGCGGACGATGATGTCATAACCGGCCACCACTTCGCCGTCAGCGATACTGCCGCCCCGGGTTTCGGCAATCCAGGGCTGGATGACAAAATCGGTGGCCGGATCAAAGGCGATTAGCTGTACCGGGACATCGCAGCACTCGGTGGATAGGGAGGTCAAAAAACATTGGGGCGATGCCTGGGTGACGCCCTCTGTGGCGGCAATTTGTTGAACCAGTTCCCGGTCAAAATAAAAGAAACTGGGTTCCCCCCGCAGTAACACCCCCTCCGCCTTGGCGGCGTAGCCCGCGGGAACCACCATGAGATCCGCCCCAAACCTTTTGGACATACTTTTTAAGCCGTTTTGAAGGCTAAAAACCAGGATCGATCCGCCAAAAAGGGTGAAGGCCAGCATACATACCACGGTGATAAGACAGGCGGCACGGAAGGGTTTACGCCGCAGATTTTCCCGGGACAAACGCCCCGTGCTTAAAGGGTAGTCGTTGTGATTCACGCCTTTTTTTCCTTTCGCTTTTGAATAAAGTAAAAAATATTTCCCGCGGAAAAGAAAAGGAGGAGGACCGCAAGAACGGTTATGGCGGGAAAAGTCAGCGCCTGGCAGGCCATGGTCCGCATGGCGCAGCCCCCGATAAGGACATGGGGCACCAGGAGGGCGGGGACGGCAGCGAATAGGACCCCCACCAAAAGGCCCAGGCGGATATCCCGGGACCGGAAGACCAGAATCGCTATGCCCAGGGCGGCTATCAGGGCCCCCATCCCCAGTTCCGCCTGGACCGACCAGTGGCACTTCATCCAGGCGGGGCCGTCGCTGCCGACGAGGGGACCGCAGGCCTTAAACAAAAACTGCGGCCCCAGGCTGACGAGTAATCCCAGGACCGTAACGGTTACGCCGTTGAAAATACGGTGTTTCATAGTTTCCTCCCTATGCAACAGGCTGTTCGTTATCCATATATCATAGTTACTCTATCGGTAAACTATGGTATAAACCACGATACGAAATGATGAAGGCAAAGTCAAGGCCCCGCTTCAACAACGGCGGTTTCCGGCTGGTCCGGCCTGTGGAACTCTGATTGGTGGTTGGCGATGAAGCGAAAAAACGCCTATACTTTTTCCTCACCGGGACTTGAAAGTATTGATGGGGGTTGAGTGTATGAATCCGGCAGTGGAGAACTTAAAGGTGCGGGGCTTTTTACAGCAGTGTACCGATGTGGAGGGGCTTTCCCGTCTGATGGACGGGGGGCCGGTGTGTTTTTATGAGGGCACGGACCCGACGGGGAGGAGTCTTCATATTGGGCACATGGTGCCGTATTTCGCGTTCCGGCATCTGCGGGAGGCGGGACACCGGGGGGTGGCGCTTTTGGGCGGGGGGACGGCCCGGATTGGCGATCCTTCGGGGAAGACTGAAACCCGGAAGATGCTGAGTTACGATGAGTTGGACGCTAATACTGAGCGGATTCGCGCCCAGCTTGACCGTTTTGTCGGTTTTGACGGCCAAAGCGCCTTTACCGCCAACAACAAGGACTGGCTGGCGGAGCTTAACTACATTGACTTTCTGCGGGAGATTGGGAGTCACTTTTCCGTGAACCGGATGCTTAGCTTTGAATCTTACAAGATACGGCTGGAAACGGGGCTTTCTTTTATCGAGTTTAACTATCAGCTTTTGCAGAGTTACGACTTTCTCCAGCTTTACCGGCGCCACGGCTGCCGTCTCCAGATTGGGGGGGATGATCAGTGGGGGAATATCGTGGCCGGGGTGGAGCTTATCCGCCGTATTGAGGGGGCGGAGGTCTTTGGGCTTACCTTCCCCCTGGTCACCACCGCGGACGGTAAAAAAATGGGGAAGACTGAAAAGGGCGCCCTCTTTCTGGACCCGGCCCTGACCAGTCCCTATGATTTTTTTCAATACTGGCGGAATGTTCATGACCAGGATGTCCGGCGTTTTCTTTTGATGTTTAGCTTCCTCCCCGTGGAGGAATGTGAGGCCCTAACGGCGCCGGGGAAAAATCCCAACGAGGCGAAGGAGCGGCTTGCCTGGGAGCTGTGCGCCCTGATCCACGGTAAAGACGAGGCGGACCGGGCCCTGGCGGGGGCGAAGGCCGCCTTTGGCGGTGAGGGGGGCGATAAGTCCGCCATGCCCCAGGCGCGGCTTTCCCGGGATAAATTTGAGGCGGGCTACAACGTGGTGGATCTTTTTGCCGATTCGGGGCTGGTCCCCACCAAGAGCGAGGGCCGCCGGCTGGTGCAGCAGGGCGGGGCCTTTGTGGGTTCCGCGGCCGGCGGCGGCCTGGAGGCCCTTACCGATGTGACGGCCCTGATCGGCGCGGAGCGGCTGGACGCCGGGGGGGAACTTCTTCTGCGGGCGGGGAAAAAGCATTACTGCAGGGTCCTGACGGGGTGAATTTAAGGGGAGCGGGGTCAGCTTTAGGGGCCGTTCCAGGGTCTTGGGGCGGAACCTGGGGCTTATATGCAATGGTGTTGAATTTTCCCTCTTGAACTAAAACAAAATAGTACTGATAATATACTATGTATCATTTTTAGAGTTTGTCTTTGGTATATATTGGTGAAATTGGCCTAAAAACATCAATATCCAAAGAAAAATATGACTAAGGCGGCTTATTGGAGGATTATAAATATTATGGATGAATGCTTAATTCTAGTGGACAACTCAAATGTTTTTATTGAAGGGCGCAAGTTTTCAGCGCGGAACAAGGGGTTAGTGAAAAAACCATTTGATCAACATGATCCAGTTGATTGGTCTTGGCGTATTGATTTTGGCTCACTATTAAGACAGGTTGCCAATGGGCATAAGATTATCAAAGCAATACTTGTCGGTTCAACGCCGCCGCCTAACGATTCACTTTGGAATGCTGCAAAATCACAAGGATTTGAAGTTAAAACACACGAACGAAGTTATTCGACAGGCGAAGAAAAGGCCGTAGATACCGAATTAGTGGCAAGTGGTTTGAAAATAATTTACAAACATCCTACCCCGGCAGTGTTAAAGCTGCTTTCTGGAGACAGGGATTTTTTACCTCTCATTAGAAGTGCATATGAGGAAGGTTGGGAAACGGAATTGTGGGGATTTTCCTCGGGTATATCTAATGAACTGTCGCAATCAGTTTCTAGGGTACGCCTCCTGGATTCTTTATTTGATCAGATTGGGAAATATGAAAGTTAAAAACGTTTTGTGCCTTTTTTGTAAAAAATACGGATAAAACAATGCCGTTTCGCCTGACGGTTTGTTTATGCCAAGGCCCGCGCAAGGCGGCCTCCGTCTACGCGGCACAAGCGCCCTGCGTCGGCCGCCGCGGGCTTAAAGCAGGTCCTCCACCCGGACGGCGGAAAGGTCCTTGACCACCAGGTCCGCCCCCCGGGAGCGGATGGCTTCCGCGGTGGTGGTGGTGGTGAGCCCCAAACAGCGCATGCCCGCGGCTTTGGCGGCGGCCACGCCGGAGACCGAATCTTCCACCACCCAGCAGCGCCCCGGCTCTACGCCCAGCCGTTTGGCGGCTTCCAGAAACAGGTCGGGGAAGGGCTTACGCCGTTCCACTTCCAGGCCGTTCACCAGGGCGTCAAAAACCCCCTGGGCCAGGCCGATAGCCTCCAGGTTCGCCATCATCTTGATATAGTCCGTGCTGGTGGCTACCGCGATTTTGAGGGCCGCCGGGGCCCCGCCTTCGCTCGTCCGGCCTTCGCAGGCCTGGTCCTTGCAGGCCTGGCCTTTACAGGCCTGGTCCTTACAGGACCTGACAAATTCCACCGCCCCGGGCATGGGTTTGAGTTTCCCCTTGATCAGGTCAACATAGATGGCGTAGGTCCGCTCCTTGTCCCGCTCGATCTCAAAACCAGGGATCCGGTACTTTTCCGCCACGCCCCCTAAAAAACGGTTTTCCCCCATGCCCATAAAATCCTTAAAATCCCCGTGGGTAATTTCTACCCGGTGGGTTTCCCAAAACATAAGCCGCCCCGCCTCGGCGATAAACCACTCCGAATCGGTAAGGACCCCGTCCATGTCAAAAATAATCGCCCCGGTGGGGGACATCGGCGGGCCGGGAGGACAAATCGGTTCCGTTTTTGGCGCAGTATTACGGTTTTGGTTCATAGGTACCTCTTTGGTTCGTTTTGATTAACCCGGGCGTAAAGCTCGATGTAGACCTTGGCGGTGCTGGCGGCGATCTTCTGGAGCAGAACCTCCTCGATCTGGAAAAGCCCTACCTCGCTGGACATGGCCACATCAATACGGATGGGCTTTTCCTTCCCCTTGCCGATTTTTACATCCTCAATAGAATTGGCGGAGTATTTGTGAATATCCCCCACCTTGGGCCGGTCCGAGCGGGCCATGGGGATTCGGGCCCGGCCCTTCTGCATGTCGCAGCCGTCGGCCACCAGAATGACCCCCGCCTCCAGGGAGTGGATGGTCCGGTTTCCCATGTGGCCGCTGATCCCCTCCAAGGCCAGGGACCGGATAATAACCTGTTTTTCGATAGATTCCGGAAACACCTTTGCCAGGACCCGCGCAATGATGGGGTAGGCCAGGTAGGCGCTGTGGAGTTCGTGGTCCTGCCGGCCGATAGACATGCCCCCGTCGTGGAGTATGGCCGCCAGGAGTATGGCCGTCAGGCTGTCCTCAAAGCTGCCGCATTCTTCTTTTTCAAGGCTGGTCAAAATACCCGCGTCCCGGAGCAGTCCCATCATAATAAGGGCGTTTAAGGCTACGGTCCGCATGTGGACCGGGCCGTGATCGTTGTAACTAAGCCGCTTAATAGAAACGTTGTTGGCGTAATCCTGCAGGGCCTGGATCTCGTCATCCTGCAGCAGCAGTTTTGCTGTTTTACTTGCCTTCCCCGGGGGGACCAGGGTAAGCAGTTTTTCAATAATTTTATTATCCAGGGAATTTTCTTTGGGGGATCTCATAAATCGGCGTTTCCTTTGTTAAATATCCGGGGCATGGGCCAGAAGGTAATCTTCCGCCTCCTTGTTCCAAAGCCCCTGGTTTTTTTCACACCGTTCCGCCAGTCCCGCGAAGAGGGGATCAGTTTTCCCCTTTTCGGCGAAGTCCTCTATGGCGCAGAGTTCCAGTTTTTTGTGGGTGTAGATGAGCTTCTTTCCGCCGGGGATCCGGGGAAGCTCCAGGGTGGCGGGAACCACCGCATCCAGTCCTCCCACATGGGTAACCATGAAGACGGGGTTGATCTTCCCCTGGGCCATCAGATTAAGCCCCTCCTCCATGTCGGCGGTACTGCCCCCGCTGGTCCCCACGATATGGTGGGAATCGTAGTGGACCTGGTAGAAGTTCAGGGAGGCCTCCAGGGCGGTGTCCGTGGGGCCTGCAAAAAAATTGAGGCACCCGTCATGGCCCAAAAGTTTATCCCCCAGTTCGATCACGTCCCTCACCGGGGCAAAGACAAAAACATCGTCAAAAAGTTCGCCGTGGTTCAGTTCCCGCATTTTCAACGCCGGGTCCCGAAATTCCCCGGTGTTCACATAGCTCAATTCAATACCCTCCGCCGCGGCATCCCGGGGGGAGAGGAAGCGCCGGGCCCGCTCCAGCCGGGCCTGGTTTATGTCGGTGACCATAAGCCGACCGGGTCTTTGCGGGCCGTGGAGGGCGTAATCAATGGCCGCCAGTCCCATGGGGCCCGCTCCGGCAAGCAGGGCCATGCTGCCCCCCGGCCGGGGGCCCATGCGGTGCTGGTAGGAGCCCTCGCTGGTGTGGTACTGGGCGTGAAAAGCCCCGATAACGCAGGCCACCGGTTCCGCCAGGGACCCGGAGTAGAAGTTATCCGCCCCGCTTTTAAGCAGCCCTCCGTTTTTCATCAGTTCGCCGGGGAGCAGCGCCCAGGCAGCGTTCCCGCCGGCAAAGGGGTAGGAATACCCAATGGCCCAATGCCGGGGCGCGGCCCCCGGCTCTTCCACGATAATGGCGGGCTGGACGGCGATTCGGTCCCCCTTCTTAAAGTCTCCCCCCCAGGCGGCGCCCACTTCCTCAATGATTCCGCAGCATTCATGGCCGATAATGGCGGGATCCAGGGCCAGATCGCCCCGAACCCGCTTATGCCGGTTTCCCAGGACCGCCAGTTTGTGGCTGGACATACAGAGGGAGTCGGAGACCATGCGGACCAGAATTTCATCATCCCCCGTGGGGGGGAGTTCAAAGGATTCCAGCCGCAGGTCGTTAACGCCGTGGATACGGACCGCCAGGGTTTTCATAGGTATCCACTATACTGCAAAAGGCCCCGCCGGCAAAGATGGAATGGTTTACATTTGCTGCCACACTCCGATAATAGATACTATGATCCACAAGCTGGTTTTCTGTGTTTCTATCCTCACGTTCGCCATAACGGGTAGTATCGGAGCCCAGGACCTTGGCATCAGCGCCAGGGATCTGCGGATAGAACAGCGGGTGGACGGGGGTTTTCACCTTTTTATCCGGAAAAAGCCCGGTATTTCTTCGGTGCTTCTGGTGGAATCCACCAAGGACCCCCGGATGCAGGAAGACAACTACGCATACCGGGCGGGCCAGTGGAATGAGGTGAACGGCGATGAGACCCGGATGCTGAACGGCCTTCCCCTCCCCGGCAACCGTTACTGGTCTATCATCGACTCTACCCCGGAAGGGCATCCCGAACTGGGGGAGGCCTTCCACCTCTATATCCCCTACCTCATCTACTTCGGCTACGAGGATACCCGCCACGGAGAAGTCTATGTGGTGGACGGCACCTATTTTAACCTCCGGGCCTTTGCTATGCCCTACGGGGATTACCGGGGACCCTTTCGGGACAATCCCTATGTGCTGCGGGTAACCCAGCGGCCCCTGGAGGGTAAGCCGGAAGACAACTACATGGCCGATACGGTGGACGCCTTTACGGAAATTACCAAATCCGGCGGCGGGGATCTGGTCTACTCCACCGGGCCTGACGATCTGGTGGAACGGATCAAGGGAATTCTGGATAAGGAGAGGGGTAAGGACGTTGATATTGTCCTCTGTCTGGATACCACCAGCAGCATGAGGGACGATATCGACCGGGTCCGTCGGGCCCTGATCCCCATGCTCAATGAAACCATCGCGGCATTTACCTCGTTTAGGATCGGCATGGTCCTGTACAAGGACTACTACGACGAGTACCTGAATCAGGTTATCCCCTTTACCAATGACTTTTCCCGGTTTCAGCGGACCTTAAACAACATCCGGGTGGGGGGCGGCCGGGATATTCCCGAGGCGGTCTACGAAGCCCTGCACGAGGGGGCGATCAAATTCCCCTGGCAGGCGGAGAGCCGGATCATGATCCTTGTCGGGGATGCGCCTCCCCATCCCAGGCAGCGGGGGAAGATTTCCAAGGAGATGGTGGACGCGGAAGTGGCAAGCCGGAACATCAAGGTAAACGCCATCATCCTGCCCCAGTAAGGACGGGGCGGGCGATTGGGGATACTCTGCCCCGGCCCTTATCCTACCGTTTTTTTGGAGGAGAAGCCCTGCTCCCCTCTTTTGCATCGATGCTTTCAAGGACAATCGAACAGAGCCGCTTGAACTGTTGGGGCATGAGTTCCGCCTCGGGGCTGTCGTAGCGCTTAAGCAGGGTATTGAGTTCCTCCCTGGCCTGGCCATACTTCTTCTGCTTGTAGTGGATAAAGGCGATCTCGTATTCCGCGGTTAGGGTCCAGTCATAGCTGGATTGATACCGGTTAAGGAGGGCCTCGTAGTACAACAGGGCGGTACCGTAACGGTTCCGGTCGGAAGCTTCCTGGGCCCGCTGGACCAGCTCTTCCGCACTCAGCTCCGGGGGGATGTCCTGGGACAGGGTGGCGCAGGCGGTCAGGGCGAGGAGGATTCCCCCGCATAGGGGGAGGAACGATTTAGGGACAAACATACTTATAAACCTATACCACGGGCGGATTGCTAGATCAATGTCCCCGCCGCGGTTCTCCGTCATTTAAACCAACGAAACCCCCCAATGGTTCCAGAAAAACTATGTACAAGGGGCCTGATTTACTTTTTAATTAAGGTATGAGGGATGTGGAAGGCGGGGTCTGCGCCCCAAGGGGATTTAGGGCCGGCGGAATCTGGTGCGGCATTAAGGCGGGCTCCCGGAAGCGGGATTTGGCCCTGATTTACTCGGATAAGCCCTGTACGGCGGCGGCCATGTTTACTTCTAACCGGGTAAAGGCCGCCCCGGTGCTGGTAAGCCGGGAACACCTGGCCTCCGGCCTTTTGCGGGCGGTCATAGCCAACTCGGGGAACGCCAACGCGTGTACCGGAGAGCCCGGTTTGGCCGCGGCCCGCCGTATGGCGGAATTGGCGGCGGGGGAGTTTGCCATCAAGGCCGGGGAAGTGGCGGTGGCCTCTACCGGGGTTATCGGGGTACCCCTGCCCATAGCCGCCATTGAAAGCAGCATCAGTTCCCTGGCGGACAGCATCCGCGCCGACGCCGCGGGCCACGAGGCGGCCCTGGAAGCGATTATGACCACCGACACCCGGAAAAAGGCCGCGGCGGTGGAACTGGAAATCGGTGGGAAAAAGGTACGCATCGGGGGCATGGTCAAGGGCTCCGGCATGATCCACCCCAACATGGCCACCATGCTCTGTTTTGTCACCACCGACGCAGCCCTGAGCGGGGAACTTTTGGACCGGGCCCTGCGCCGGGCGGTAAGGCGCTCCTTTAACCGGGTTACCGTGGACGGGGATACCTCCACCAACGACACCATCATCATCATGGCCAACGGGGAAGCGGGGAACGCGCTTATCGGCGCCGAAGGGGAGGCCTACGGCCTGTTCGCGGAAGCCCTGGAAGTCCTCTGCGTCCGCCTGGCCCGGGCCATGGCCCGGGACGGGGAGGGGGCCACCCGGCTGGTCACGGTGAACCTGCAAGGGGCCCCCGGTGAGGACGAGGCGGAATGCCTGGCCAAGGCGGTGGCCGCCTCCAGCCTGGTTAAGGCCGCCTGTTTTGGGGCGGACGCCAACTGGGGCCGGGTGCTTTGCGCCCTGGGCTACGCCGGCGTGGACTTTGATCCGGATAAGACCGACGTGTATTTTGCCAGTTCCGCCGGGGAGGTCCTGGTCTGCCGGGGGGGCGCTTCGGTGCCCTTCTCCGAGGAGGAGGCCAAAAAAATTCTCTCCCAAGAGGAGATCGAAATCCGTATTGAGCTTCACGGCGGGTCCGCCGCCGCCCAGGTTTGGGGCTGCGACTTAAGCTACGATTATGTCAAAATCAACGGGGATTACCGTTCTTAGGAGAAAAAAATGAGCAGCGCGGAGGAAGCGGGAATTCTTGTCCAGGCCCTGCCCTATATCCGGGAGCATAGGGGCAGGACTATCGTGGTCAAATACGGCGGGGCCTCCATGATCAACGAGACCCTGAAGGCCCAGGTGATCCAGGACATCGTCCTGATGAACTACGTGGGGATCCGGGTGGTCCTGGTCCACGGCGGGGGGCCGGAGATCGAGGCCCTGCTTAAGCGGATCGGCAAGGAAAGTCGTTTTGTCCAGGGCCTCCGTTACACCGATGAGGAGACCATGGAGGTGGTCCAAATGGTCCTCTGCGGTAAGGTGAACAAGGATATTACCGCCCTTATCGGGAAGGCCGGGGCTCGGGCCGTGGGAATCTGCGGCATTGACGGGTCCACCCTCAAGGCCCGGCGTATCAAAGCCGCCGGCGGGGAAGACCTGGGGCTGGTGGGGGAGATTGAGGAGGTGGACACCACCCTGGTGGATACCCTGCTGGATCGCGGGATCATCCCCGTCCTCTCCTCCGTGGCCTTTGGTTTGGGGGAAGATGAGGGCCGCCCCCTGAACATCAACGCCGACACCGCGGCGGCCCAGGTTGCCGCGGCCCTGAAGGCGGAAAAGCTCCTCCTGATGACCGATGTGAAGGGCATTCTGCGGGATGTAAAAGACCCCGCTTCCCTTATCCCCTCGGCCACTTTGGCGGAACTGGACCTCCTTAAAAGCGAAGGGGTGGTGAGCAAGGGGATGATTCCCAAGGTGGAGTGCTGCGCCATCGCCCTTAAGGGGGGGGTAAAGCGGGCCCATATCATCGACGGTCGGGAGCCCCATTCCCTTATCGTAGAACTTTTTACCGACCAGGGTGTCGGTACCATGGTAAGCCTGACTACGGGAGAAAAAAATGGATAACTTTTTTATGAACACCTACCACCGGCTGCCGGTAACCTTTGCCCGGGGGGAAGGAGTCTGGCTTACCGATGTGGAGGGGAAAAAATACCTGGACTTTGGCTCCGGTATCGCGGTGAACTGCCTGGGCCACGCCTATCCGCCCCTGGTTAAGGCCATTGCCGATCAGGCGGCCAAGCTGAACCACGTATGCAACTACTACCAAAGCGACACGGCCCTGGCCTTTGCGGAAAAGCTGGTGGAAGCCTGCGCCCCCGCGGGGATGAAGCGGGTGTTTCTGGCCAACTCCGGGGCGGAGGCCAACGAGGGGGCCATTAAAATCGCCCGGAAATACTCCCTGGTTAAGCACGGCCCCGGCCGGCACCGGATTGTGTCCCTGCGGGGGAGTTTTCACGGCAGGACCATTACCTCCCTTTCCGCCACCGGGCAGGATGTGTTTCACAAGGACTTTGGCCCCTTTACCGAGGGCTTCGCCTACATCCCCTCCGGGGACCTGGAAGCCCTGGACAAGGCCCTGGACCCGGCGGTGACCGCGGGTTTCCTGGTGGAGGCCATTCAGGGGGAAAGCGGCATCAGGCCCCAGGCCGCCGAATATATCAAGCGGGCCGCGGAACTCTGCGCCCAGCGGGACATCCTTTTGCTTTTTGACGAGGTCCAGTGCGGGGTAGGGCGGACCGGGACTTTCCTGGCCTGTGAGGCCTACGGGATTAAACCCGACGTAGTTACCCTGGCCAAGGGCCTGGCCGGGGGAATCCCCGTGGGGGCCGTGCTGGCGGGGGAAAAGGCCGCGGATATTTTGCAGGTCAGCGACCACGGCTCCACCTTTGGGGGGAACCCCATCGCCGCGGCCGCGGGCCTGGTGGTGCTGGACACCGTCAGGGGACCCTTCCTAAAGGAAATTGAGCGGAAGGGGGAAAAAATACAGGCCATGCTCCGGGACTGGAAGAATCCCAAAATAAAAGAGGTGAGGGGCCGGGGGCTGATGATTGGGGCGGATATAACAGACGAAGCCTGGCCCATTTTGGAAAGGGGGGTAAGCACGGCGGCCGCCGGGAACCCCGGCCTTTTGATCCTCAGCGCCGGGAAAAATACCCTGCGGTTCCTGCCCCCCTACATTATTAGCGACGCGGAAATTGAAACGGGTATGGAGATACTCCGGAGACTTTTAGGGTGAAGACAATCATACACATCGATAACAGCCAATTTTTTCGTAAACTTATGACCAATTTTCTTATCAAAGAGGGGTTTGAGGTTGAAAGCTACGATAACGCGGAGGACGCCGCCATGGCGATCTCCGGCGGCGTGGCGTCCATGGTGATCGCGGGCCTGGCCTTTGCGGGCATGGATGGTGAGGAGTTTATCCGCCGGACCCGGGACAGTTACGCCGGGCCCGTGGTTATTGTCAGTTCCAGCCTGGACGCCGCCCGGAAGTCGGCCCTGCGGGACCTGGGGGTGAAGGCGGCGATCGACAAGTCCGGCCCCTGGCAGGAAGCCCTTAAAACAGAGCTGGCGGCGGTGTAGGTAAGAACTAAGAAGTAAAAAGTAATAGATACGGAAAATATCATCTTTTAGGCCGGACTTCGGGTCAAAAAAGGTGACGGTCACCCCTGCGTTCATCACGGTATTGTAATCAGCGTGGCGTCCGCGGCGGCGGCTTAGTTGGGGGCGATGCGGAAAATATCGCTGCCGCCGGTATGAGATACTTCGGCAAAAACGCTCCCGGATGGGAGCGTTTTTGTTCCTGGGTACTGCCCGCTAGTAAGAAGTAGGTGTTCCTTTGTGGGCGCATCCCCGGCTCCGCCGGGGACCGGGCTATACGGGGCTCCGCTCCGCTCCGGCCCCGACGCTTTGCGCCGGGGCTGCCCTTCGGGCACCCCTTCTATCCCTTGCGCGACTCCGTAAAACCGCCATCAGGCGGACTTTGCTCCGTTAGTTACCATGAATATTGCTGAGTATGCCTCTTGACAGAAGATTTGGAAACGCATAATATATAGTTTAGGTATTAAACTATATTTTCAAGGGAGGTATTATGAAATACGATTTTGATGAAAAAGTAGACAGACTTGGGACAAATTCGATTAAACGGGAGGCCTGGAAAACCCTATTATTGGGGCTTCCTCCGGATTACGAAATGCCCTATCCGGAAGAAGACTACGCATTGCTTTGGGTAGCTGATATGGATTTTGCCGTTGCTCCTGAAATTCTTTCTGCCATGCACAAACGGCTGGATAGAAGAATTTTAGGCTACACTTCCCTTATCGATTTTGAATATCAAAATGTTTTGGCAGCATGGGCAGAACGAAGGTATGGCTGGCATATAAAGCCGGAACAAATGCTGCATTCCAAGGGCTCTATTCCGGGTGTTAAAAATATACTTACCCTTGTTACCAGGCCCGGTGATAAAGTTTTGCTTATGGTTCCCTCATATTCCCCATTTAAAACAGCCTGTGATATGAACGGGCTTGAACTGGCACATACGACGCTGCTGAATGATAACGGTTACTTTACCATTGACTGGAATGACTTTGAAACCAAGGCAAAAGACCCAATGGTCAAGGCTTTTATCCTTTGCAGCCCCCATAATCCAACGGGCCGGGTTTGGACAGAGACGGAATTACGCAAAATGGGAGAGATATGTATAAAGAACAATGTTTTCATTATCTCCGATGAAATTCATGGGGATCTTATTCGTGTTGGGAAAAAACATATTCCCATTGCCAGTCTTTTCCCGCAGGAGAAAACCATTGCTGCCTGTTTCGCCCCAAGTAAAACCTTTAATCTTGCCGGTAATGAATTCGCCAATGTTATTGTTCAGGATCCTGGTATTGCATCAAAATGGGATACTGTAGATTTTAACTTTATGGTAAATCCGCTTTCGGTGGCTGCAGCTATTGCCGCATACAGCGAATGTGATAGCTGGCTTGAACAACTAAAAGAATATATAGACGGCAATCTGGCTTTTCTGGAAAACAGTTTTCATACTCATTTACCCAAGGCCATTTTCAAAATTCCAGAAGGTACTTACCTTGCATGGATCGATGTTTCCGCCTACTGTGCGGACATTTCAGAAAAACTTTCACTGTTCATTGCAAAACATGCTCCGGCAATAATCGAAAACGGCAGCGGGTTTATTGGCGGAAGCGGAAAATGTATCAGGATTAACGCAGCATGTCCCCGATCAAGTTTTATAAAGGGCATTGAAGGTATTTGTAATACCTTAAAAATTCCGCGAAACAAAAAGGAGAATCAAGATGACTAAAGCAAAAGACGGTAAATTAAGCCTTTTTAACCTTATCACCATGTGTGTTGGCATGATAATCGGCGCAGGAATATTTACTATTCTTACAGCAGTTTTTGGAATGACCGGAAGATCTGTAAGTATCGCTATGCTTTTAGCATCAGCATTTGCGATATTTTTAATGCTGCCGGCAATTTTCCTTCCATCTGTTATACAGCTTGAAGGCGGTGTATACACCCAAGGTATTATTATGATGCCAAAATGGGTTGCAGGGGTTTATTCCATTCTTTGCCTCATCGCTCCTATGGGATTTTCTACCTACGTTATTTCCATGGCATCGTATTTTATCCAGCTTATTCCAGGCATAGCGTCGTATCAAAAAATTGTTGCAATGGCAATTTTAACCCTGTTTTTTGTTATGGGTATACGGGGTGTATCTTTTCTTGCAAAAATACAGGATTTTATGGTTGTACTCCTTATTGCGGCCTTGGCGGTTTTTATTATTGGCGGATTACCCAGGGTACAGCCTAATTATTTTCACGGCGATGATTTTTTTCTTGGCGGACTCAATGGAGTTTTCTCTGCCGCCAGCCTGCTGGTACTGGCCACTACGGGCGCTACCAGTATTCTGAATTTTGGTCCCGTGGCGAAAAAGCCAAAACGCGATATTCCCCTGTCAATGCTGATTGGGACTCTGTCTGTTGTAGCGATTTATTTTCTTATGTCTATTGTTGCTTCAGGAATACTGCCGATAGAACAAGTAGCAGGTAACAATCTGGGAGTTGTCGCAAAAGAATTCTTGATAACGCCGCTATATCTGTTTTTTATTATAGGTGGTGCATTATTTGCCCTGGCCACATCGTTAAATTCTATGCTGGCCTATATTCAATATCCAGTTATAAAATGTGCCGAAGATGGCTGGATTCCAAAAATACTTGCTAAAAGGGATAATAAATTTAAGTATCCCTTCATTTTATATATTATACTCTTTGTGGCAGCCAGACTTGGCCCCATTTTGTTTGGCTTGCCCATACAGCTTATTACATCACTTTTTACCTTTCCCTATTTTCTGGGTAATGTAGTCTTTACGCTATATCTATTAAAGCTCCCGAAAATGTTCCCCAAGCAATGGGCCGCATCTTCCTTCCATGTACCGCGGGTGTTGTTTATCGCTATTGTCATTATTGGCGCCGCAGTATCCGGCCTTGTAACCTATTTTATGATGGGTATGCTTGGAACGCCCCTTCTTCTGGGTAGTTTAGCCGCTCTTGTAGTTTTAATCCTTTATGTTATAATAAGGGATAAACGCGGATATGTGCATATTGATTACATCAAAGGCCTTATAAGAGATGTAGAAGTCGGCGCTGGATCAGTCTCGCTTTCACAGGAACAAGGAGGCAACAGCCAGAGTTAATGCACTATCTGTCTGTTGAGGGCAGAACATGGCGAAAAAGAACGATGCAGACAAAGTATACAAAGAACTTAGCTTGCGGGCTACGGAAATTTACCGTTTTGTGGCCCGTTTTTATAATCACATGCAGCATCCCAGGGATTATGGCACCGGCGAAATTATCAGTATGGTGGAAATTCATGCTCTTTCCGCCATTGATGATGCGCCGGGAATTACGGCAAGCGAACTTACCGTAGAGTTTGAGCGAACTAAAGGGGCAATATCTCAAACTATTGCAAAACTGGAAAAGCAGGGCTATATCTATCGGGAAACGACCAAGGAAAACGCGAAAACAGTGCACCTCTATACAACTCAAAAAGGCAGGGCATTGTCCATTGCCCATAAGAAATCAGATAAAAAGAATATTAGAAAATCTGTGATTGAGCTGCTGAAATTTTGCAGCCCCGAAGAAATTGATACCTTTCTAAAGGTAATCCACCTGTATTGCCGGTTATTAGAGTAATTTATCTGGGCACCGTGGTAACCAGGGAACTGACGGGTGACAGACACCGTTTTTATGAAGAAGAAAACAGGTACGGTAACGTGGTACATTTGGAACACTTAATCGCCAGCTATACCCTAAATGTTTAGATGTATAGGCTGCTTTAGCCGGGATCTAGTAAGGAAGGAGAGGCCGGGCCGCAGGGATTACATCCGCAAAAAATGCGGGTGAAGAAAAATACCGACTCCGGCGGGTTTCCATGTACCATGCCCCCAGGGACGGTCAGACTGATCGTACGATGCCCCCTTTTTTCCGAAGATTCAACACCCAACACAAATGGTGACTGTCACCCCCAGGGGGGGGTAGCCTAAGACTTGACGCTAACGCATCAAGTCCTTTAGGAGTTTTTGCGGGGCAAAAACTCCACGCATAAGGCGGCAAGGCTGGAGCGGATGAACAAGCCGCCGGAGGCGGCGTCGTATAACCATTTCCTTAACTTCTTTATGCTTTTTTCTTGACGATTTTTATCCGGTATCCCTATACTTTGGCCAGGGAGCCGGCGGGTATTAGTCTTTTTGACGTGATGACGGCGGTGGACGGGAAAATGTTGCTTACCGAGTGTCTGGACCACGATTACCACAAAAGCGGGATCGGGGCCTTTATGAATGGAGGAGGCTTTTATGCTGGACAGTTGTTATGGGTGTACGACCTGTGCAAGCGCCGATAAACCCCTGGAGGGGTTTATCGCCAAACTGCCGATGGAGACTTCCCACCACCGGGTGGAAAGTCAGGAGATCAAGTGCGGCTTTGGGCTGCAGGGGATTTGCTGCCGGCTCTGCGCCAACGGGCCCTGCCGGATTACCCCGGACTCGGAGCGGGGGATCTGCGGCGCCGGGCCGGATGTGATGGTTACCCGGAACCTGCTGAGGGCGGTGGCTTCCGGGTCGGGCTGCTATATCCACGTGGTGGAAAATACGGCCCTTAATCTCAAAAATACCGCCCTGGAGCGGGGGCATCTTAAGGGGCTGGGAGCCCTGGAACGGCTCTGCAAGCTCTTTGGGGTTTCCGGTAAGGACGAGTACGAAAAGGCCCAAAACGTGGCGGAGGCGGTGCTTAACGATTTATACAAGCCCGAATATGTCAAAATGGACCTGGTGGAGAAGATTGCCTATCCGCCCCGCTACAAGGTCTGGAAGGAGCTGGGGATCCTCCCCGGGGGGGCCAAGGGGGAGGTGTTTAAGGGGGTGGTTAAATGTTCCACCAACCTGAGCTCCGATCCGGTGAACATGCTTTTGGACTGCCTGAAGCTGGGGATCTCCACGGGGATCTACGGTCTTACCTTAACCAACCTTTTGAACGATGTGCTTTTGGGGGAGCCGGAGATCCGTTTTGCCCCGGTAGGGCTGCGGGTTATCGATCCTGATTATATCAACATCATGATCACCGGCCACCAGCACACCATGTTTGTGCATTTACAGGAGCGGCTGACTGCCCCGGATGTGGCGGCCCGGGCCCGGGCCGCAGGGGCCAAGGGCTTTAAGCTGGTGGGCTGTACCTGCGTGGGCCAGGACCTGCAGCTCCGGGGCGTCCATTACACCGACATTTTTGACGGCCACGCGGGGAACAACTATACCAGCGAGGCGATCCTGGCCACCGGGGCCATTGACGCGGTGGTTTCCGAATTTAACTGTACCCTGCCGGGCATTGAAACGGTCTGCGATGAGCTGCTTATCAAGCAGATCTGCGTGGACGATGTGGCTAAAAAGGCCAACGCCGAGTACAAGCCCTTTGTCTTTGCCCAGCGGGCCCGGCACAGCGAGGAGATTATTGACGCGGTGATCCGCTCCTACCGGGAACGGCGGCCCAAGGTGGCCCTTAACCTGTTCCCGGAGCACGGGAATTCCAATTCCTTAACCGGGGTGAGCGAAGTCTCCCTTAAAAAATTCCTGGGGGGAAGCTGGAAGCCCCTGATCGACCTTATCGTGGGGGGCCAGATTAAGGGGGTGGCCGGGGTTGTGGGCTGTTCAAGCCTGGTCAGCGGGGGCCATGACGTGCTTACCGTGGCGTTGACCCGGGAACTTATCGCCCGGGACATTATCGTCCTGACGGCGGGCTGTTCCTCCGGGGGCATCGAAAACTGCGGCCTTATGATACCCGAGGCGGCGGAACTGGCGGGGCCGGGCCTTAAGGCGGTGTGTAAGCAGTTGGGGATTCCCCCGGTGCTGAACTTTGGTCCCTGCCTGGCTATCGGCCGCCTGGAGATTGTGGCCACCGAGCTGGCGGAGGCCCTGGGCATTGACATACCCCAGTTGCCCCTGGTGCTTTCCGCGGCCCAGTGGCTGGAGGAGCAGGCCCTGGCGGACGGCTGCTTTGGTCTGGCCCTGGGACTGCCCCTGCACCTGGGGCTGCCGCCCTTTGTGACCGGGGGCAAAATTGCCACCCAGGTACTTACCCAGGATATGAAGTCCCTGACCGGGGGGCAGATTATTATCAACGGGGACGCCGGGGAATCCGCGGAGATCCTTGAAAAGCTCATCCTGGAAAAACGCCGGGCCTTAAAGCTATAGGGGGCGGTGATGAGGCGAATTTTTATTGAGAAGGAAAAATGCGACGGCTGTAAAAACTGCAGCATCGCCTGTATGGCGGCCCACCGGGAAGTGCCGGGGACGGTCTACGATTTGGATATGCGGGACCCCCAAAACGAGGCCCGGCATAGTATTAAAAGTGACGGCCGGGGGGGCTACGTGCCCCTGTTCTGCCGGCACTGCGCGGTCCCTGAGTGCGCGACCGCCTGTATGTCCGGGGCTCTGTTTAAGGACCCCCGGACCGGCCATGTCCAATACGACGGGGATCGCTGCGGCGCCTGTTTTATGTGCGTCATGAGCTGCCCCTACGGCAACATCAAGCCCGACCGGGTCAGCCATAAGCGGATCATCAAATGCGATTTTTGTATTGACGACCAGGAAGAGCCGAACTGCGTGAAGAACTGCCCCAAAAAGGCCCTGCATGTGGAGGAGGTTTTGACGGTGGAGGCGGCGGTATGAAACATCTGATTATCGGCGCCGGGGCCGCGGGAATCGCCGCCCTGCGCGCTATTTTGAAGGAAAAACCCCAGGATACGGTGGTGATGATCTCGGAGGACCGGGAAATTTACTCCCGGTGTATGCTCCACAAGTATATCGCCGGGGAGCGGGACGCGGCGGGCCTTAATTTTATCAACGACGATGTTCTTTCCAGCCC
>JAISQJ010000161.1 GCA_031274285.1 Treponema sp. | reverse complement strand
CAGCCATACGCTCGCGTATGCTGCGGACACGCTTACGCGCGCCCGCTCCTTCCTCCGACCGCAGACTTCCGCCCGCGGCCTCCACTCCCCTTCCCTAAACCCTGCCCGGCCTAAACCGGATAAGGTTGTTTGCCAAAAATCAATGGTTCCGGAATATAATCCCGGACCCGCTTCCCACCCATAGGCGCAATCCAAACGCCGGGTTCGGAAACCCCTGCCCGGTATTTTTAGGCAGGTTTTGCTAACATACTACACTTCACTTAGGTATGTCAAGGACAATCGAAAATATTTTACCAGAATTTTGAAAAAAACGCCGCAACCCCTTTGCCGGGGGGGTAGCCCGCAACGGAGTGCGGGCGGAGGGGGGCCGGAGACCGGGGGTTTAGCTACGGAAGGCGAAAGCCGGAGGCTTTCGCCAAATTGGCCGTGGTAACAGGCCCCCCTTTAGATAGGCAGAGGCCCTCCCTGGGTCCGCGCGCCTATGCCGTATCCTCCGGATGGGGGGGCGCTTTGCGGTAAACGGCGAGGTAATCTACGAAGGAAACGACCGAAAGGACCACGGAGAGCAGGAAAACGGCCTGGGAAGCGAGTTTTACCCCGGCTATGAGGGCTGCGCCGCGGTCCAGCCGCATGAGGCTTGAGGTGAGGAGGGCTAGGCCGGCGGCCAGGATGTAGGTAACGGTCTTTACCTTGCCGGTCATCCGGGCGCCCATGGTGACGCCCTTTTTAAGCATGAGGTTGCGGACGAAGAGGATCGAATATTCCCGGTACAGGACCAGCAGGTAGAGGGGGGCGGGGAGAATCCGGTCCACGACAAAGCAGAGGAAGTAGCTGAGCTGGGTGAGGGTGTCGGCGAAGGGATCGAAGAGTCTGCCGAAATCGCTGGTTTCCCGGCGGCGGCGGGCTGCCTGGCCGTCCAGCAGGTCGGTAAGTTCGGAAACGATGAAAAGGGCCCAAAGCACGGGGACGGTCCAGGCCCCTACGGCGGGGGGCCAGGAGGGTAAAAAGTAGGGCAGGAGGTAGACCGCAAAGAAGAGGGGGGCAAGCACCAGGCGCAGGGAGGTAAGCTTATTAGCTAGGGTCATGGACGTAGTATAGGGGAAAAGAAGGTGATGCTAAAGCCCAGGGCAGCGGGGTCAGCCGCGGTGGAGGGCTCCGTACTTGGTTTCCACGTAGGCCAGGAAGGGGGCGGGGGAAAGCTGCTCCCCGGTGACCTGGCGCAGGAGTTCCTGGGGGCTTAGGCGGCAGCCCCAGCGGTAGATCCGGTCCTGAAGCCAGGCGCGGATGGGCTGGAAACGGCCGGCGGCCAGGGCGGTTTCCAGATCGGGAAGCTCCTTTTGCATCTGAGCCCAAAACTGGAGGCCGTAGAGGTTGCCCAGGGCATAGCTGGGGAAGTAACCGAAGGCCCCCATGGACCAGTGGACATCCTGGAGGACTCCGTCGGAGTCGGTTTGACTTTCCATGTCCAGGTAACGGCGGCTGTACTCCCGCCAGCGGCCGGGGAGTGCTTCCGGCGGGAGTTCCCCGGCGATGAGCTGCTTTTCCAGTTCAAACCGGAGGATGATGTGCAGGGCGTAGCTGACCTCATCGGCGTCAACCCGGATAAGGGTGGGCCGCAGTTGGTTGACCGCCTGGTAAAAGAGGCCGGCGTCCACGGAATTAAGCTGCCGGGGGAAATGGCGCTGCAGGATGGGGAAGAGGCCCTCCCAAAAGGGCCGGCTGCGGCCGATGATGTTTTCCCAAAACCGGGACTGGGACTCGTGGACCGCCATGGAGGCGCCGTCCGCCAGGCAGGAAAGGCGGAGTTCGGCGGGGAAGCCCATTTCGTAGAAGGCGTGGCCCGACTCGTGGATGACCGAAAAGATGCCGGAAAGGGGGTTGCCGGGGAAATAGCGGGTGGTGATGCGTATATCGTCCGAACCCAGGGAGGTGGTGAAGGGGTGGGCGCTGGTATCCAGCCGGCCCCGGCTCTGGTCAAAGCCGATGTAGTCCATGAGCTGCCGGTTAAACCGGGCCTGGGCTTCGATGTCGTAATCCTGGTTGAGGAAGGGGTACTCCCGAGGGGGGCCGAATTGCTTGAGGAGGGCGGTAAGGCGCTCTTGCAGGGGGCTGAACAGGGCGCTGAGCTCCGAGGCCCGCAGTCCCGGCTCGTAGATATCCAGGAGTCCGTCGTAGAGGGAACCCTTGCCTTCTCCGGCGTCGGAGTAGCCCCAGTACCGGGCTTTTTTCCGGGCTAGGTCGATCATGGCGGAAAGATGGGGCAGGAAGGAGGGGAAATCGTTGTTCCGCCGGGCCTGCGCCCAGGCCGCCTGGGAAAGACCCTCCGCCCGGGCCGCTTTCCGCACAAAATCCGCGGGGAGTTTTACTTCCCGGTCATAGACCCGGCGCATGACCCGCAGAAAATCCCGGTCCAGCGCGGGGAGTCCCTCATCGCCCCGGGGGTTTTCCGTGGTGGAACCCAGTTCCCCCAGGAGGCGGCCGGTTTCCGCGGTCACCAGACGCCGGTGGGCAATGCCCTGGAGCAGGGCAAGCTGCTCCGCCCGCTCCTCCACGCCCTTGGGGGGGAGGCAGGTTTCCTCGTCCCACTGGAGCACCGCTAGGGCCCGTTCCAGGTAGCGGTATTCCCGGTCTATGCGGCGCAGTTTTTCCAGCGAGGCGTCCGTTTTCATGCAAGGCTCCTTAATGCATCATGTTGTATTCCTGGATGATCTGTATTTCGCTTTGGACCTGGGCGGCGCCGGCCTTCTCCCGGGCCGCGGCCAGGGCGGTCTCGATGAGGGCCTGGGAACCGGCGACTCCGTAGAGGATGATAAGGCCGCCTGAGACCGAAGCTTCCAAAAAATTGATGGGTATCTCTTTTTCGTAGATGATATGATGCTTTATCTGCTGGGCCAGGGTCAATTCCCCGATCCGCAGGAGGCCCTGGGCTTCGATTTCCGCGCTTATGTTATGGCCCATGAAAATTTTTACGATGTCTGCGCAGGCTACGGGGTGCAGATGGCCGGTATTGAGGGACAGGTGGTAATTCCCGCCGTCCTTCCATTCGGTGTCAAAGAAATATTGGTGGAAGCCCCCCCGGTCCCGGTCGCTCTGCTCGATAATTTGGCGGGCCCGTTTTTCGTCACACTGGAAGTAGCTTTTTACCCGCTCCAGCCGGATAGCCTGGGAAGCAACGAGGAACACGGTGACCACCCCCGGCACGTCCCCCAGCACGATGCTGGCCCCCCGGCCGATGAACACGCAGTTCCCCTGGCCGGCTTCCGCATAGATGGCGCTTTTTAGGAAGTGGACATAGTCGTCCCGGTCCTGGGACAGGGAGGCCCAGAACGAGGGCTTGCGCTCGTCGTACTTTTCCAGTTTGCCGTTGATGACCCCGTAGGACTTGATCCGGTCTTCCAGGACCTGCCTGTCGATAAACCGGTAGTTAAGCTGCTTCGCCAATTCATGGGCGGTTTCATCCCCCAGGGCCGCTAACTCCCTGGAAACGGTAATTATTGCCATACCGAGCCTCCTTACCTGCTTTTCGATTCGATACTAGCCCTAGCATAAGGCCGGTGGCCGGACTTGTCAAAAGAATGTATGGTAGGCCCATGGAAAAGAACAGCCTGGAATGGCAGGAAACGGGGAGCCGGCGGGTTTTTGACTGCCCCGTCTTTGCGGTTAGGGAGCTTGATTCCCGGTCCCCGGAAAACAAGACCAAGACCTTTCTGGTTATGGATGCGGCGGACTGGGTTATCAGCATCCCCGTGCTCCAAGACGGCGGGGAGCGGGAACTGGTGATGGTCCGGCAGTGGCGGCACGGTTCCCGGGAACTGAGCCTGGAATTCCCCGGCGGGGTGATGGAAAAGGGGGAAGACCCGGAGCGGGCCGCGGAGCGGGAACTGCGGGAGGAAACGGCCTACCAAGCGGGGAAACTGCAAAAACTGGGGGAATTCCGGCCGAATCCGGCGTTAATGTCCAATACGGTCCACATCTTTCTGGCGGAGGACTTACGGTACACCGGCTCCCAGGAACTGGACGACGATGAGTTTATCGAGGTGGTCCGGGTCAAACCCCGGGAGGTCCTCCGGGGCATGGGGCAGGCGCCCTATGTCCACGCCCTGATGGGCTCCGCCCTGGCCCTTTACCTGCGGGAGTTTCCCCTTACCTAGGAGCCTGTTGCACTTGTAGATTTTTGCATGCAAAAGCCCCCTCCGGCGTACCGGAGGGGGCTTGGTTTACCAGGGGGCTACTTAGGAAGCGCGGGGTAGTCCTTCCCCTCGCCCCACATGCCCTTCCGGGTTTCCCCTTTGATGCTGGGGATATCCAGGATCATGCCGGGCTCTATGAGGTCCGGATTATTCGGATCCGGAAGCTTGGCCCGGTTGGCTTCGTAGAGGAGCCGCCACTTGCGGGGGTCTCCGTAAGCCCAGGGGCGGCCCGCGATGTTCCAAAAGCAATCCTTGTAGAGATGCCAGGACCGGACCGTGTACTGGGAGGGCAGCTCCGGGGGCGCCGGTGGTGGCGGCGGTGGCGGCGGCGGTGGCGGTGGAGGAGGCGGAGCCGCGATCACCGGAGGAGCCACCGGCCCATGCACATTGGCCAGGAGCAGAATCACCTTGTTCGCCGCATCTATGGCCTCGTCCCAGTCCTCCGCGGCGCGGAAGGCGCGGCTGGCATCGTAATACCCTACCGCTTCCCCATATTCGTTGGGGAATTCCGTTGAAGCCCCCGAGGATACCGCCCAGTCCAGCCGCTTTTTAGCTGCGGCGATGGCGTTGTTGGTTTCCCGGATCTTGAGCTGCAGGGCGATATACTCATCCGAAAGCCGGGCGTAGCGGATCGATTCTTCGGAGTAATTGGTGGATGCGTCGTAATCCCCCGCGGCATAGGAAAGCCGGGCCAAATTGGCCAGCCTGAGACTTTCGGTAAAGTAACGGTTGTTCCGCAGGCTCCGGGGTATCTCCGGCCCCGTATCGGGGGTTGCGGCGTCGGCCAGGGTGGCGACAAGGTACAAAACCGGCTCGGGGAGTTCCCCAAAATCCCCCAGCACAAGGGGCGGGGCGGGAAGCGGGAGGAAGTCTACCGCGGACTCAGGCGACCCAAAGGCCGGGATCATACCCCAGGCCAGGATCGCCAAGACTATGAGCATGCAGCGCCTCATTCCGCGCCTCCTTCCAGTATTTCCTCCGCATTGATGGCGGTGGTTTCACTTTCCGCCAGTTTCTTTTCAGCGGCGTCAATGGCCGCCTGGGCGATACGGCGCTTTTCTTCCGCGGCCTGGGCCAGGGCCACAAAACCGGCCTCGGACCTGATGTAGAGGGGCACCGCTTCTTCGTACCCCTGGGCCCGGTAGGCCCCTTCGGCCCGGTTGTAGACCGCCTCTATGCCGGTAAATTCGTTCTTAACCGCCACATCGGCCTTGGCGTTGATGGCGTTCTGCCGCTCCCTGCGGGCCAGGGCCTGCAGTTGTGCCGCATACGCGGCCCAGCCGGCCCTCAGGGCCATGCCGTAGCGGAGCTTCGATTCCCCGGCGCCGCTCAGGGCGTCTTTAACCGCGGTCCCCTCATAGGCGGCGGCCGCGGCGGTAAGGGCATCATCCCCCCGCTGGAAATTATCCGTGTCAAAGCCGGCGAAATCCCGCCGGACCACCTCTTCCCGTATGGCGTAGGCCTCCGCGCCCAGGGTAAGGGAACGGTACCGGTCCAGGGCTTCCTTAGCCTTGGCATCGGCCTGGTAGTAATCTTCCGCCTGGTAGGAATCCCGTGCCCCCAGGCCGGTCCGGTCGGCGATAAGCAGATACTCGGGGGCCAGGGCCTCTATGCCGGCGGCAATAGCCTCCGCCCTGGCTTTAAGCACCTCTTCCTCCAGGGCCGCGGCGTACAGAGGCAGGGCGTTCCTGAACAGCTCGTTGTACCGGTCTGCGGCGGCGTTGTAACGGCGTTCCGCATCTTCCACCGAATCCGGACTGGTCCTGTCGGCGGCGCTTATGCCCCTATAGGCGGATTCCGCGGACTCCCAGTCGCCGGGGAAGTAGGAGGGAGCCCCAACAGCTTCCGCCTGCCTGCGTTCCCGTTCCGCCCGGGCCATGGCCGCATCCAGGGCGTCCAGGGCCGCCTGATCCGGCCTGATCTCTACCGGTTCCGGCGGAGGCGGGGGAGGCGGAGGCGGAGGCGGAGGCGGAGGCGGGGGAGGCGGCGGGGGGGGCGGAATTTCACGGGGAGGAGGCTCGGGGGGAGCTTCCGTAGTGGTCGAGGTACTTTGGCAGCCTCCCAGCATAATAATCCCCAGGATCAGCAAGGCCAATACATGACGGTATTTCATAGGCGGCTCCTTATTTCCGCTGCGACAGGCCCGGGACCATGACCCCGATTTCTTGACAATAGCTCCAATTCAGTACCAAATAGGTCAAGCGGTCCCGCAACAATGGATACTAAAAGTATAGTCTAAGGCCCGGTATTCCACAAGCCAAAACCTTACCGCGGGACCGGGAGGATGGAATGGCGGATATTACGTTTGATATTTTGAAGCACTTTGGGGTCCTTTCGGAAGACCGGAACGGCTGGAAGAAGGAGCTTAACCTGGTATCCTGGAACGGTCGGAGCCCCAAGCTGGATGTCCGGGACTGGGCGCCGGGGCACGAAAAGATGGGCAAGGGGATCACCCTGACCAATGAGGAGGGCCAAACCCTCAGGACCCTGCTGGATACCGCCCTGGAACCTTAGAAGGGGGTCAAGGTACTACCGCAGGGACCGGATGGCTTCCTGGGTCATGCGGTCGCAGCGCTCGTTCATCTCGTTCCCCGCGTGCCCCCTGACCCAGGCCCAGGTAAGGGAGTAGCGGCCCGTAAGCCGGTCCAGACGCTGCCAGAGGTCCTGGTTTTTTACCGGCGCCTTGCCGCTGGTGCGCCAGTTGTTCCGTTTCCAGGTATGAATCCACTGGCTAATGCCCTTTTGCACGTACTGGGAGTCCGTGTAGACGGTGATCCGGCCGGGATCTTCCATGCCGAGGGCAGGCAGGGCTTCCAGGGCGGAGATGACGGCCGTCAGTTCCATCCGGTTGTTGGTGGCGCCGGCCTGGGCCCCCCATTTTTCGGCGATAAGGGCCGGCGGAGACGCCGAATCCCCGGCCAGGATCACGTAGGCCCAGCCTCCGGGCCCGGGGTTTCCCGAACAGCCCCCATCGGTATAGATGCGCAGGCCCGGATTTTCCTTTTCCATACCCCAGTATTGCCCCTTGGATGAAATTTTTCTATTGCCGTTGGGGCTTCAATTTGGTATTTTAGTGATGAGCCTCGCCTAAGGAGGCGACAATCCATCACATTATGCCGGATGCCCAGGAACCCTGTATGGGGTTATGGTCCGGGGCTGGCAATAAGAGGAGAAAAAGAACATGGCGAAACAGTTGTTGTTCAACGAAGAAGCCCGGCGCAAGCTGCTTGCCGGGGTTGAGCAGATTTCCAAGGCCGTGAAGGTGACGTTGGGTCCCAAGGGACGGAATGTCCTTCTTGACAAGAAATTCGGCGCCCCCACGGTGACAAAGGACGGTGTTTCTGTCGCGAAAGAGGTTGAGCTTGCCGATCCCTACGAAAACATGGGGGCCCAACTGCTGAAAGAAGTGGCCACCAAGACCAACGATGTGGCCGGCGACGGCACCACTACCGCCACGGTACTGGCCTACTCCCTGGTAAAAGAGGGGCTCAAGTCCGTGGCCGCCGGGATGACCCCCATTGAACTGAAACGGGGCATTGATAAGGCGGTGGAAATCGCCGTGGAAGAAATTAAGAAAAACGCCAAGGACATTAAGGACAAAGAGGAAATTTCCCATGTGGCCTCGGTTTCCGCCAACAACGATACGGAAATTGGGAACACCATTGCCGACGCCATGGAGAAGGTGGGGAAAGACGGGGTTATCACCGTTGAAGAATCCAAAACCATGGACACCACCATCGACTTTGTGGAGGGGATGCAGTTTGACCGGGGCTATATCAGCGCCTACTTTGTGACCGACCGGGATACCATGGCCACGGTCTACGAAGACGTGTTTATCCTGATCCACGATAAGAAGATCTCCAGCATGAAGGACATGCTTCCCCTGCTGGAAAAGGTTGCCCAGACCGGCAAGCCCCTGCTCATCATCGCCGAGGATGTGGACGGCGAGGCCCTTTCCACCCTGGTGCTGAACAGCCTCCGGGGTACCCTCAAAGCGGTGGCGGTAAAGGCTCCCGGCTTTGGCGATCGCCGCAAGGCCATGCTGGAAGACATTGCCATCCTTACCGGCGGCGAGGTGATCACCGAGGAACTGGGGCTCAAACTTGAAAATACCGAGGTTTCCCAGCTCGGCAAGGCCAAGACCGTTAAAATTGACAAGGACAACACCACCATTATCAACGGCGGCGGCAAACAAAAGGAAATTCAGGACCGGATTGCCCAGATTAAGGCCCAGATTGAGGAAACCACCAGCGACTACGACAAGGAGAAGCTGCAGGAACGGCTGGCCAAGCTGGCCGGCGGTGTGGCGGTTATCAACGTGGGCGCCGCCACCGAGGTGGAGCTGAAAGAGAAGAAGCACCGGGTGGAAGACGCCCTTTCCGCCACCAGGGCCGCCATTGACGAGGGGATAGTCCCCGGCGGCGAACTGGCCCTTATCCAGGCCGCCATTGCCCTGGACAAGGCCGATCTGGCCGGCCTGACCGATGATGAAAAGGTGGGCTACAAGATTGTGAAGCGGGCCCTGGAAGAACCTATCCGCCAGATCGCGGAAAATGCGGGCCTGGACGGCGCGGTTATTGCCGAGCGGGCCAAGGGCGAGAAGAAGGGCGTGGGCTTTGACGCCTCCAAGATGGAATGGGTGGACATGGTAAAGGCCGGGATCATCGACCCCGCCAAGGTGACCCGTTCCGCCCTGCAGAACGCCGCCTCCATCGCCAGCCTCCTCCTGACCACCGAGTGCGCCATTACCGACATCCCCGAGAAGAAGGAACCCGCCATGCCCCCTGGCGGCGGCATGGGCGGTATGGGAGGCATGGACTACTAAAAATCGCCAAGCGATTTTTACCGCAGCTACCGCTGTTAAGCAAAGGCCGCCCTTTCGGGCGGCCTTTTTTTGCGTACCCCTGGATATGGAGAATATTCCGGTCTAATGTTGTTTTTAACCCAAAAAGGTGCTATCTTATCCTATCATGGCGATAAAATTCCTGCTCAAACTGGCCCTGCCGGTCCTCGTGCTGGCGGGCTGTACCTTTCTCATGGGTCCCGATGAGCCGGTGGGGGAAAATACCGGGACCGGGACCCTTACCGTAAGCTTTGGGGAGGCCGGAGGGGACCGGGCCGTCAGCTCCGGCAAGGACCTGCCTGCCGAGGTATTGGCCGGTCTGCGCTACGAGGTAAGCTTTAACGGCCCCGGCGGGGTCGTGGTAAACCGCACGGTCAGCGGTTCTGAGACCGTCAGCCTAAGCCTTACCGGGGGCTCCTGGCGCATCGACGCATCGGCCTACTACGGGGAGGCCCTGGCGGGGACCGGGAGTCTGAATTTTGAACTAAGGACCGGGAATACCTCGGTCCGGGTCCCCATGTACATGAGCGGCCCCCTGTACGAGATAACTATTCCCCCCACGGCCGCCGGCACGGTGGCTTCCAATTTCAACTTCGCCTTTCCGGGGACCGCTATTGCCCTGACGGTAACGCCCGCCCATAGCGGCGCGGTGCTGAAACCCAACACCCTGGCGGTGAGCGGCGGGGGAAGCCCTGCGGCCCTTGCCGGATCGGGGGCAACCTATACCTTTGCCATGCCCGCTGCGGACGTGACGGTAACGGCGGAATTTCTTAACGGCTGGCGCTATGTCAATGAAGGGGCAAGCGGGACCGGCCTCAGTTGGGACGATGCTTCAGGGGACCTCCAGAAGATGATGGATGAGGCCGCCGCGATCAAGGCGGAGGGCGCGCCGGAGGCCGTGGTGCGGGTAGCCGCGGGGACCTATAAGCCCCAATATGAACCGATGGTCCCGGTGTCACCTGCCGGCCCTTATACCTATACAACTAACCTTGCTTCCCGAAGCAATACCTTTGTCCTACGGCAAGGGGTGGAAGTCCGGGGCGGCTACCCCGCCGGGGGCGGGGACGACTCAAGCCGGAACCCCAACCCCGCAACGAACAACACCATCCTGAGCGGGGACATCGGTGCCGCTAATACTACCGCCGATAACGTCTACCATGTGGTGCTGGGGGTGAATATTGATCGCCTGACCGTCCTGGACGGCTTCACCGTAACCGGCGGGAACGCTAATCTTGCGAACAACTCCTTTACGATAGGCGGTAAATCCATTGAACGGATAAAAGGCGGCGGCATCTACCTGGACTCCGCATCGCCTGTTCTGACCAATGTTACCATCTCCGGCAATAGCACCACAGGCACTGGTAGTTCCCAAGCCGGCACTGGCGGCGGTATGTACATTAAGTCCGCATCCCCTGTCCTGACCAATATTCTCATCACGGATAATACCGCGAATGCTGCCTACGGCAGGGGCGGCGGAATATGCATCGACAACCACTCCGCTCCTATTCTGATTGATGTTATCATCGAGAACAATGCCTCCACCCAGAGCGATGGCGGCGGCATGAGCATCGAAAACAACTCCTCGCCGGTTCTTGTCAATGTTGCCATTAGAGGTAATACCGCTCAGTATGGCGGCGGAGGTATAACGACCGGCGCTTCTTCATTCATCCTGATCAATGTTAGTATTACCGGCAATAAAATAGAGAGCAGCGGAGGCGGGATGTACTTCGGCGGTTCCGCCGCTTCCTACCGCAACAAGCTGACCAATGTTACCATTGCCGGTAACTACGCAAACAGTAACGGCGGTATTCACAGTATGTGGGATTCCTGGTTGGACATCAGGAACAGCGTCATCTGGGGGAATACTACGAATAGTTTGACTTACCCGAATATTGCCTACAGCATCGTACAGGACAGTTCGTACCCATCAACACCCGGTGCTGATGGCAACATGAATATCGATCCCCTGTTTACGGCCCCGGATCCGGCGACTTCCGGCGGTCCTAGAACCGGCGGGGCTTATTGGCTTAATACCGGAAGCCCTGCCGTCAACAGGGCAAATACAGCCTATTACCCCGACACCTGGGGAAAATGGGCGGGCCTTTATAACAACGGCGACATTGAGCACCCCATCACCCAGGATGACTATACTACTTGGGTGCTGCCCGCCCTGCAAAAGGACCTGGGCGGCAATACCCGGTTCAACGGCGCCATAGACATGGGGGCCTATGAACGTTAGCCCAGGGTAGCAATTTGACCTTTAAGCAGTTCAAAGAGAAAAGACGCCCAAGATCATTCACCGGCCGGACGGCGGGGATATCCCCCAAGTCAGCTACGCTTGCGGCTGCGCCGCATCGGTCAAGTAGCCGCCTTGGGGGCCCTCCCCGCCGTCCCACCCTGCATGGTTTTGGGCGTCGTTATTCTTTGAAATCCGTTCTATTGCTGCCCTGGGCCATTAGTAGGGAAGCAATTTAGCGGAAGGTCCCTGGCGTATCCTTGGTAGTATATTCCGATCTGAATGTTGTTTTTAAGCCAAAAAGGTGCTACCCTATCCTATCATGGCGGCAAAATTCCCGCTCAAACTGGTCCTGCCGGTCCTTGTGCTGGCGGGCTGTACCTTTCTCATGGGCCCCGACGAGCCGGTGGGAGAAAATACCGGGACCGGGACCCTCACCGTAAGCTTCGGGGAGGCCGGAGGGGACCGGGTCATCAGCTCCGG
>JAISQJ010000149.1 GCA_031274285.1 Treponema sp. | reverse complement strand
CCGAGTTCGTCCACCGGCAGGCCGTCATAGTTCTTATCGGGATGGGCAATCACGGTCATATCCTGGTTGAGCAGCATCCCCAGGCTGTCCCGGACGTTGATGCGGGAACGGACATAATCACTGAGCCAGGAGACATCCACATCCAAAACCAGGATGCCGTAATACTCCCCCTCAAGACCGTAGAGATTCCGCACCATGGATATGATCATGGCCCCTGTTTTTTCATCCCGAAAGGGCCCGGCATAGGCCGTCCGGTGTCCGCCCCCCTCCGCCGCCTGGTACCAGGAATCCTGCCGGGGATCGTAGGAGCCGTCCGGGGGATTCCCCTGCATATCGAAATACTCCCCCATGATATATCCGTGAAGGCCGTAAAAGCCGGGAAGCCCGTCTTCGGAACGGCTGATCCAGTTGGTGGTACCCTGTATATAGCTCTGAACAGCAGCGCTGCCGCCCCCCCGGTCTATCAAACCCCGGATCATGTGGAAAGCGCTGGTAAGGAACAGTTCCGACTGGGAAAAACCGGCCCGGATGTTTTCCTCGGCGGTACGGAGGGATTCCCGGGAATTTTCCGCAAGCCGCCGCCGCAGCACCCCGGAGACGGAAAAATACCCCATAAAAACCATAAAAAACAGACCAAACACCACCAACGCGAGATAGGGTATAACCTGTTTAAGTATCCGCCTCCATTCCATAATATCTCCAGATTTTTTCCAAAACCATATAAACTGCCATGGCGGCGATAATACCATTGACGGGCGGGATAAAGAAGGGAGCCGCCGAGCCGGTAAGCCATGCCGTGAAGGCCCCCAGGCCGTAGGCTACGAGGCCCGGAAGATGAAAGCCCGGACGGAGGGCAAAGCCCTCCGGAATTTTCGCCGGAGCGAAAGCCTCCGGGTCCGTCTTTGCGGTCCCCCGGTTCCGTATTATTCGTACCAGCCAGGCGCCGATAATGACCCCGGCGATGGGCGGGACCAGGGAGGAGAGGAGGCCGAGAAAGCCTAAATAGGGTGCAAGGATACCCGCCGCTCCCAGGATTGTTCCGGTGAGCCCGGTTATGGCGGCGGTAAGCCTGAACCGCTTTTCTTCCAGACCCAGGAGGACCGAAACCGCCAGGCTCCCGGAGTAGGCGTTCATCATGTTGGTAGTCCAGGCTGAAAGAATAAGGGTAACGAGGGCCATGGCCGGCAGGCCCATACCCGCCAGCAGGGCGCTTATGTCGGCATTCCCCGTGGCAACCCGGAAGACGGCGCCGGAAAAAAAGACCACCGACCCCTTAAGCGCCACGCCGAGAAAAAGGGACAGGATAAGCCCCCGCCGATCCTTGGCGTAACGGCACCAGTCTCCGGTGGTACAGGCCCCCATGGCCCAAGCGCCTACGGCAACGGAGATCCCCGCCCCCAGGGACATGGGGGAAGCCGGGCGGTAGGCCGAGAGGGCGGCCATACCGCCGTTCCCGGAAGAAATTACCGTGTAAAGGGTATAAGCCAGGGTCAGGATCAGCACCGGAACCATGATATAGCTCAGGAAGCTGAGGGCCCGGAAACCCAGCATGGCGGTAATGGTCATCACCAGCCCCCATAAGACTGTGGCAGCCCAGGGGGGAAGAGAAATTCCCAGGATGTCCGCCGTCATGACGCTGAAGGACGCCCCACAGGCTGCGGCCTGCACCCCGAACCAACCCACGCTGGTAATGGAGAGGAGGAGGGCGGTAACAAAACGGGCCCCCAGAACCCCCATGCCCTCCGCGCTTACGATCGCCGATGGCAACCCCGTGTCGCAGCTTTGGATACCCACCAGGGCGCCGTAAACAAAAAGAATGAAGAAGCCCACGATAAGGCAAAAGGCAACGCCCCCCAGGGAAAGCCCCTCGCTCAGCATCCCCCCGATAAAAAAGGCGGGGAGGCAGAACATCATCCCTCCGGGAATGAGGGCAAGACCGGCCCAGCCCTGCCTGTCCTGTTCCCTTACCGTAAAGCCCGGCATACCATTCATGGGTTTCTCCTTATTTCTTCGGATCAACCGGGGCTTGGGCCGGCAAGGACTATCATTTATGGTGATAATATCATTGACGGGTGGAAAAAGGCAACCATTCCGCACTATGCCTCGTTAAGCCCCTTTAAGATTGCCAAGTATGAAACCACCTACGAGCTGTGGTACGAGGTAAAGACCTGGGCGGACAGCAACGGGTATAGCTTTGCCAATGCGGGGCGGGAAGACGCCGGTATATTACACGGATAACGGCACGGTATTGAAGACATCATCGATGGGATGCTGGTGGCCAAAACTACGATACGGTACTAGTCTGTATACGGGCCCTCGTAGTGCCATGTCCCGCCGTAGTATCGGTAGACCCCCGCCTCTTTTGCGGTGCCATTATAGTACGCCTCAAAGTTGTTGGGGATGCCGCTACCGCTGATATCACAATTTCCGCCGAGGGCGACCGTTGTAAGATTGGTACAGCCTTCAAAAAAACCAGAACCGATTCGCGTTGCCGCCGGGAGGTACGCCTCTTCCAGGCTGGTACAGCCATCGAAAACTCGACTCCTGCTGGAGCTGTTAGTTATGTTCTTCAAACGTACCACGCGCAGGCTGGTGCAGCTTTGAAAGGATTGGTGGTCAAAGCTTGTTAAGTTCGGGAGGTCCACCTCGGTCAGGGCCGTGCCGGAGAAGGTGGATGTACCTATCGTCTCCAGCGCCGGGAAGTCTATGCCGGTCAAGGCGCTAAGGTCCTGAAGGACGCTGTGGCCGGCGTATGTTATGCCGGCGCCGGATACTTCCTTAAGGGCGGTAAAGTGCATAAACCTGGGGGGATAGATCGTTCCCAGTCCTAAGTGAGTGGCATTCCCCGGCAGGACCAGGGAGACGATCTTGTCCTCCCCCGTGGGGTTTGCCTGGTACGGGTCAAAGATATAAAGATCGTCGCCGTTGTAATTCGTGATTGCTACGCGGCTGTCGGAAAGGTCCAGGGCCACGTATTTGCCCGCGGCTGCTATCGCCCCCAAGAGCGCCGCCCAGTCACTATGCTGAAGAGGAGCTATGCTCACCGGCAGCGGAAGGGGATTTGCGGCGGTATAGGTCCCGGCGGCATTTGCAAGATAGTCGCTTACCTCGGTTATGCTTGTCAGTCCTTTGCCGAATACCGCGGCCACCGTTACATCGGCGGCAGGCATGGTGAAGCTGGTTCCCGATAAGGGGTGATCGGCGCCGTCGTTGTATTTCAGGGTTCCGGGTTTTAACCAATAGAAGGGTTCCGGCATTACCGTCAGCGTTACCGTGGTTCCCGGAAAGGCGAAGCTGAAATTGGAGGCCACCGTACCGCCGGCTGTGGGGGGAATGGTGATTTCGTAGCAGGGGCCGCTCAGGTACATGGGGACCCGGACCGAGGCGCTCCCGTTTAGTTTAAAGCTCAGGCTCCCGGTCCCCGCCAGGGCCTCCATGTAGTAGGCTGAGGCATCTATGCGCCAAGGGCCCTGGGTAAGGCTTAGGCTGATGGTCCCGCCGCCTGAAACCCTGCGGTTTACCACTACGCCGCCGGGGCCGGTAAACCTTACCTCGTAGCGCAGGGCGGCCAGTATTTCGGCGGGCAGGTCCTTGCCGGAGCTGACGGCCCGGTCCCCTCCGGTCTCCCCAAAGCTTACGGTGAGGGTTCCGGTGTTTTCCCCCACCGGCTCGTCGGGGCCCATGAGAAAGGTACAGCCGGCCAGCAGGAGGACCGGCAGGGCCGCCTTTACCAAGAATCCGCTTTTCATTGTAGTAACCTCGTTCTTTTATTCGAAGGGGGGTTGAATACCCCGCCCCTTGGGGCGGTTCAGAATCCCTCCGGGCAAGTTGGCGGGGTAGAAACCTCCCCCGTACAAACCGAAAAAAGTCCGAAGGACTTTTTT
>JAISQJ010000178.1 GCA_031274285.1 Treponema sp. | reverse complement strand
GCTCCCATAAACCAGTACGAGCCGTCCGCCATGTTTAACCCGGGGGGCCTTCCCTCCGGGAGCATTATGGGCGCCAGAGAACCGGTTATCGCCATCAACACCGAAAGCGAAAACCGCATGACCTTTTGGTACGGCGACTTTGACGAACCAAACTTTAAATTCCGCACCTATCAAATCGCCGCTTCCAGCCACGACACCAGGTACAACCTTTTGGATTACTACGGGGAAAGGGGCCTAAGGGAATTGGATAGTATCGGTATCAAGAACGCCTATTACGGCGTGGACGGCGATCCCCTGGATTATCCCTATGAGGTGATCTTTAACGCGGCCTTCCATCACCTGTATAAATGGGCCCGGGAAGGAATTCCCGCGCCCCATGCGCCAAAGATTGAAACCAGGATTTCCCGGGAAAAGACATCCGATCCCTTTGGCAGCCTGGTAGAAAATTGTAAGGATATTTTTGGCAACTGCAAAGGCGGCATCCGTACCCCCGCGGTGGATTACCCCACCGCTCAGTACACCAGTTTTAGCACCATGGCGGATGGCCGCATCAACCCCATGTTTGGTAAGGTCAATCCCTTCCCCAGGGAACTGCTCAAGCTGCTCTACGGGAACCTGGCGCATTACCGCGCCCTGGCCGCCGCCGGAACCGACGAGATAATTGCCCAGGGTTTTATCCTTAAAGAAGATAGGGACGGCTTTATAGAGCGGGTGGTGAACAGGGCAAAGGAACGGGGGCTTGAGTAAAAATTACTATGCAAGGGATAACAGAGGATGGAGGGTGGAGCATGGAAAATAAATCAGAGGGCGCCCTTGGGCGGAAACCGGATCATGTTAAACTGGGCTACGCCCCTACCCGGCGGAGCATTTTCAGCGCCCCCGATGCGCTTAAATACCGCGGCTTGACCAAGGCCCGGCTGGAAGAGCTGGGAGTCGATCTGGTCGATATCGATGACATTAATAGTGAGGGGCTGCTCTATGCGGATACGGACCTTCCCGCCATTATCACCAAATTCAAAGCCGAAAAAATAGACGGCCTCTTTTTGCCCCACTGTAATTTTGGTTCCGAATACGCCTGCGCTCAGCTTGCGAAGGAATTGGGCGTGCCGGTACTGCTTTGGGGCCCCCGTGACGAGTCCCCCGATGAAAAGGGCATACGGCTGCGGGACACCCAGTGCGGCCTCTTTGCCACCGGCAAGGTCCTGCGCCGTTTTCAGGTTCCCTTTACCTATATCACCAACTGCCGCCTGGGGGACGGCGAATTCCGGCGGGGCGTTTACGATTTTCTGCGGGTCTGTAACGTGGTGCGGGTATTTAAGCATATCAGGATACTCCAAATTTCTACCCGGCCCTTTGACTTTTTAACTACCATGTGTAACGAGGGGGAACTGCTGGAACGCTTCAATATCCAATTGGCCCCCATCCCCATGACGGAACTGGTGGAGGAGGTCAAGGCCCTGCGGGGGGCCGCGGAAACCGCCGAGACTATTTCCCTTATCAAAGCAACCATGGACATCCGGGTGGACGATGAAACGGTACGGCAAACTGCAGCCCTGAAAAACGCCATGGGAAAACTGGCGGCCAAATACCGGTGCGGCGCCGCGGCCATCCAGTGCTGGAACGCCCTGCAAACCGAAATCGGCATCATGCCCTGCGCAGCCAACTCCCTGCTCACCGGCGAGGGGATCCCGGTGGTCTGCGAAACCGACATCCACGGCGCGGTTACCTCCCTGTTGGTGCAGGCCGCAGGCATGGGGGAAACTCCCGTCATGTTTGCCGACTGGACGGTACGGCATCCGGAAAACGACAACGGCGAACTGCTGCAGCACTGCGGACCCTGGCCCCTTTCCCTGGCCAAAACCAAACCCGCCCTTACCAAGCCCCTGGTCTTCGATCATCCCGGCTCGGTCTCCGCGGAGGCGAAACACGGAGAACTGACCCTGGCCCGCTTTGACGGAGATAACGGTGAATACAGCCTGCTCCTGGGCAGGGCCAAGGCCATAGACGGCCCCTACACCCTGGGCACCTATCTCTGGATTGAGGTGGAAAACTGGAAGCGCCTGGAGGCGAAACTGGTGGAGGGCCCCTACATTCACCACTGCACGGCCATCCACGGCGATGTGGCGCCCATCCTCTATGAGGCCTGCAAGTATATCGGCCTAAAGCCGGACCTCTACGATAACGACGAGGAAGCGATCAAAGCCTACTGGCGGGGGGCCTAGCCACGGACCCGTACCTTCCCCCCTGCCTGCTGGCCATCGATCAGAGCACCTCCGCCACCAAGGCCCTGATCTTTGACGCCAGGGGAGACCTGGTGGGCCGTGCCGACCGGCCCCACCGGCAAAAAATTGCTTCCAACGGCTGGGTAGCCCACGACCCCATGGAAATATACCGTAACACCCTGGCGGCCGCGGCGGAATCGATCAAAAAAACCGGCGTCGATCCCGGCGCCATTATCGGCGTGGGGATCAGCAATCAGCGGGAAACCGCGTTGGTGTGGGACAGGGCCAGCGGGGTCCCCGTATACGATGCCGTGGTCTGGCACTGCCCCAGGGGGGCGGAGATCTGCGGCCGCCTTTCCGCCCAGGGGGAAGCGGTCCGCGCCCGGACCGGGCTCCGGCTTTCCCCCTATTTTTCCGCGGCGAAGATCGCCTGGATACTGGAACATACGGGGGACCATAAGAATCTCTGTGCCGGCACCATCGACGCGTGGCTTGTGTATAAACTGACCGGCAATTTTAAGACCGACTGGTCCAACGCCTCCCGTACCCAACTGCTGAATCTTTTGGACCTTGCCTGGGATGGGGAAATCTGCGGCCTTTTCGGCATTGATCCCGGAATCCTGCCGGAAATTTGCGATAGTAACGCTCACTTCGGCGAAACCGATTTTGAGGGCCTCCTGCCCAGGGCCGTTCCAATCCGGGGGGTCCTGGGCGATTCCCACGGCGCCCTTTTCGGCCAGGGCTGCCTGGACCGGGGCATGGCCAAGGCCACCTATGGCACCGGCTCCTCGGTGATGGTGAACACCGGCGATAAACCTGTGTTCTGTGACAGCGTGGTCACCTCCCTGGCCTGGGGCAGGGACGGCAAGCTGAACTATGTGCTGGAGGGCAACATCAACTATACCGGCGCGGTGATCAAGTGGCTGGTGGAAGATGTAGGATTACTGTCGTCTTCCAGGGAGGCGGGAAAAATCGCCGCCTCGGCCAACCCCGATGATACCGCCTACCTGGTTCCCGCCTTCTCCGGCCTGGGCGCCCCCCACTGGGCCCCCGAAGCCAGGGCCTGTCTGGGCGGCATGACCCGCAGTACCGGCCGGGCGGAGATCGTCAGGGCCGCGGAGGAAAGCATCGCCTTTCAGATTGCCGATGTGGTCCGGGCTATGGAGGAAGAATCCTCCCGGCGCGGTTTCGATCTGTCCCTCACCGAACTGCGGGTGGACGGCGGCCCCGCGGGGGATCCCTTTCTTATGCAGTTCCAAAGCGACATCCTCAACCTGCCCCTTTCCGTGCCGGAGCGGGAGGAACTGTCAGCCGCGGGGGCCGCCTACATGGCGGGCCTAAGCCTGGGCCTGTACCCTTCCTCGGTATTTTCCCGGATCAAGCGGACCCGCTACGACCCCGCCATGGACGAGGAGGACCGGACCCGCCGTTACCGGCGCTGGCAGGAGGCGGTACGGATGGTCACGGGGCGTGGGCGGCCCTGAACTGCTGCGGCGTCTGGCCGGTGTAGTGCTTGAAGGATAAATCGTTCAAGGCACAACCCCCCAAAAATTCCGCAAAAAATTCAATTTTTTTTCACAAAGACCCAAGCGATTCCCCATGTTCGCGCCCTTAATAGGTAGTGGAAACCATTCCTGGGAATGGCTCTCAAACCACCATCACAACACGGCGCCTGGGTTCTTACGGCCCCGGCGCCGCAGAGGAGGCTCGTATGAATTTTTTTCGCGGCGGCGCCTGGGCGCCGGCTCTTTTGCTGTTCACCGTCATCCCGCTGGGCTGCGCCATTCCCCTGGGCTGCGCCGCCCTGCTGGGGGGCTGTGCTGCCCTGCGGGGCGCCGGTACGGAGCCTGCGGCCGGGGGAAGGGAAACCCCCGGCGGTCCGGCCGTAATTTGGGAGGGAACCGGTCGGGGCTGGGGAGGGGAGATCCGGGTCCAGGTCCGCGTGGCCGGCGCCATCATCCAGGAGATCGGGATTGTTTCCCACGATGAGGATCCCTTCATCGGCGGGGAGGCTATGGCGGAATTGCGGGAACTGGTCCTGGACTACCAGAGCGCGGACCTGGACGCCGTCTCCGGCGCCACCGAGTCCAGCCAGGGTTTCCTCGCCGCGGTGGAAGACGCCTTAAACCGCGCCGCCGGGGGTGGACGATGAACATCCGGGACAGCGTGAATCTGGACAGCGCCGGGAAAAGGCTATACGTTGAAAATAGGAGGGAATCATGGAAGCTACAACCCAAGGGCCGCAGCGGGGCCTGACCTTTGAAGATGTCTGGGCTATGTTCCAGGAGACCGACCGGAAATGGCAGGAGACGGACCGAAAATGGCAGGAGACGGACCGGAGGTTCCAGGAAACCGACCGGAAACTTAAAGAGGAGCACGAAAAGACCGAGCAGGCGCTCCGGGAGGCATCGCGCATCGTGGGGAACCTGGGGAACAAGCTGGGAATCGTGGTGGAACACCTGGTGTTGGCCAATATCAATGAGAAATTTAACGCCCTGGGCTATAACTTTTCCAAGCTTGTATC
>JAISQJ010000104.1 GCA_031274285.1 Treponema sp. | reverse complement strand
ATAAGGTTCCGGACGGGACGCTTGATACAGGCAGAGAGGAGGGAGCGGAGGGCTTCATGGGAGTCCCCGCTTGGGCCTGCGAACAAGGCTTTGAAGACCACGTCGACCGTAAGGTTAAGAACTCTACCCTGGGAGGCGAGTTTCTTAGCCTGTCGGATGAGCTTCGGGTTATCATGAAGCTCTAAAAGTTTAAATGTTTTCACAGCTATATATGGGCGCGATCCTGCGTGGCGCTTGCTTCTGATGGGAAAAATGTTAAAAAAAGTTGTGCCAGGGGCAGCAACTTTTCCCAGGGAGGATACGCCGGACACCGCATATGCGTACGAAGAATTTTCAGGAATTTTTAACCACAAAGGCGCCGAAGGCGCACGAAGGGAAGAGAAAATAATAGCTAAGAAGTAAAAACTAAGAAGTGCATGAAAAAGGGCCGCGCCCGGCGTACCGGGGACACGGCCCTTAACTTACTAGGAAACGGCTTAGAAAGAGATTTCCAGAATGACGGGTACCGAAAGGTAAGCGGTCTTGCCCGTAGTTCCGTTGTCGCCGTAGGTGGGGAACTGGTAGGCAAGGCCTGTTTTAATGGAGCCCTTGCCCAGGTTCCTGGATACCCAGGCGCCGAAACCGAAGGTAGTGGACTCTTCCCCGTTGACAAGGGCGCCGCCGTCCAGGGTAACATCGCCGTCGCCGACAACCTTAAAGCCCGCATCCAGGCCCAGCGTGGCGTCAATAGCCGCCACATAGAAGGAGGGGGTCAGGATGATATTGAAGGTGGGCCGTAGATCCGAGCGTTTATCGCCTGAAATATCCGTCGCAAGACTGCCCCCGAAGCCCGCATAGAGGCCATAGGTAAGGCCGAAGTCGCCTGAGGTATAGCTCCCGGCCACATTCGCCTGGAAGTTACCCTGGTAGGTTACGTCAAAACCAAGTCCGGTGTCCTTTTCCACGGGGAGGGGCAGCTTAATGCCCAGGTCCAGGTTCAAACCCGGTACCGCGGTCAGGTTAAAGGCCGCCTCGATACGGGCGTCATTGGGTGTTATACCAGTAAACGTAGTAGATGATATAACAGTGCCTTCAATACCCCCGATGTTCCCCACGTACTGGGCCCTGGCGAGGCCAATACCGCTAATGTTATAGGCAATACCCGTCTGTATGCTCTTGTACACGTCGTTAGCTTCCGCTCCGGGGTTCAGGGCCGGCCCTATACCGTTAATGGTGGCCCCGGGATTGAGCTGCGCGTAGATAGACAGGCCGGCAACGGGCTGGCTAATAAAGAGGGCGCCGCCGTCGGGAGCGAAGCGCTGAAACACCGCGTCCCCGTTCTTCCCCGGCCCGCCAATGAAAAGCTGGAAGGGGTTATCCGTACCGGGACCCCGGAAACGGCCGTCCCGGAATTTCCCCACCTTGAGGTAGAGAATGTCCGACCCAAAGGGCTTTACCCAGATATGCAGGTTGTCCCCGACGGTGGGTTCCACGTTCCCGTTGGTTCCCAGTTCAAACTGCCCCCCAATCCGGCCGTCTACGGCGTTAAACTGGAAATTAAGGCCGGTATACCCCGCGCCCCAGCCGGAGCCGGTGCCCGTGTAATACTTGGCGTCCCCGCCGTCCGGGAACACGCCCTGGAAGGGGACGAAATCCGCCCGCCCCCAGCCTCCGACGCTGAAACCGTCCGGTATCTGGGCGAACGCCGCGCCCGCCACTATCAAGAGAACCATTAAAAGCGCTGCACACTTTCTCATGATCTCCTCCTTCGTCTTGTTGGGACGGCAGCGGCCGACGGCCCCTCTCCCCGCCCCTATTCTGCTTTTCTTCCGCCCCCGCCCCCGCTGCGGCGTTTCCGCCGCCTGCCTGGGCCGCCGGCGGCCGGGCTTAAACCCAGCCGTCAACAGGGCATACAGTCTTACATCGGTCATTATAATCATAGCAATGAGATTAAGTCAAGAGAATCTGTAGTTTTTTTTGCTTTCTAGTAGACGGAATCGCCAATAGGGGAAGCGGGAAAACCGCAAAGCGGTTTTCACCCTGGAAGGAATGGCCGGATTGGGGTCGGTTAAAAAATCATGCCCAGGGAGAAGCCGCCAAAGGCGCCGGTTTCGGTTCCCCGGTTCCAAAGGCCCCCCAAAAGGGTAAAAACCAGATTCGAGGGGTGGAACTTTAACTCGGCGGCACTGAACAGACTTAGGGGGGCGGAATCTCCGTCGCCGGAAAAGTCCAGTTCGCTGCGCAGGGAAAGACCGGCGCTGAACATGCCCCGCCTATACAGGGGGCCCAGGGAAAGGAGGAGCCGGGGCTCGCCCTGTTTCAATTCCGGCCAAAAGAGGCCCGGACTGAAGATCAGGGACAGACCGCGGCCGAAATCCCAGCATAGGGGAAGGATGAGGCTGAGTCCCTCCCGCTGGGGGCTCCTTTCCGGGTTTTCCGCCCAGGAAAAACTACCCAGCAGGGCGAGGCTTAGGGGAAGGGCGGGCTGCCCAGCTTCGCGGGGCTGCCCAACATGGTTGGGCTGCCCAACCATGTTGGGCTTAAGGAAAAGCCATTTGGCGGAGAGGGAGAAACCCCAGAGCCCCTCCCCTCCCCCGCCGAAGGCCGTGCCAAGGGCCGCGGCTAGTTCCAGATCCTGCAGGGGGGAAAACCGGAATCCCAGTTCCGCGGGAACGCCGGTCCCCTTGAAGCTATTCCCCGATAAGGCCGAGACCTGGCCAAAGAGCAGGGCGCTCTCCAATTGGAAACTCCGGGGCGGGAGCAGCGCAGGGGAGGGGGCATAGAACAGCCCCGGCAGGGCCGCGGACAGGCTAAGGGGGTAGATCAGCAGGGAAGAATCGATACGAACCTGGGCGGAGACGCTCTGCGAAGGGGAAAGGCCGGAGGCCGGGGATCCGGAGGGGCGGGCATCAATGCGCAGGGTATAGGTTCCATCACCAAGCACTTCCCCCCGCTGATCCCTGCCGTCCCAGGCGGCCTGTTGGGACCACGCGGCAAAATCCGGCAGCGGGCGGCTATAGACCAGCCGGTCCTCCTCATCAAAGACCGAAAGGCTTCCCGAACCGGGGGCGCTGACAAGGAAAGCCAGTTCGGCGCTGCCCAGGGCCCCGGCGTTTCCCGGATTGAAGCGGGGCCGGTTAACGCGTCCCCCGGAGAGGAGAAAGACGGCGGGTTCCGCAGTCAGTTCCAGGACCGCAACCTTGCCGCTCTCCACCACCGGGGCGCCCTGGGCATCTTCCCAGCCGAAGGCCCGGACCAGGACCCGCCGCCGCCCAATGGGAAGCTGCAGATGATAGGACAAGAGGGAGGGGGAAAGGGAAACCGCCTCAAGGAGGGGTCCTCCCGGCTTATCCCTGTCCTCCCGCGGCGGCGCGCCGTCGATGAGCAGCTCAGGGTTGAAGGGCCGGCCCGTGACGCCCTCCCGGCGGATGGTAACGACGAGCCTCCCGGTTAGCTCTTCCAGTTCCAGGTCCAGTTCCAGGCGGCTTCCCCCGCTGACACGGACCCGCAGTTCCCGTTCCCCGTAGCCGGATTTACTCACCCGAATCCAATATTCCCCGTCCCGCAGGTCCCGCAGATCCAGGGGAGTCTTGCCCCGCTCAATGTTGTCGATGTACACCAGGGCCCCCGCGGGCTTGGTCCGCACCCGGAGTCCCCGGCCGGACACCGATTCTATCCGGTCGCCCTTGATGGACAGGGGGCTTTGGGCGGCCAGGGAAGGGGCGCAGAGGGAAAAGACGGCCAGGATTGGAAGGAAAAAAAGACCGGATCCGGGGATACGCATGGTCTCTTAATCATAAACCTCCCCGCCCTGGAGGGCGAGGTATCGTGACAACCCGGGGCCCTGCAATCGGTCAAATTCCCACAACCGGAGGGGAAAAGGCAAGGGAGGGGAGCTTGTCCATACGGCCGCTCTCGCGGTAACTGTACCAGGCGGATTCGGTAAAGATCAGGTGATCCAGAAAATGGAGGCCCAGCAGATCGGCGGCGGCCTTGAGGCGGGCGGTGATCTCATCGTCCTCGGGGGAGGGTTTAAGCTGCCCCGAGGGGTGGTTGTGGGCCACGATCACCGCGGCGGCCCGGTCGATGATGGGGTCCGCGAAGACTTCCCGGGGATGTACGATGGTACGGTTCACCAGGCCGATACTGACAATCCGCAGGGCCAGGACCTCGTGGGCCCCGTTCAGGGACAGGCAGAGAAAGCGCTCCTGCTTACGGTCCGCATGGTGCCGGAGCAGGGTGTAGATATCCTGGGGCTGCCGTATCCTGGCCCCTGCCGCGCCCCAGCGGCGGCGTCCGAATTCCAGCATGGCGGCCACGGCGCAGGCCTTTCCTACCCCCATGCCCGAAAGGGCCTGGAGATCCCGGACCGAGGGGATGTCCTTTTCATGGTCGAGCAGTTCCAGCAGTTCCCCGGCCAGGGCGGTCACGTTTTTTCCCCGAATCCCCGTGTTAAGGAGGACCGCCAGGAGTTCATGATCCGAGAGGCACGAAGGCCCCCCCCAGAGCAGCCGTTCCCTGGGCCGGCTGTCGATGGCCGGGAACCGGGATCCGAGCCCTCCGTCCCCGGCAAAACCGGCCTCAGGCCGACCGCCTTTTTTCCCCCCAAATTCCCCGATAAAATCAGGATAGGTGAAGTCTTCCACTTGTTTCCTCACGATGAATGGATCGTATATATATGGGCGCGGTCCTGCATGGCGCTTTATTGCAAACCCTGAAAAAGGTGATTTTTTTGAAAAAAATCTTTCCGAAATTCGCCGATAGTTGAAAAATGAGACGAGACCTAATGAAGCGGCAGGGGACCCTGGGGACCCTGCTCTGGACCGCCCTGATCCTCTCCTCCTGCGCCGGCCTGGGATACCGGGACCCGGGGATTCCCGAAAGGTCGGCCCCGCCGGCGGAACGGCCCCCCGCCGAAGGGCCCGCGGGCAGGCCGGAGGCCCCCCCGGAGCGGCCCATCCCGGAGGTCCCCCTCCGTATCCTGGGGACGGGGCGGCTGAGCGGGGAGGCCCTGTCCCGTTTCCTCCTGGCCGTTAACCCCGGCGCAGGGGGGGACTTTGCCGCGGAACTGGCGGCCTACTACACCGAGGAAGCGGAGGCCGAGGGGGTGAACCACGATGTGGCCTTTGCCCAGATGTGTCTTGAAACGGGATTTCTGCGCTTTGGGAACCTGGTGACCGCGGATATGAACAACTTCTGCGGCCTGGGGGCCATTGGGCCGCAGCAGCGGGGGGAACGTTTTCCCGAGCCCCGCATCGGGGTAAGGGCCCACATCCAGCACCTCAAGGCCTACGCCACGGAGGAACCCCTGCGGGGGGAACTGGTGGACCCACGGTACCGCTGGGTACGCTACGGGTCGGCCCCCACCATCTACGGCCTGGCGGGAACCTGGGCGGCGGACCGGGACTACGGGGAGAAGATCAAAAACATCCTGGAAGAACTGTACCGGTTCAGCTATACCGCTAATACCGGTCCATAAGGAGGAAATCCGGCAGGTACACATGCCGGACCCCCTGGACAGAACCTTTCCAGGACTCATCCAGACTGACCACATATTTGAGGTACTGGTCGTTTATCTTGAGGAGATTGCCGAATTCCCGCTCAAAAAAGGCCGGATCATCGTTGATTTTATAGGTAACCTGGACATAGATCTTTTCCCCGCCCCTGAGGGCGACAAAATCGATCTCCCGGTCAGGAAGCTGGCCCACAAACACTTCGTAGCCCCGGCGCCGGAGTTCCCCATAAACGATGTTTTCTATAACGCCGGAAATACGCCGGTCGTCGTAGCCTAAGCGGGCGTGAATAAGGGAAACATCGCTGGCATAGTATTTTTCCCGGATGTTGAGCAGTTTTTTCCCCCGGATGTCATAACGGCAGGCCTTTTCTATGATACCGGCCCCTTCCAGGGCACTGACGTATTCCAAAACCGTATCCACACTGACCGTTTTTTTCTGGTTTTTGAAATAGGCGGAAATAGCGCCCGCCGAAACCATATTGCCCGTATTATCAAAAAGAAATTTTATCACCCGGTCCAGCATATCAAGGTTCCGCAGCTGGTTCCTCTGGAGCACGTCTTTCAGAACAACTGAAGAAAAGATGTCGGTGACGGTTTTATACACCACCTCGCTGTTCATGTCCTTGAGGTAATGGATCCCCGGAAACCCGCCCCACCGGATATATTCCCCTATTGAAGATTGGAGGGCGCTAAACCGGTTCCCGATGGTTTTGGAGAATTCGAGGTATTCTGAAAAGGACAGGGGCCGGATGATAAATTGCACATAACGCCCGGAAAGCAGGGTGGCCAATTCGGATGAAAGGAGCTGCGAATTGGAGCCGGTGATAAAAATATCGGCCTTTTTTTCGGCAAAAAGGGCGTTGACTACCCGTTCCCAGCCGGGAATAAGCTGTACCTCGTCCAACAGCAGGTATAGTTTGCCCTTTTCCGGCATACGGCTTTTTATTTCCCCGGACAATTTTTTGGGTTCCAGGTCTTCAGAATCCCGAGTTTCCAGGTTGATATACAGCACCGCCTCTTCGGCTATGCCGGAATCGATGAGTTCCTGCCGCAGCAATTCCAGGATGGTCGATTTTCCGCAGCGCCGTATGCCGGTAAGCACTTTGATAAACGGGGTGTCGATAAAGGGCCTTATCTGTGCAAGGTAAGACTCCCGGGTAACGGTCATGCCCCGAGTATGACCGAATTTGGACCCTCCGTCAAGTAATTCATCGATTATAGTCGATGAATTACTAATAAAACGAGAAACCATCGATTATAGTCGATGGATTCAGTTCCTAAAGCTGTGGATGGGGGCGGGGATGCGGCCGCCCCGGGCGATAAAGGCTTCGCTGGAGGCCCGGTTCACCGGCAGTACCGGCGCAGCCCCCAGGAGGCCGCCGAATTCGACCCAGTCGCCGGCCTTTTTGCCGGGCACGGGGATGACCCGGACGGCGGTGGTTTTGTTGTTCACCATGCCGATGGCCATTTCGTCGGCGATGATGGCGCTGATGGTGGAGGCCGGGGTATCGCCGGGGAGGGCGATCATGTCGAGGCCCACGGAGCACACGCTGGTCATGGCCTCCAGCTTATCCAGGCTGATGGAGCCGGAGCGGACCGCGGCTACCATGCCTTCGTCTTCAGAAACGGGGATAAAGGCCCCGGAGAAGCCCCCCACATGGGTGGAGGCCATGACGCCCCCCTTCTTCACCATGTCGGTGAGCATGGCCAGGGCGGCGGTGGCGCCGTGGGTTCCGGCGGATTCCAGGCCCATTTCCTCCAGAATCCGGGCCACCGAGTCCCCCACCGCCGGGGTGGGGGCCAGGGAAAGGTCCAGGATGCCGAAGGGGACCCCCAGGCGCCGGGCCGCTTCCATGCCCACCAGTTGGCCCATGCGGGTGATCTTAAAGGCGGTCTTTTTGATAATATCCGCCAACTCGTCAAAGTCGGCGTCCCGGTGGGATTCTAAGGCGGCCTTGACCACCCCCGGCCCGGAGACCCCCACGTTCAGGCAGCTTTCCGCCTCCCCCGGCCCGTGGAAGGCCCCGGCCATAAAGGGGTTATCCTCCGGGGCGTTGCAGAAGACCACCAGCTTGGCGCAGCCGATCCCGTCCCGGTCCGCAGTGGCCTGGGCCGTTTCCCTGATCACCTCCCCCATGCGGCGCACGGCGTCCATGTTGATGCCGCTTTTACTGGAAGCGGCGTTCACCGAAGCGCAGACCCTGGCCGTGGCGCCCAGGGCGGCGGGGATGCTGTCAATAAGATTCCGGTCCGCCCTGGTAAACCCCTTCTGCACCAGCGCGGAAAAGCCCCCCACAAAATCCACCCCCAGTTCGGAGGCGGCCTCGTCCAGGGTACGGGCGAAGGGGCTGTAGTCCGTTTCCCCGGAGGAGGCGGCCACCAGGGCGATGGGGCTTACGGCCAGGCGCTTGTTGATGATGGGGATGCCGTATTCGGTTTCGATTTCCCGGCCGGTCTTAACCAGGGGGCCGGCGACCCGGAGGAGCTTTTCCCGAATCCGGCGGCGGGTTTCCCCCCCGGTGGAGGCGGCGCAGTCCAGCAGGGATACTCCCAGGGTGATGGCCCGGATATCCAGCTTGTAGCGCATGAACATGTCTACGGTTTCTTTTATTTCGAGGGGGGTAAAAAGCATCCTGTTTTCCTAAATACGGTGCATGGCGCTGAAGACTTTTTCGTGCATCAGGCTGATGGAGACCCCCAGTTTTTCCCCCAATTGGCCCAGTTCCTTTTTCACGGTCTCCAGGACGGAAGCGGAGGAGGAAAGGTCTACCATCATCATCATGACAAAGTTGCCGGAGAGGATGGTCTGGCTTATGTCTTCGATGTTGATGTTCCGCTCCGCCAGAAAAGCGGATACCCGCGCGATGATGCCCACCTTATCGGTACCCACCACCGTGATAATGGCGTTCATAGATCGTCCCCCAGTTTGTTTTCGATTTTATGTTCGTTCAGGAACAGGTCCAGCACGGTGAGGAAGAGAATTACCACCATGGGCCCCAGGATAAGGCCGTTAAAACCGTAGGCGCTTACCCCCCCCAGGATGGCAAAGAAGATGATGAGGGGGTGAAGCTGAATCCGGTCTTTAAGGAACATGGGACGCAGCACGTTATCCAGGAGGGATATGAAAAAACTTGAAACTACCAGAAAGAGAATGCCCCCGGTGACATCGCCTGAAAAAATACGGATAAGGCCCAGGGGCAGCCACACCAGGCCCCCGCCGATCATGGGGATAAACACACAGATGAAGGTGACCATGGCCAGGATAAGGGCGCCTTTTACGCTGAACACCACAAAAACAACGTAGGCCATGACGGACTGGATAAGGGCCACCATGATATAGCCGAAAAAAAGGCTCCGGGTAATATCCATGAATTTGCCCGTCAGGGTTTTGAGGTACTCCCGGCGGATGGGGATGGCGTGGAGTACCAGGCGGGAAAGGTAGGGGCCGTCGGCATAAAGAAAAAACAGGGTAAAGACCAGCATGACCAGGCCCACAAAGAAGGAGCCCACATTCCGGGCCACGGTACTGCTCAGGGAAAAGAGCCGCTGGATGCTGGCGTTCAACAGTTCCACGATCCGGCCTTCTATATCCCTCCCGGTGATCGGGATCTGCCCCTGGGAGAGATCCCGAACCAGTTCGGCGATGTTATCGAAAAATTCCTGCATGGCGTCGGGACGTTCGGCAAAAACATCCCGGATATAGCGGGCCAGGTCCATGATCTGGCGGGAAAAGGCGGAAGCCACAAAGCTTAGGGGAAACAGTATGAGGACGGTCGTTCCCAGGGCGAACAATACGGCCCAGATATTTTTTAGGATTCGGCCCGAGGCCTTGGAAAAATCGAGGTTCCTGATAAGCCGGTGGTGGAGGGGGCTCAGGAGGACGTAGAACAGCACGGACCAGAGGAGCACGGTGAAGAAGGGGGCAAAGAGCCGACAGACCATGATGAAGAGGATCACCAGAATGGCGGCAAAAACCAGGGTTTGTACGGGGGGGAGGTTGGAACCCCAGCTCTTCTCCGGTTCCCCGGCGTTTTTGCCGGCCCCAGGCTGGCCTATGACAGGCTGATCGGGGAACGGAGGATCCAGGCCGGGGTCTTTGGGGCTTTGCGGAACTTTGTTCATAGGCCGGCGAGTATCCGTTCCGCTTCCTGGCTGCCGGGGTAGGAGGGATTCCGGGCGAGGAGATCCCTCAGGTAGACCTTGGCGGTCTCCGCCTCCCCCAGGCTGGCGTAGGTTTTCCCCAGTTCCAGGATTGCCTCCCAGCTATCGGGGACCATGCGCAGGAAATCCCGGTAGGTATCCCTGGCCCGATCCAGTTTCCCCGCCCCCACGTAGGCCCGGGCCAGGTTGAGGCGCACGGTTCCATGGTTGGGGTCCTGGGCAAGGGCTTTTTCGTAATATTGGAGGCTTTCCTCCCAGCGTTCCTCTCTGGCGTAGACCGCCCCCAAGTTGTTGTTCAGGTCGGGGTTATTGGGTTCCACCCGGTAGGCCTCGGTGAGGAATTTGAGGGCCTCCGCGGGGAGGCCGTTTTCCAGGCAGAGGCGGCCCAGGTTGATCCGGGGCTTTACGTATTTGGGGTCCAGGGCCGCGGCCCTGGTATAGGAGGCGATGGCCTTTTCCGGGTTTCCCAGGCCCTCCTGGGCCTGGCCCAGGGTGTACGCGTAGAGGGCGTTCCCCGGAGTCTTATCCGCGGCCCGCTGGGCATAGCTTACCGCCTCTGCGGTTTTGTTCAGCCCCAGCTTTACGATGGCCATGTTGTAGTTGGTAAGGTCGTGATCGGCATCAATGGCCAGGGCCCGGCCAAAGAGGGTTTCCGCAGCCTGGAAATCCCCCAGGCCGCTCTGGAGGGCCCCGAATTCCCGCAGGGAGGCCAGATCCCCCGCATTGTAACGGAGGGCCGTGTTAAAGGCCCCGGCCGCTCCGGCGGCGTCCCCCTTGGCGGAGAGGATGCGGCCTATTTCCCGGTGGGCCGCCACATAGTCGGCCTTGAGGGACACGGCCCGGCGGTAGACAGTCAGGGCCTCGTCCAGGCGGCCCAGGGCCCGGTAGGCGCCGCCCAGGTTATACCAGGCGGTTTCCATCTCCGGCTTGAGCCTGGTAACGGCTTCAAAGGACTGGCGGGCGTCGGCATATTGGCGGTTGGAAAAGTAGACCCGCCCCAGTTCGTAGCTGTAGAGATAGTTCTCCGGCTCCAGCCGTACCGCCTCCCTTAGTTCGGCGGCTGCATTATCGGTCTGCCGGAGGTCCCGGTAGATCTTCCCCTGGGTAAAATGGGGCAGGGCGGCCAGGGGGTCCGCCTGAATGGCCCGCATGGCCTCCGTTCTGGCGCGGGTTAAGAGGGAATCCCTGGCGGCTTTATCCAGATCGGGGTGCTGTACCGATGCTTCGTACCAGGCATCCGCCACTTCGGCCCGCTTTTGGCCCTCGAAACGCCGTTCGTCCGGGGGCAGCCGGGTATAGGCATCGTTAAAACTCGTCTCCGCCTGGGTAAATTCGGCCCGGTTCAGGTGCTGCCGGCCCTGGGATACCAGGTCGTTGACGGCCCTCATCCTTTCCTGCTTTTCCGCGGAGAGCCGGGCCATTTCCGCTTCCTGCGCCCGGCGGCGGGCGGCTTCCGCCTCCGCGGCGGCCCGGCGCTGAGCCTCGGCCTCGGCCAGGGCCTCCTCCCGGCGCTGCCGTTCTTCCTCGGCGATGCGGCGGCGCTCCGCTTCGTCGGCCTGGCGGCGCTCGGCTTCGGCCTGACGGCGGTCTTCCTCGGCCTGGCGGCGCTCCGCTTCGACCCGGCGGCGTTCATCCTCGGCCTGGCGGCGTTCATCCTCGATCCGGAGGCGCTGGGCTTCCCTTTCCGGGTCCTCCGCCGCCCTGCCCAGAGCCTCGGCCAGTTCCCTGGCCTGGCGCTCCGCCGCGGCGGCCCGTTCATCGGAGCGGGCCTTTTCCGCAGCCTGCTCCGCGGCCAGCTTCCCGGCGGCCAGGTTCCCCGCATCCTGGGAGGCCCTTAGCGCCCGGTCCCGCAGATCCCGGGCTTCCTGGTCGCCGGCGTTTTCGATGAGCAGGGCGTCCAGAATATCCAGGGCCCGGCCATACTCGCCGGCATCGATGTAGTCCCGGGCCAGGGTCAGTTTGTTCTGGCGGGGACCGTCGTCGGGCCGGTTAAAGGCCCGGGTCAGCAAAAAAATTCCGGTTCCCAGCAGGATCACTGCCAGGGAAATGGCGCCGATGATGATTACTTTCTTCCGGTTCATAGTTCCTCTCATTCCAGCTCAAATTCGTCGTCGTAGCCCTGGACATCCTCAACCCCGGCGGAGGAGCCACGGGTTTCCTCGGCCGCGGATTGCAGGGAGGCGGAAACCTCCTGCAGCAGGGCCCGCCGCCGTGCTTCCGCTTCTTCGGCCAGAATCCGCTGCCGCTCGGCCTCCGCCGCGGCCCGGACCCGTTCCCGCTCCGCCTCCTCCTCGGCCAGAATCCGCCGCCGTTCCTCGGCGGCAAATTCCGCCCGGATCAGGGCGCAAAGCTGCTCAACCTGGGGCCGCTTGGGGGAGCGGGGTTCCAGGGTCAGGTAGAGATCGTAGTCCGGCAGGGCTTCGGCCAGGCGGCCCGTCTTTACCCGGAGGTTCGCCCGGTTAAGGTAGGCCGGCCCATAGGCGCTGTCCGCATTGATGGCCTGGGTATAAAATTCTTCGGCGTATTCGGCGTTATCCAGACTGAAATAGATGTTTCCCAGGTTAAGGGCCACCCGGCCGGTTTCGCTCCCCGCCCTGGGCAGGATCTTCCGGTAAACCGCGATGGCATCATCGATGCGGCCAAGCTGCTGGTAAGCGATCCCCAGGTAGAGGTGGGCCTGCACATGGGAACTTTCCTGGGCAATGGCCGTTTCCAGGAAGCCCAGGGCCTCCTGGGGCTTGTTCGCCATGAAAAGTTCTTCCCCCCGCTTAAAACTGCCCTCCTGGGCCCCCAGGGAAAGGCTCCCCAGGCAGCTAAACAGGAAAACCATGCGCACGAACCTATTCACCAGCCTCCCCTTCCCGGCCGGTATAAAGGCCCGGCGCCGCCATTTCTAGTATCGGTTTCTTCCCCTGCGGCCCTAATACCTGCAAAAAGTATTCACCCTTCCCTTAAAACAACCAATAATCTAGTGTACAGTTACGACACTATAAGCTATCCGGATGAACTGGAAAAGGTATTATGACCAGAGCCCTTGCCCTCATTATTGTTCTTGCCGTCGGCCTGCTCTTTCTGGCCGGCTTTATCATCAAATTGCTTCTCTCCCCCCGGCGGGTGGAAGCCCTGGGGACCCTTATCAAGCAGGGAAAGACCCAGGCCGCCATTGCCGCAGCCCGGCGGCTTATCGCCAGGGACTCAAAAAATGCGGAGGCCCACTACTACCTGGGCCTGGCCTTCCATGCGGAGAAGAAGGATGAGGAGGCCTACCGGGAATTCAAGCTTCTCAACCAGTTGAGCATCCAGGGGAAGCTGATCCCCGAAACGGATTACCGCCAAACCCTGGCCCAACTGTACGAGGGCCACGGGGAAAGCGAGGAAGCCCTGAAGGAGTACCTCCTCCTTATCAAGTTGAACCCCAGGCGGGGGGAATTCTACCTGCGGGCGGGAAAGCTCTTTGCGGACCGGGGCAAGGGGGACCGGGCCCGGGAGTACCTCCAAAAGGCCGCGGAACTGTCCCCCAAGGACGGGAATGTCTACTACGAGCTTGGGGCCTTATACTATAAAGAGAAGAAGGCCCCGGAAGCCAAGGCCGCCCTGGAGCGGGCGCTGCGGCTTCAAAGGGAGGGCGACCAGGGACGAACCTGGTTCTACCTGGGGAAGCTTCAAAAGGATGTGAAAGACTACGGCGGCGCCCAGGGTTCCTTTGAAAAGGCCGCCAGGGACGGGGAATTCCGGGTTCGGGCCCTGGTGGAGAAGGGGGGCTGCTTCATGGCCCAGAACGATATGAAGCGGGCCGCGGCGGACCTTGAACGGGCCGTGGGGGCCATTAAGGACGAGGGGGGCAACGACAGCCTCTATGCCCGGTATTTTCTGGGGCTTTGTTATGAAAAGGCGGGGGAACTAGACAAGGCCCTGGCCCAGTGGGAGCAGGTATATGCCCAAAAGAAAAACTTTAAGGATGTGGGGGAAAAGCTTTCCCGGCACATGCTCAACAAGGCGGAGCGGTAGGTGCAGATGCACGGCTTCCGTGTGACGGCCCTATGAAGATTCTCTGTGTCTCCGACCAGATCGACCCCCTGGTCTACACCACCACCATTAAGGAGCGGTTTTCCGATGTGGAAATGGTGCTCTGCGCCGGGGACCTCCCCATGGATTACCTGGATTTCATCGTTTCCAGCCTGAACAAACCCCTGTTCTTCGTGTTTGGGAATCACAACCTGGATCAGCTTAACTACTACGTTGAAGGGTATAAGGACCACTACGATTTAGACCAGCCCTACCAGGGTTCCGGGGCCGTTCACGTGGGGTCCAGAACGATTTACCAGGACGGGCTTATCATCGCGGGGCTGGGGGGCTCCATGCGTTACAACCGGGGGAAAAATCAATTTACCGAATTCCAGATGATGCTGGAGATCATCAAGCTTATCCCCAGGCTTATCTTTAACCGCATTTTCCGGGGCCGATACGTGGACATTCTGTTAACCCACGCAAGCCCCAAGGGTATCCACGACAAGGAGGATCGCTGCCATTGGGGTTTTGAAGCGTTCCGCTGGTTTATGCGTACCTTTAAGCCAAGGTACCTTATCCACGGGCATATCCACCTTTACAGCCTTTGCGATGTAAGGGTAACAGACTATGAGGGAACCCAGGTGATCAACGCGTACAGCCATTATGTGCTGGACAGTTCAAGCCCCCCCCCTTCGAGGCGAGTATAAAAAATGATTAATGTAGGCAATACCAGTATCAACCGAATCCAGGCCCTGGATGATTTTAACAGTGCGAAGAACCGGGCCTTTTTTTCCCGAATCCAGCACTTTATGAACACCGACCGGGACCGGCTCCTTTCGTTTCACGATGTAAAGGAGATTCTTAAGCCCAAGAATCAGGTCTACCGGGGTATGCAGGTGGTGCCCATAAGGCTGATCGTGGGCAGCGAGGGGCGCTACCGGGACTTTAACAAGGCCTTTCTGCCCAGGCGCAACCACCTGCGGGCCCGCTGGATGCGGGTGGACGAGGCCCGGCTTGGGGACATCTCCCTGCCGGCGATTCAGCTTTACGAGATTGGGGGGGTCTACTTTGTCCGGGACGGGAACCACCGGGTTTCGGTGGCCCGGTCCCAGGGGATTGAGCAGATCGATGCGGAGGTGACCAGCCTTTCCAGCGAGATAAGCATTACCCCCCAGATGACGTCCGATGAGCTCAAGGCGGCGGTCATCGACTACGAGAAAAAAATCTTCTACGAACAAACGGATTTTGGGGAACTGACGGGATTCTACGATTTGAATTTTACTATGCCCGGCCGCTACGATGTGATCTACAATCATATCCTGGTGCACAAATACTACCTTAACGAGAAAAAGGAAGAGGAGATTCCCTTTTCCGAAGCCCTGGTATCCTGGTACCGCAATGTGTACCAGCCCATCGCCCTGATTATCAAGGAGCAGTGGATGGCCCTGAACTTTCCGGGACGGAGTACGGGGGACCTCTATGTCTGGATTGTGAAACACTGGGATTTTTTGAAGAAAAAATACGGGGCTTATTCCCTATCCGAGGCGGCCCGGGATTTTTCGATTAAATACGGACAAAACCGGAACTTGCTGTTCCGCATCATGGCGGCCGCGGCGGGGCGTATCGGCAAATTCTTCCAGAAATAGGGCATGCGGTACCTTAGCAGCCGGGGGAAACCCCTGACCGATCCGCCCTTTCACCGTTTTTTGGAATTTATCGCCCCCGATGCCAACCGTTTTGCTATGCTGCGATCCCTGCTCCCGGAGATGGGGCTTAACTACCAGATCTTTCCGGTGGCGGGGAACCGGCATTTCCTTATCTTTCCCTCCGGCGCCGCCCTGCCCTTACAGGGCCGCGGGCCGGCCATGGTGCTGACGGCCCATTACGACCGGGCCCCCGGGAGTCCCGGGGCCAACGACAACAGCGCCGCGGTTTTTCTGCTCCTCAAGACCGCTCAAAAACTGAGCCTCCGGCCCGCCGGCCCCTGGATGATCATCCTTACCGACAAGGAAGAACTGCAGGGGGACCAGGGTATCCGGGACCAGGGGGCCTACTCCCTGGGGGAGGCCCTGCGCCAGGGGGGCATGGGCTCCGCGAAGGTTTTTATTTTTGACGCATGCGGCGCGGGGGACACCCTGGTCATCTCCACCGGCGCCGACATGCTGCTGCGAAACGAGCGGGGGGCCGGGGCCTTGCGGACCCGCTCCTCCATGCAGGCCCTCCGGGACCAGGCCCTCCGGGCCGCCCGGAACCTGGGCCTGGACCGGGTGCTCCTGCTCCCCACCCCCTTTTCCGATGATGCGGGGTTCCTGCGGGCGGGCTTAAGCGCCCAGGTTATCACGGCCCTGCCCCAGGGGGAGGCCTCCGCCTTTGCCTCCCTGGTCCGGGCCCGACCGGAATTCTCCGGCGCCCTGATCAGCCGGGAGCAGGCCCGGGCTCTGGAGCCATCCCTTATTCCGGAAACCTGGCGCCGGCTTAACACCGGCGGCGACACCCACTACAAGTTAAGTCCCGAACATTTTGACATGGTGGCCCGCTTCGCGGAGGAGCTCTGTAGGGGCTGATTCCGGGCAGCAACTTCTCCCAATTCCCAGGGAGGATACACCTGATTATCCCCACCGGCGCGAATGAAATAAGCGGGGGGCCTGTCACGGAAACTCATGTACCGCTATGCGGTCCACGATTTCCGTGACACCCCTCACCGCGCCTGTTCCAAACACGCCGGTAATTGTGGTCGGGTGTATCCTCCCCGGCATTAAGCGGCTGCTGCCCCGGCCTTAATGAGAAAACGGTTTATTTGAGGGGCTGCGCCGGTTCGATCAAGTTTTTATATTAACCCCGCAATGCGGGGTTTTCTCTGCTTGGGGGCCCCCCGCCGTCCGATCGGCATATTTGGCATCGGGCACCGTTTCTTTAACACCAGCGCCGGGGATTACCGCCGGGTGCAGCCTCCGTGATGTTATGGGGAAACGGTTTGGTGGAGGGGTGTGCGCCGGTTCGCTCCGGCCCAGGGCATCAGCGTTTGCTTTTTTAACCTACTGAACTATCCGTGAAAATCGTTATAGCTTTGGAAAGAATCAACCACGAAGGCGCATAAGGCGCACAAAGGAAGGAAAAGTAGGGCTTTCTACTAAAACCTTCTTCGCCTTTGGCGCCTTGGTGGTTAAAAATTCTTCAATCCCGGTGATTTCTCAGGACTTAAAAGTAAACGCCGATGCCCTGGCTCCGGCTCCTTCCACATTGAAAACGTCAAATTTCTATGTTAGGTTATACCCATGGGCGTCAATCC
>JAISQJ010000073.1 GCA_031274285.1 Treponema sp. | reverse complement strand
GCCGATCTTTTGGAGATGACCGAAGAAAGTTTTGACCGTGTTATAAACATCAACACAAAATCTACGATGTTCCTTACCCAGCTTGCGGCCCGGCAGATGCTGAAACAGCCGCCGGAGGGAAAAAAAAGGGGAACCATTATCAACATAAGTTCCTGCTCCGCGGAGGTCAGCTCGATTAACCGCGGGGAATACTGTGTATCCAAGGCGGGAATTTCCATGCTCACCAAGCTCTACGCCCACCGCCTGGCCGGGGAGGGGATCTATGTCCACGAGATTCGGCCGGGGATCATCGCCACCGATATGACCAGCGGGGTAAAAGAAAAATACGACGCCCTTATCGCCGCCGGGACCTTCCCCATTCCCCGCTGGGGTACCCCGGAGGACGTGGGCAAGGCCGCCGCGGTATTCGCCTCCGACGCCTTTCTCTACACCACGGGCAACGTTATTGATGTGGACGGCGGTTTTCACATCAGGCGGCTGTAGGGTCCAACCCAGACAAGGAGCTATACTAAATGATGAGTTCTTTATTTTCGGCAGGGACGATCGGGGACCGGACCGTTCCCAACCGCTTCGCGGCCCAGGCCATGGAGGGAAATGACGGCGAGGGGGGGAAGCCCTCGGAGCGGACTCTGGACCGGTACCGGAATCTCGCCCGGGGGGCCTGGGGCCTGGTGATCAGTGAGGCGCTGTCCGTATCGGAAACCAGCCTGGCCCGGGTGAACGGTTTGATCCTGAACCGGAAAAACCTTGACGCCTTTAAGGGCCTGGTCGAAGTTTTCAGGCGGGAAAACCAGGACAGCCTGCTGTTTTTTCAATTGACCCATTCGGGGGAACGGTCGGGCGCTTTTTCCGACCGCACCAGCCTGACCAAAAGCAGCGGGGAATTACGCCTCCTTTCCGGCGATGAACTGGAAACTATTAAAAACAGCTTTATTGAGGCCGCCCTGCTGGCGGAGGAAGCGGGGGCCGATGGCATAGACTTTAAGATGTGCCACGGCTACCTGGGGGCAGAAATGCTGCGCCCCTCCAACCGGCGGCAGGACAAATGGGGCGGGAGCTTTGAAAACCGCTGCCGCCTTTTACGGGAAGGGGTGGAGGCGATACGGCAGAAGCGCCGGTCCCCCCGCTTTATCCTGGGTTCCCGGCTTTCCCTGTACGAAGGAATCCGCGGCGGCTGCGGCACCGGCGGCCCGGACGAAATAATCGAGGATCTGTCGGAAATGTATGAGGTCGTGCGGCTCATGGACAATCTGGGCATGGATTATGTCAACGTCTCCGCGGGCATCCCCGCCCTTACCGGCGCCATAACCCGCCCCACGGAACCTTCAAAATATCTGGCCTACCACCATTTACGCTACACCAAGGGGGTAAAGGACCTGCTGCGCAGGGAAAACCGCGGCCTCAAGGTCATCGGTTCCGCCTACAGTTCCTACAAGGCCGAGGCCCCGGCCATAATGCAGGAAATGCTGGACAAGGGCTACGTGGATTTCTGCGGCTTTGGGCGGCAGATATTCGCCGATCCCCTGACCCCCAAAAAGTACCGGACCGGGGAACCGGTCAACTGGTGCGTCCTCTGTTCAGGCTGCTCAAGACTCATGGCCGCCCAGCTTAACGACGGCTGCGTGGTTTACAACGATTATTACAAATCGGTGATGAAAAGTAACAGGTAATGGACTTGTTCGATAACCTGTTTTACTGACCCCTATCGGGTTCGGGTTATCGAACAAGTCTCGCAAAATACTTCGTATTTTGCTGTTTTTTAGCGGAAGTTGTTCAAAAACTGAGGTTTTTGAACAACTCTAATAAATCCCCAAAACCCTTAGAAGGGGGGCCTGTTACCACACGGCGGGCGCCATTGAGGAAAGGCCGCTTTCCGGCCCCCCTCAGCCATTATAGGGCTGTGAGTTAAGGAAATGGGTATACGACGCCGCCTCCGGCGGCTTGTTCATCCGCTCCAGCCTTGGCAAAGGCCGTGGAGCTTGTGCGAAGCACAAACTCCGTAAATAAAACCGCGAAGCGGTTTTATTCCGCTACCCCCCTGGCCCTGCGTTATTCCCCGGAAACAACACGGAAGCCAAGATGACTGCGCGTGCTGCCGGGGTTGCGGTCGCCCCGGCGAACCACCGTACAGAACGCGGCGCTGTCGTACCAGCTACCGCCCCGATCAACCCGGTCCGAGCCGCTACCAGCGCCTGTGGGATTAGTTACCGCTGTGGTATCAAGAGGACTTTCATACCAGTCCCAGCAAAATTCCCATACGTTCCCACTCATGTCATGGAGGGCGGCGTTTGCCGCCTTGGTCCCTACCGGATGCTCCCCGTAATCGGTATCACCTGTTCCCAGATTATAAGAATTGCCGTCATACCACGCCACCTCCCCAATAGTTGCGCTCCCCGCATAGGTATAGCTCCATGCAGTGCCATTTGGGTTCCCCCCGCGGGCCGCGTATTCCCACTCCGCCTCCGTGGGTAAACGAAAGCCGTTGGCATCGGACTTCATCACCGCAGAATCTGCCTCGGTCGAAGTTCCGCTGTCATTCGTCGATGTCTTCAAGACCGTACCGTAACTGGTATCGGTGTAATACACCGGCGTCTTTCTGCTCAGTTCACTGTATGCGTTACACCAGACTATCGCGTCCCGCCAGTTAATCGTCGTTACCGGACGGGTCTTCTTCTGGTCCGCGGCCCAGCTTGTACCGCTCGTGCCGTCCGTTCCCCCCTGCCCTTCTTCGCCGGGATTCGCAAAACTATACCCGTGAGCTAGCCCCCAGTCGTACACTTCCTTCCACAGCTCGTAGGTGGTCTCGTATTTGGCAATCTTAAAAGGACTCAAGGTTACGGTACGGTTTGCGATAAATACGCCGTCTGTCCCGCTGCCGGTAATAGTTCCCCCGGAAAGGGTAACCATTTCCCGGTATTGCGCGGAGGTACTAAAGCTGTATTCGCCGCCGCCCCTCGGGAAATGGGCACAGGTCGTGAAAACCAGCGCCAATACGAGGGCCGCCGCTAACACCGCCTTAAGCCGTGTCGTTCTCATCATAGAACTCCTGCAAAACACTTTTCCTGCTATCGTCAGCCCCGCAGAGGGTGCGTGAGTTTCCGGCAGACCGGAGTACACAGGGCGATTATGGAAATGATAGAGTGTTTGAGATAAAAAGTGAAGGGGCAGTAATTCTCATTTTTTGAGGGAACAAATTCCGCCGTATGGCGGTTTTACGGAGCCGCGCAAGGGATGCCGAGTAATCTCATCTTGAAGTGCGGGCAAGTTTAGCGCAGAGTAGGGGATAGTATGAAAGAGCTGTCTTTTCTTAACAGGCCGGTACGGGTGATTGAACGAGTCTACGATTGCCTGGTGGCCGGGTCGGGGGCCGCGGGCTACAACGCGGCGGTTCACCTGTTCGATGCGGGCGTCGAAAATATCGCTATGCTGTCCGAGGACCGGCTTAGGGGAACTTCCCGCAACACCGGTTCCGATAAACAGACTTACTACAAGGTCGCCTCCGCGGGGGCCGAGGGGGATTCCCCCCGGAGCATGGCGGAGACTCTTTTTGCCGGGGGCGCCATGGACGGGGATATTGCCCTCTGTGAGGCCGCCCACTCGCTGGAGGAATTTTTTCACCTGGTTTCCCTGGGGGTACCATTTCCCCACAATACCTACGGGGAATATCCGGGCTACCAGACCGATCACGATACCCGCCGCCGGGCTTCCTCTATCGGCCCCTACACCTCAAAGGCTATGACCGAAGCCCTGGAAAGAGAGGCGCTGCGGAAGGGTATCGCCCTGATTGATAAAACCAGGGTTATCAAAATTCTGAGCGCCGCCGGGGATCTTAACAGCGCCGGGGAAGGCGGAGAGCGCCGGGCCTTCGGGCTCCTCTGCCTGGAGGAGGGGAAAAATTTTACCCTTTACCTGGCGAAAAATATTATCTTTGCCACCGGCGGGGACGCGGGACTGTACCGGAGGACCGTATACCCGGAAGGACAGTTCGGCGCTTCGGGGGTGCTGGCCAGGGAGGGGCTCCGCTTCGCCAACATAAGCGAATGGCAGTACGGCATCGCCTCGATCAAATTCCGCTGGAACCTCTCCGGCAGTTACCAGCAGGTAATCCCCCGATACATTTCCCTGGACGGCGGAGAGGGGGGGAGGGACGACAGCGGGAGAGAAGAAGAATTCCTCAACGCCTACTTTCCCTCCATCCGGGAACTGGCGGAGGCGGTTTTTCTTAAGGGCTACCAGTGGCCCTTTAATGCGGAACGGGTGAAGGACTTTGGTTCGTCGATCATTGATATGGCCATTTATATTGAGCGGCAGATCAAGGGGAGAAGGGTGTACCTGGATTTTACCCGCAATCCCGCGGGCGACGAGCGGATTGGGAAATTTGATCTCTCCGGCATAGGGGGCACGGGCCGGGACTACCTGGCCAAATCGGGGGCCCTGGGGGGCAGCCCCCTGGAACGGCTGGAAAAACTCAACCCCCTGGCGCTGGAACTCTACAAATCCCATGGCATAGACCTGGGGGCCGAATACCTGGAGATCGACGTGCTTCCCCAGCACCACAACGGCGGCGCGGAGATCGGCATCTGGTGGGAAACTTCAGTGAAGCACCTTTTCGCCGTGGGGGAATGTGCAGGGAGCCACGGCGTGTCCCGGCCCGGGGGGAGCGCCCTTAACGCGGGGCAGGCCGGCGGGCTGCGGGCCGCGGCCTACCTTGCCGGCCGGGGCTTAAAAAACGATCCCTGGTTCGGCGGCGGGGACGGGGTCTTTGCGGCAGTTCTGCTGCGGGCGGCGGAAAACCTGCGGGACTTTGAAGCGGAGCTTAACCTGGGGGGAAACGCCGGCCCCCCTCCCCTGCCCGCCGACCCGGCGGAAGGGGGGGCAATCGCCGAAAAACTGCGGGCTCTCCAGGACCTGAACAGCAGGGCTGTTTCTTTTCTGCGGAACAGGCGGGAGATTCATGAAAGCCTGGCCCGCATTGAAGAGCTGGCCGGGGAAAGCCTGGAGCCGGGGGAGGACGAAACAGCAATACTGTTCAAATACCGGGAAGCCCTTTTACTCAGCAGGATTCTCCACCACGGGATCCGGTATTACCTGGATTCCGGCGGCCTAAGCCGGGGTTCCTGCGCCGTCATCGATGATTCCGATATACGCGCCCAGGCGGAAAGGGGCTTCGCCCCGGACAAGGCCCACCACGACCAGGTACTCATAAGCTATTTTGATCCCAAAACAAAAACCGTCCGTTCGTTTTTCCGGCCCGTAAGGCCCCTGCCCGATGCGGAGACCTGGTTTGAAAAGGTCTGGGCCGATTACCGGGCAGGGGCCGTTTTCCGCTAAAAATTGCTTCCGCTCTTGGTGATAAGCTCCTCGTCCCGTTCCGTCAGGGGAATCTGCTTGCCCTTGGCATCGTAGATGGTCAGGTCCAGGGCCAGGCCCCGGAGTTCCTGAACCAACACGTTGAAGGATTCGGGGATCCCCGCGGTGGTGGAGGGTTCCCCCTTCACAATGGCCTCGTAAATTTTGGACCGGCCGGTCATGTCGTCGGACTTGATGGTTAGGAGTTCCTGCAGGGTATTAGCGGCGCCGTAGGCTTCCAGGGCCCAGACTTCCATTTCCCCCAGCCGCTGACCGCCGAACTGGGCCTTGCCCCCCAGGGGCTGCTGGGTCACCAGGGAGTAGGGGCCGGTGGAGCGGGCATGCATCTTGTCATCGACCAGGTGGTGAAGCTTGAGGAAGTAGATGATCCCGCAGAAGATGGGGTTCACAAAGGCGTCCCCCGTGCGGCCGTCGAACAGGATGGTCTTACTGGTCACCGGGAGTCCCGCCTCTTTGAGCTTTTCTTCGATCTGCCCGGTGGAGGGGGACTGGAACACCGGCGCGGAGTACCATTCGTCCAGGGTGGAACCGGCCCAGCCCAGTTCGGTTTCCAGGAGCTGGCCGATGTTCATCCGGGAGGGCACCCCCAGGGGGGTCAGGCAGAGGTCCAGGGGCGTACCGTCCTGCATGTAGGGCATGTCCTCCTCCGGGAGAATCCGGGCCACCACCCCCTTGTTGCCATGGCGGCCGGCCATCTTGTCCCCTTCCCGGAGTTTCCGCTTGGTGGCGATAAGCACCTTTACCACCTCGTCCACTCCGGGGTTAAGATCGTCCCCGGCGCTCCGCTTGAGGCGCTGAATATCGATGATCGTACCTTCCACCCCGTGGGGCACCCGGAGGGAAGAATCCCGCCCCTCCTTGGCCTTTTCGCCGAAGATGGAGTTGAGGAGTTTGAATTCCGGGGTGGTTTCGGTCTCGCTCTTGGGCGTTACCTTGCCTACCAGGATATCCCCGGACCGGACCTTGGCTCCCACCATGATGATCCCCTCGCTGTCCAGGTTATCAAGGCTCTTTTCGGAGGTGTTGGGGATATCGTGGGTGATCTTCTCCGGCCCCAGCTTGGTCTCCCGGATCTCCGTGATAAATTCCTTGATGTGGATGGAGGTGAACATATCCTCCTTGACCACCCGCTCGGAGATAAGGATTGAATCTTCGTAGTTGTAACCGTTCCAGGGCATGAAGCCCACCAGGATATTCCGCCCCAGGGCCAATTCCCCGTTCCGGGTGGCGGGGCCGTCGGCAAGAACCTGGCCGCCGATCACCTTTTCCCCCAATTTGACAATGGGCCGCTGGTTGTAGCAGGTATCCTGGTTGGTCCGCTGGTACTTCACCAGCCGGTACACGTCAAGCCCGTGGTCGTTGGTTTCGGGAATCGCGGTCTTGCCGTCTTCGGGTTTGACGACAATTTCCTGGGCCGTTACCCGCTGGACCACCCCGCCGCGCCGGGCCTTAACCAGGACCCCGGAATCGTAGGCGCACTTTCCCTCCATGCCGGTCCCCACCCGCGGGGCGTCGGGGAACACCAGGGGAACGGCCTGCCGCTGCATGTTGGAACCCATGAGGGCCCGGTTGGCGTCGTCGTGTTCCAGGAAGGGGATAAGGGAGGCGGAGACCGAGATGATCTGCTTGGGGGACACGTCCATGTACTGAATCTCCTGGGGGGACCGGGTGGTATAGTCCCCCTGGCGGCGGCAGGAAACCTGCTCGTCCGCGAAGGTCCCGTTGGGATTCAGCTTGGCCGAGGCCTGGGCAATGTAGTACCGGTCCTCGTCCATGGCGGACAGGTATTCAACTTCCTTGGCGGCCTTGCCGTCCACCACCTTGCGGTAGGGGGTTTCCAGAAAACCGTATTCGTTCACCCTGGTATAGTTGGCCAGGGACACGATAAGGCCGATATTCGGACCTTCCGGGGTTTCTATGGGGCACATGCGGCCGTAGTGGGTGTAGTGGACATCCCGAACCTCGAAGCCCGCCCGTTCCCGGGAAAGGCCGCCGGGGCCCAGGGCGTTCAGCCGGCGCTTATGGGTCAGCTCCGCCAGGGGGTTTACCTGGTCCATGAACTGGGAAAGCTGGCTGGAACCGAAGAATTCCTTGATGGCCGCCACCACCGGCTTAATGGAAATAAGGTCCTGGGGCTTGATGGTATCGGTTTCTTTAAGGCTCATCCGCTCCTTGGCGATCCGTTCCATGCGGCTGAACGCGGTTTTCATGGAATTGGCCATCAGCTCGCCCACGGACCGGACCCGGCGGTTCCCCAGATGATCGATATCGTCGATGTTCTCGTCCCCCACATAGACTTTGATGAGGAACTTCATGGTGGCGATAATGTCCTGCTTGGTAAGGGTGAATTCCGACAGGGGAGGCTTGTAGTCAAATTTCTTGTTGAGCTTGTAGCGCCCCACCTTCCCCAGATCGTAGCGTCGGCTGGTGAAGAACATGCCCGAAAGGTCCTTGCCCGCCGCTTCCACGGTGATAGACTCGCCGGGCATGAGGACCGAATAGACCGCCGAAAGCGCGTCTTCCCTGGAGGGCTCGTCCCGGCTGGGGTCCTCTTTGACAAACTTAATCTCCTCCCGCTCGAAGCAGTTGAGGAGCATATCGGAGTTCAGGGAATCTTCGGAGGTAAAGTCGATAACCTCTACCTGGGAGATGCCGTTGGACAAGAGTTCATCCACGTTGTGGGGGTGGAGTTTTTCCCCGGCCCGGTAGAGCTTTTTCTTTGGCTCCCCCTCCTTCTTGGCCGGAGCTTCCTCCGTGCCTTCGGCCGCGGCGATCCAGACGGCGGAGGCCAGGATCCGGCCGGAGAACCGTTCCCTGGTTTCCCGATCGTCTCGTACCTCCAGGGTTTCGGTCTTGTAGAAGGCCCGGATGATGTCTTCCCGGCTTTCGTAGCCCAGGGCCCGGAGGAATATGGTCCCCAGGATCCGCTTTTTCCGGTCGATCTTGGCGTAGATAAGCTCCCGCTTCTGGTCGATTTCGAATTCCAGCCAACTGCCCCGGTAGGGGATGATCCGGGAGGAGTAGATTCCCTTTTCGTGGCTAAAGATAACCCCCGGCGAACGGTGAATCTGGGAAACCACCACCCGCTCCGCTCCGTTGACGACGAAGGTGCCCCGCTCGGTCATGATGGGGATATCCCCCATGTAAATGTCCTTCTGGCGGATTTCTCCGGTCTGGGTAAAGATCAGATTGACCCTGGCTTTAAGGGACACCGCATAGGTCAGGCCCTTCTGCTTGCAGTCCTGCTCGGAGAATTTGATGTTTCCCTCGTCCAGGGTGTAGTAGTCGTAGGCCAGTACCATGTCCCCGTTGGGACTTTCGATGGGAAAGGTGTTCCGAAACACCTCCTCCAGGCCCTGCGGTTCCGGCTTGTTTCCCGCCCTTAAGGTTTCCCGCTGCAGGAAACGCTCGTAAGAACTAAGCTGAATACCGATCAGATCCGGCAATTCCATCACATCCTGAATTTCCTTGCCGATATAGAGCCGTTTCCCGGCCGTCTTTACTTTTGCCATGGTCTATTTCCCCCTGCCTTTACCAACCCGATCCTGCGTTACGAATCACGAAAGGGGCCGGTTATACACCGAAACCCCGTCCGTAATGGTGAGAAGTATGCGTTAAGCCCTGCGGGTATGCCGGGCATACCCTTAGATCCGTTTTCCCTTTCAGCCTTACTGAATCTCAACGGTACCGCCTGCGGCAGTGATCGATTCCTTGATTTTTGCGGCCTCTTCCTTGGAGACATTCTCCTTGAGGGGCTTGGGAGCGCCCTCAACCAGGTCCTTGGCTTCCTTGAGGCCCAGGCCGGTGACGGCCCGGACTTCCTTGATAACCGCAATCTTCTTGGTATCATCAAAGGCCTTTAGAATGACGTTAAATTCGGTCTGTTCCTCCACCGCTTCGGCCGCCGCAGCGCCCCCGGCGGGAGCGCCGGCCACCGCAACCGCAACGGGAGCGGCGGCGGACACACCAAACTTCTCTTCCATTGCCTTGACCAGTTCGGAAACCTCCAAAACGGTCATGGACGCAATCGCCTCAATAATTTCCTCTTTCGTGGCTGCCATCTTAGCTTCTCCTTACTGTGAAATAGCGCCCCACAGGGGGCGCGGGGCCGCCGGACAGGCCGACAGCCTATACCATCCGACAGGACAGCAGCTTCGAACATCTTCGTCCGGGAAGCCTGACGGAAAAATATACCAAACGCAGCCCCATTCGGGGCCTCTTCTCCGCGATAGCCTTACTTCTGCTCCCCCACTGCCTTGATGGTACGTACCAGCCGGGCGGGTATGTCGTTAAGGGCCCCAACCAGATTCCGGGCAGGGCCGTTGAGCACGGACAGGAGCATGGAAACGAGTTCCAGCTTGCCGGGGAGCCTGGAGAAGGCCGCGGTCTGCTGGGCATTGTACACCGCATCCCCGATCAACGCGCCCTTAACCTTCAGGGTCGGGGCTTCCTGGACAAAGCCCAGGAGAATCTTGGCCACCTCGTTGGAATCCCTGGGGGCGATAGCCACCGCCGTGGGCCCGATCAGGTACTCCGCCACCTGGGCGGGGGCGGAAAGCTGCTGGAAGGCGATGCGGGCGAAGTTGTTTTTCACCACCTTGTAATGTACATCCTTGGTCCGCAACTGCTTCCGCAGATTGGTGATCTGCTCCACCGTAAGGCCCCGGTAATCGGTGAAAATGAAGTCCTTTGAGGCGCTTAGGGAATCCTTGATTTCCTGGATGGCCTTGGTCTTGTTTTCCTGTATCTTGTTTGCCACTATCGCCATGTTATGCTCCTGCCTCTTCCTTAATCGAAACCCATACCCCGGGCCCCATGGTAGAGGCCAGCGAAATAGTTTGGATGAAATCACCCTTGGCATCGACAGGACGCTTGCGTTTGATCTCGGTAACCACGGTTTTTACGTTCTCCGCCAGTTTTTCATGGTCCATGGAAACTTTTCCCACCGCCAGGTGCACCACCCCGGTCTTATCGGCCCGGAATTCGGTGCGGCCCTTCCGCAGTTCCGCCAGCGCGCCCTTGAGATCGAAGGTGACCGTGCCGGTCTTGGGGTTGGGCATAAGCCCTTTGCGGCCCAGAACCATACCGAGCTTACCCACATCCTTCATCATGTCGGGGGTGGCCACCGCCACATCGAATTCGGTCCAACCGCCCTTGACCTTCTCGATAAGGTCATCGGCGCCCACGAAGGCCGCGCCCGCATCCTGGGCTTCCTTTTCCTTTTCCGGCTTGCAGAAGACCAGCACCTTCTTTTCCCCCCGGAACTGGTGGGGAAGCACCACCGTATCCCGGACCGACTGGTTTTTCTTGAGACTCAGCTTAACCGAAAGGTCCACGGTTTCATCAAATTTGGCAAAGGAGAGGGTTTTCACCATGCCCAGGGCCTCCTGAAGCTCATAAACCGCGGCGGAATCGTACTTTTTAAGGCTTTCCTGGTATTTTTTCCCGCGGCTCATCGTTCCACCTCCACACCCATGGACCGGGCGGTACCGGCGATGATCCGCATGGCGGCTTCCGTGTCATTGGCGGAGAGGTCCGTCATCTTCAACTTGGCGATTTCCTCCAGCTTGTCCCTGGGGAGCCTGCCCACCTTGGTCTTGTGGGATTCGGGGGAACCCTTTTCCAGGCTGATGGCCTTTTTGATAAGCACCGAAGCCGGGGGGGTCTTGAGGATAAAGGTAAAACTCTTATCCTGATAGATGGTGATGACCACCGGAATGATGAGCCCCGTTTCCATGCTCTTGGTCCGGTCGTTGAACTGCTGGACGAACTGGGGGGCGCTGACCCCGTGGGGGCCCAGGGCAGGACCTACGGGGGGGGCCGGCGTGGCCTTGCCCGCGGGGCACTGCAGCTTAACCAGGGCGGTAATCTTCTTCTTTGCCATAAAAACTCCTTCGTAGTGTGTCCGGTAAGGCCGGACTAGCGAGGTTTTCACCTCTCCTACTACAGCTTCTCCACCTGTAACAGATCGACTTCCACCGGGGTATTGCGCCCGAAGATGCCGACCATGACCTTGAGCTTGCTCTTTTCCTGGTTTACCTCTTCGATGGTTCCGGTAAACGATTCAAAGGGGCCGTCGATGATCTTAACCTGCTCGCCGGGGGAGAAACTCTGCCGCACCCGGGCCGTCCGCTCGCCCTTGAGGTCCCCCGACTTCTGCAGCATGTTCCGGACTTCGTCCGCGGGCAGGGGCTGGGGCTTGGCATCCCCCAGGGTTCCCACAAAACCATGGACGCCCTGGATTTTCTTTAGCTTTGAACAGTTGGCCTTCCACACCACCGGCGCATCGGGAAGGTCCATTTCCACGAATATATAGCCTGAATAGGTCTTCCGGGTCCTTACCCGCCGCTTGCCGCCCTGGGTATCCACCACTTCTTCCACGGGAATCTTGATGTCAAGGACGACTTCTTTATCAAGATCGCCGTTCTTGAGCATCATGCGGATGATTTTCTCTATTTTGTTCTCCCATCCGGTGGATGTTTGAACCGCGTACCAGCCCGAAGCCATGGTTTCCCTTTGCTTTGCCTAAAATATTGCCCTGATTCCAAAGAGGAGCAGCACATCTACCAGCCCCAGGGCGGCGGCTATGATGATGGTGGAGACAATAACCACTTTAACGGAGCTGATCACGTCATCCCGGCTGGGCCATACGACCTTTCGCAGCTCCGCGTATGACTCTCTGGCAAACTGGACGAGTTTGTTCATATCACCTTTACCTTTCCCACTATTAGTCCCAGACGCAACATCCACCTGCTTTTTTCTAGTCCCAGGCGCAGAAGGCCTCGAACCCTCGACCTGCGGTTTTGGAGACCGCCGCTCTACCAACTGAGCTATACGCCTCTGTACACTCTTTCCCCCGAAGGGCGCTACTTTATCTTGGTCTCCTTGTGGACGGTGTGTTTCCGGTCAAAGGGGCAATACTTCTTCAGCTCCAGCTTCTCCTGGGTGTTCCGCCGGTTCTTTGCAGTGGTGTAGTTCCGCCGCTTACATTCGGTGCATTGAAGCGCCACCAACTCAACAACCTGTTTCTTACTCGCCATATTTGACCTCTCAATGTATTTTTGGGATCGTCCCCGCCGAAACCCCAAAACGAAAAAGGCGCGGCCCCTTCGTCAGCCCTCGATCAGAATCGAACTGATGACCTTATCCTTACCATGGATATGCTCTGCCAACTGAGCTACAAGGGCATAGTGCCCGGACCCCGGCGGCCCTACCGGGTAGTCAAGTCTGAAAAGATTATCAAGGGTTGAGAAAAAGATCAAGTAGGTAGTCTTCTCAAGGAGGATACACCCCCCTCACCGACGCGGCAGGAACACAGCGTAGTAATTTTCTTTGGGGTCCTGGCCGGTAAACTCACAGCGGGGCCCCCCTTTTGGTTCCCCCCGCAGTGATTTCCCGGCCACCCCCCAAAAAATTTAGCGGCTGTGTCCCTGCCGCGCCAGGGACTATCGCCGGGTGTAGCCTCCCTGGGGCTTCTCATGGGGAAGCGTGATGAAAACCGCATGGCGGTTTTCATCTTGGGAGTTTGGCCGCAGGCCAAACTCCAGAAAGGGGCGCCCAAAAGGTGTCACCCTTGTGTTTGGTAGTATATTTCGGTCTGAATGTTGTTTTTAAGCCAAAAAGGTGCTACCCTGTTCTATCATGGCGATAAAATTCCTGCTCAAACTGGCCCTGCCGGTCCTCGTGCTGGCGGGCTGTACCTTTCTCATGGGCCCCGATGAGCCGGTGGGAGAAAATACTGGAACCGGGACCCTTACCGTAAGCTTCGGGGAGGCCGGAGGAGACCGGGTCATCAGCTCCGGCAAGGACCTGCCCGCCGAGGTATTGGCCAGCCTGCGCTACGAAGTAAGCTTTAACGGCCCCGGCGGGATCGTGATAAACCGCACGGTCAGCGGTTCTGAGACCGTCAGCCTAAGCCTTACCGGGGGTTCCTGGCGCATCGACGCCTCGGCCTACTACGGGGAGGCCCTGGCGGGGACCGGGAGCCTGAGTTTTGAGCTAAGGACCGGGAACACCTCGGTCCGGGTCCCCATGTACATGAGCGGCCCCCTGTACGAGATAACTATTCCCCCCACTACCGGGGGTACGGTGGCTTCCAATTTCAACTTCGCCTTTCCGGGGACCCCCGTTACGCTGACGGTAATGCCCGCCCACAGCGGCGCGGCGCTGAAACCCAACACCCTGGCGGTGAGCGGCGGGGCCCTTGCCGGATCGGGGTCAAGCTATACCTTTACCATGCCCGCAACGGACGTAACGGTAACGGCGGAATTCCTTAACGGCTGGCGTTATGTCAGGGAAACGGCGTGGGGAACCGGGGACGGTTCATCCTGGGCCAATGCCTCGAATGATCTGCAGAAGATGATGGACGAGGCGGCGGCGGCAAAGGCGGCTGGGGTTGTGGAGGCCGTGGTGCGGGTGGCCGCGGGGACTTACAAGCCCCGGTATGAACCGATGATTCCGGCATCACTTTCCGGCCCTTACATCTATAATGATACGCCGGGAAATCTCAGGGATCCGGCCTTCATCCTGCGGGAAGGGGTGGAAGTCCGGGGAGGTTATGCCGCCGCGGGGGAAGATATAGACGAGGCCGCCCGGAAAGCCCGTTTTGACACCTATGGCGCCGTTGATCCGGCGTACCGGGCTGTTTTAAGCGGCGACATCGGTACGCCCAATCTTAATACCGATAACACCTTCCATGTGGTCCTGGCCCTGGATATTCCGGCCAACAGCGGGACTATCCTTGACGGATTTACCATAAGCGGCGGTTATGCGGAGCCCCCGGGAGATCTGTCGATGGTAAACGGCGGAGCAGTAAGGAGGAGCGCTGGCGGGGGAATATTCATCTTTACCGCCGACGAGTCCTCTCTACCCCTCTCCCCGCCTCCCGGCTTCTCCTCCTCTACGCCGGCGCTGACCAATGTTACCATCTCCGGTAATTATGCCTATAACAACGGCGGGGGGATATTCAACGGCTACGCCTCACCGGTCCTGACCAATGTTACCATCTCCGGCAATACCAGCGATTCCGACGGCGGGGGAATGCTAAACGGCGGCGGCGCGCCGATGCTGACCAATGTTACCATCTCCGGCAATTATGCTGACAGCGGCGGGGGAATGATAAACAACTCCTCCTCGCCGGTGCTGACCAATGTTACCATCTCCGGCAATCATGCCGTCGGCACTGGCGACGGCGGGGGAATGTACAACACCGGTTCCTCGCCGGAGCTGAACAATGTTACTATCTCAAACAATACTTCCACCGGCAACGGCGGGGGAATGTACAACTCCTCCTCCTCCTCGCCGGTCCTGACCAATGTTACCATCTCCGGCAATTATGCCGACAGCGGCGGGGGAATGCACAACGCCGCTTCCTCGCCGATACTGACCAATGTTACCATCTCCGGCAATTTTGCCAGCAGCAATGGTGGGGGAATGAGCAGCGGCAACTACTCCTCGCCGGTACTGACCAATGTTACCATCGCCGGCAATACCGTTGCCGCTGGCGGAAGCGGCGGGGGGGGAATGTACATCCAAAGCGGCTCGCCGCAGATCAGGAACAGCGTCATCTGGGGGAATACGGCGTCAACGGCTCCGGGCATTGTGGATGCTATGGGCACGGGGGTTATTGCCTACAGCATCGTGCAGGACAGTTCGTACCCAACAAGCGCCGGTGCTGATGGTAACATGAAAACCGATCCCCAGTTTATGCAACTGGTTCAAGCGTCTTCCGGCAGCCCTACAACCGGCGGGAATTACCGCCTGCAATCGGGCAGTCCCGCCATCAACGCCGGGGACCCCGCTTATACCCCCACCGGGGCCGCCGCCTTAGACCCGGACGGTACGGCCCGGATAAAGGGCGGCAGGGTGGACATGGGGGCCTATGAACGTTAGTCCAGGGAGGATACACCCGGAAGCATCCTCATCGGTGCGGACGAATAAAAAAAACGGTACCTGGCGCATCATATACCAACCGGATGGCGGGACATCCCCCAAGCCGGCCTCGCTTGCGGCTACGCCGCTTCGGTCAAGCGGCCGCCTTGGGGGCCCCCCGCCATCCGGTTGGCATGTTTGGCGCCGGACACCGTTTTTTCAACACCAGCGCCGGAGACTACTATCGGGTGGAACCTCCCTGGGGCTTCTCATAGGGAAGCGGTTTAGTGGAGGGGCCCCCCTTTTGGTTCCCCCCGCAGTGATTTCCCGGCCACCCCCCAAAAAATTTAGCGGCTGTGTTCCTGCCGCGCCAGGGACTATCGCCGGGTGTATCCTCCCTGGCTTTAGTGGGGAAGCGTGATGAAAACCGCCATGCGGTTTTCATCTTGGGAGTTTGGCCGCAGGCCAAACTCCAGAAAGGGGTGCCCAAAAGGTGTCACCCTTGTGAAAAGGTCCGCCGTATGGCGGTTTTACGGAGCCGCGCAAGGGATAGAAGGGGTGCCCGAAGGGCAGACCCGGCGCTTTGCGCCGGGGCCGGAGCGAAGCGGAGCCCCGGATAGCCCGGTCCCTGGCGGAGCCGGGGATGCGCCCAAACTGAACAGGCTGCTAGTGTACCGTATCGTTGATAATTGGCTTAATGAAGTCAAACCACGGACCTCACGGACCACACAGAAAAACCGAGAAAACCCAAAGAATATGAGATATTTAGGACGATTTTGCTTCATTATCTACTCTTTT
>JAISQJ010000013.1 GCA_031274285.1 Treponema sp. | reverse complement strand
CCTTTAAGAATATGCACATAACGGAAGCCTTCTTTTTGGAGGCCCCGGATACTCCGCCGCAATTCCCGGATATGTCCCAACACCACCTGACTGCCAAAGTTACGGTCCGGCCGTTCACGGTTCCGCGCGATACAAAGCTCCGCGGGCACGTCAAAGACAATGGCCGCGGCCAGGACATTTTGTTCCCGGGCCAGGCGAAGTACCGCCTCCCGGGCCTTCCGCTGTACATTGGTGGCGTCGATAACCGTAAGTTTCCCATTGTCCAGCCGCTTGTTGGCGATATAGTACAAACTGTCAAAGGCCGCGGCGGTGGCGCTCTGATCGGTTTCATCATCCGACACGAGGCCCCGGAAATAGTCGGAGCTCAGAATCTCCGTGGCTTTGAAATGGGCCCTGGCAAAGCTGGACTTGCCGCTCCCGGAAGCTCCCACCAGGGCAACCAGGCATAATTCAGGAAGTTCTATTCGCATTTGGTAAAAACCCCCATCTGGGTGGGCGCGCCCCGTTCCTCGTCCCGGTCGCCGATTTCCTCATACCGCACCCGGTAGCCGTACTTTTCCGCCGTCTCATCCGCCCAACAGCGGAACTGTTTTCGCGTCCACTCAAAACGGTGATCCCCGTGGCGGAACCGGGGCTTTAGCAGGGGAGGGCCGCTTTCCGGGCCAAAGTAGTTTTCGTTGTACTCGATGTTGGGGGTGGTAACAATGATAGTACGTGGGGCGGCATCGCCAAAGAGGATCGCGGCAAAGGTGTTAAGCTGGTTTTCATCGATATGCTCGATGACCTCTACCACCGTCGCGGCGTCATAACCCTTAAAACGTTTGTCCCGATAGTTAAGGGAACTCTGAAAGAGCGTAAGCCGCCCTTCCGCCGGGTTAAGTTTAAGCCGCTCGGCGGCCCGTTCCAGCGTGGTCCTGGATACGTCGGTCCCGGCGATCTTAGTAAAGCCCTTTTCCCGCACTAAAAGCCGCAGCAGATTCCCCTCGCCGCAGCCGAGATCGATCACCTGCCGGGCGCCGCTTTCCTTAAGGGCCGCCAGCACCGCTTCCAGCCGCCGGGTGTTAAGGTTCTTACGCCCTGGTCCTTCAAGCCCGTTATTTTCTTCGATCGCTTCAATCGATTCAATCGATTCAATCGCTTCCAGCACCGCTTCCGGTATTTCCGGCTCTTCCGGCATTTCCCCCAGCGAAGATCCGTGGGCGGCGTCTAAACGATCCAGGGCTTTCCGGGTAAGGCTCCCGAGGTTTTTAAAATAACGGCGGGTAATAAATTCTTTTTCGGGGTGATCCTCCAGCCAGCCTTCGCCGTGGCTTAAGAGTTTGTCAATTTCGTCCTGGCCAATCCAGTAGTGTTTCTGCCGGTCAAAAACCGGGATAAGCACGTAGAGATGCCGCAGCAGATCCCGGAGCCGCACCGTGCCCCGGATGCTGAGGTTAACGTAACGGCTCCGCCCCCAATCGGGAAATGCCTCGTCCAATAGATCCGTTTCAAATTCCACCTCGTAACCCAGGGGCTCAAAAACCAGGTTTAGTAAAAACGGACTGCCCCGGCAGGGCAGCATGGTCAGAGCCGCGCTAAGGTCCAGGGGGGTATCGGCCAGTTCCTGCCGCTTTTGACATCTTCCCGCCATGGCGGTGCCGTAGACCCGGGACAGGCTGGTACTCATAAAGGAGGAGGAGACATAGGGCCGGTCATTGACGTAGTCAAAGAGGCCGCCTTCTTTGGAACCGAGTTTACCCCTGGCCAGGTCCAGGGGGTCGATATCCAAAAGCAGGGCCGCGGTGCAGCGTTCCGCGCTTAGCTCCGGGTAAAACACATGGGCCCGGCCAAAGCCCAGTTCCACCGTCTGGGGCCGGGCGGGGTTTTTGTGAAGCAGATAGCCCAGATCCCCGGGATTATCCCCGGTATAGGTTATGGTCAGCAGCATGGATAACCATAAATAATTCGCGGAGGAATGGCAAGTTTAGTATGAGGCCAGGGGGCCGCAAATTTTTCATGGGAAGGCGATAGTAAAGAGGGGTACGGTAATGGTATAACTAGCTGTAAAAAAGGCGGCAGGATGAATAAAACGGAAATCAAAGTTGATTGTGCATGTCCTCAGCTTGACTTCGCTGTCGGCGAACTCAATAAGGCGTTCAAAAAAACCGGGAAAGGACCGGCCCGGGTGGAATTATACGCACAGCCGAATCCCCGGTGGGCGGGCGGCACGGAGGAACAGGGCTACAATTTGTACAGAGAAGGGGATACTGTCATTGTCGCAGGGGCGGATACGGCGGGCGCCATGTACGGCGCCCTTGATGTGGCCCAGCATTTTACCGGGGGTGGTGAAACCGGCGATCTCAAACCCATGGAGGTTAAGCCCTATATCAGCCGGAGGGGCATCAAATTTAACGTGCCCCTGGACGCGCGGACCCCCAGTTATACCGACTCCGGCGACAGCGCCCAGGAAAATATCGCCGTCATGTGGGATAAGGATTTCTGGCACGGTTTTCTGGACAGGCTTGCAATAAATAAATACAACGTTCTTTCCCTGTGGACTCTTTCCCCCTTTCCTTCCCTTGTAAAGATTCCACAGTATCCCGAGACCGCCTTGCATGATGTAAAGCGGGCCGTCTGTATGCCGAATGCGGCGACCAGGGGCATGGGGTATTTTACGGCCATGCAGGAAAATAGTCTGGTCACCATCAAGAAAATAACCATCGAGGAAAAGATAAAATTCTGGCAGGAGCTTATGCAGTACGCCTCGGATCGCTGCATATCGGTGTACCTTTTTACATGGAATGTGTTTGTCTACGGCGCCCAGTATGCAAGTTATGGCATAACCGACAGCGCCGATAACCCGGTTACCAAGGATTATGTACGCCGGGGTACGGAAGCCCTGGTACGCACCTATCCTCTGCTGAGAGGCATAGGAGTTACCGCAGGGGAAAATATGCGAATAGAGTGGAAGACCGATGTCCGGGAGGATGTGGAATGGATCCGCGCTACCTATGGCCAGGGTATTATAGATGCCCTCAAGGATCAGGGGGACCGTAAGTTCGCCTTGATCCACCGTTCCCACATGACCGGCGTCGAACAGATGGAAGATGTGTTCTCTGATTTCCCCCATGAGTTCGAGCTGAGTTATAAATATTCGATGGCCCACATGTATTCCGTTGTCAAACCGCATTTTGGGGATACCTTTTTTGCCCAGCTTAAAAACGGGCGCAAAACATGGCTTACCCTGCGTAACGATGATTTTTATCTGCTGCGCTGGGGGGATGTGGATTTTGCCAGGGATTATTTGAAGAACATGCCCCATGAAGTGCTGAAGGGCTTCTATATGGGACCGGACGGTATCATCTGGGGCCGGGATTATGCACCCAGGGACCGTGCGGCGGTGGGGAGCTATTTTCTTGACCGGCATTGGTTCAGCTTTGCGATCTGGGGCCGCCTTGCGTATAATATCGCACAGCCGGAGTCCCATTTCCGTGATCTGTGGAAGGAATCTTTCAGCAGCGAGGCCGGCGCCGTATACGAGGCATTAAAAGGCGCGTCAAAGGCAATACCGCTGCAGCAGCGGATATTTTGGCATGACTATGACTTACAGTGGTATCCCGAAGCCTGTGTAAGCTATTTTGAGGAAGAGGATCTGCTTGTTTTCCGCAGTTTGGATGATTTTATCAATGGAACCGCCTGTCCCGGCACGGGTCATCTGTCCATCTCCGAATACTGCGACTGCGTCTTGCGCGGAGAAAACCCCCAGGGCATCAGCCCCCTTGAGGTAAGCGGCGAGATGGAAAAAAACTGCCTTAGGGCCCTGGAGCTTTTAAAGACCTTGAAGGGAGGCTATCCGGCCAAGGAAAGCTCCCTTGTTGCCGACATTGAGGCCATGAGCCGGCTGGGGCTTTATTACGCCCATAAATTCAGAGCCGCCTGTAACCTGCAGCTTTGGCGAAAAACCGGGGATGAAAAATTTCGGCGGCAGGCGCTTGCCGGGGCGCAGGAAGCGGCGGATAACTGGACGGCTTATTCGGAATCCATGTCGCGGCGCTACCGTCCCCGGCGTCTCAGCAGGCTGCGCAATGCAGTCAGCCCTGATATGTTTGACGGCTGCGCCCGGCTTGATGTGGTCATTGCCGGCGGCGTAGAATAGAACTCCAGGGAACAGAAGGCGGGACTTACCATTCCCGGGGCTTGAAGTCGGCGGGGTTTTCTATGGTAACCGTGTCCCCTGATTGCCGTATCACATAGAGTCCCTTTTTGAGGGCGTAGGTTTTTACATTATCCGCCACAATGGCCCCCGCCACGGCGCCCAGGAATTTGCGCGTATCCTGGCGGTCATCGGCATAGCGCCGGAGTTTCTCCATCCGTTCCAGATGCTCATCCACATGGCCTATGTTCAACTGGGTCTTTACTTCTATGGCTACGGCATATTCGCCGTTTTCCAGCATGGCGTCAATTTGGGTGATAATCTGTTTTTTCTTGTCGTCGATGAGTACGTTGGGCCCCGTTT
>JAISQJ010000032.1 GCA_031274285.1 Treponema sp. | reverse complement strand
GCGCCGGGCTTGGTCCCGCTTATCCCCCGGACGGCCAGCCGCTTCTTTTCCTCCCGCAGTTTCCGGTCGATGGTCGCCGGGCTGATTGCCAGTAAATCGGCCCGTACCGCGTCGGTTATGCCGAATGCGGGTACGGATACTAAAAAGTCCATTTGCGCCCTCAGAAGGGGCGCGGTGAGCTTGCCACAGGGCTGCCAGAAAAAATCCCAGACCGCTTTGAGCGCCTCAATGTCCTGTGGCGTGTAAACCGGCTTGCCGGCCCGCTTTTTGCGCTTTCTGGTTTTCCCCGCCTTGAGCTTTACCCGCTCACCGTCAAGACGGGCAAAGCGCATTTTTTCCCAGTTGGCCAAAATATGCAAGGCATATTTCCGGCAATACCCGGTATTCTCGACAAACTCGTCGAGGATCTTTGTTTTGCCCTTCCGCCCGGCCGTGCGGTACCGCTTCGCGGTCTCGTTGGTAAGCGCCTGTTTGCTCTTCATGTCTAACCCCACTTGTAGCCTCCGCCTGAGCTAGTATGGCGGACGGCCGTTTTAGTTTTGGGTTAGATTTTTACGGTGAGGCATGACCCCCGTAGGGTTAGAATTTCGATGAGGCAATGCGAATCCTTGACTTTTCAGATACCCGGCTCTAAACTGATCGCTATGAACCTTAAGACGGTACTAACATCAGAAACGATTAAACTCCACCTGAAAGGGACCACCAAAGACGAGATTATCAATGAACTCTTGGATGTGCTCTTTGCCTCTCATAAGATTCCTGACCGCCAGGCCGCCTATAACGCGGTTATGGAACGGGAACAGAAGATGTCCACGGGGATGAAGCACGGCATTGCCATTCCCCACGGCAAGAGCCCCACCATTACGGACTTGGTAGCCTGTATTGGAATTTCGGATAAACCTGTGGATTTTGAAGCCCTGGACCACGAGCCCTGCAGGATTTTCATTATGACCCTTTCGCCGGTGGAAAAAACCGGCCCCCATCTGCAGTTTTTGGCGGAGATAAGCCTGCTTTTCAAGAGCGCGGAAAAGCGGCAGGAGATTCTAGCCACCCAAACGGTGGAGGATCTGCTTAGAATCCTTTCCACCTAGGTACTAGTCCGCATAGCAAGACCCTTTTAAGCGGTTTCCGGGTTTCCTATCTTAGTTTAGGCGCGAAAAAGCAGCAAACTCATATACAGGGGGCGGTATGCGGGTCCAGGAAGACCGGATACTAGACGATTGGGGGCGGACCCTGGTACTTAGGGGCGTAAACCTGGGGAGCGATTCCAAGGTTCCCCGGGAGGACGCCGCAGGGCCGGGTTTCCGGAGCCCGGGGGGAGCCTGGGGTTTGCGGCCGGAATCCCTGGAAAACCCCGCGGAAGCCTCCTTTTCGGGCCGGCCCTTTCCCCTGGAAGAGGCGGATGAGCGCCTGGCCCAGCTTGCCCGCTGGGGTTTTACCTTTATCCGCTTCCCCGTTACCTGGGAAGCCCTGGAGCATCAAGGCCCCGGACAGTACGACGAGGCTTACCTGGCCTACCTGCGAAAACTCCTCCTGGCCGCGGAACGGCGGGGAATCTCCGTGTTCATTGACCCCCACCAGGACGCGTGGAGCCGCTTTACCGGCGGAGACGGGGCCCCGGCCTGGACCCTGGAGGCCCTGGGCATGAGGCCGGAACTGATGGACGCCACGGGCGCGGCCCTTACCTGGCAGCGCTACGCCGAATACCACGGCGGCCGCCCCTGCCCCCCCATGATCTGGCCCTCCAACTACAACCGTTATGCCGCCGCCACCATGTTCACCCTGTTCTTTGCGGGAAACGCCTATGCTCCGCAAACACGCCTTGAAGGGGAACCCGTCCAGGATTGGCTCCAGGGGCGCTATATCGCCGCCATGCGGCACTGCTACCGCCGGCTTAAGAACTGTTCCGCCCTGGCGGGCTGGGGGACCATGAACGAGCCCCATCCGGGCTTTGCGGGGCACCGCAGCCTGGACTCCCCGGAAAAGCCCCTGATCCCCCTGGGTACGACCCCCAGCCCCTTCCAGTCCATGCTGGCCGCCGGCGGCCATAGGGTCGAGGCGCCGGTATACGGCATCACCCCCCTGGGCCGGCGGGTCATCGGGCGGGAAACCCTGAACAGCCGGGGCCTGTCCCTGTTCCGGGAGGGTTTTGCCTGCCCCTGGAAGCAGGCGGGAGTCTGGGACGAGCAGGGCGGAACGGGCCGGCTGCTGCGGAAGGATCACTTTGCCCGGTACCAGGGGAGGCCGCCCCGCTTTACCGACGATTTCCTAAAACCTTTTATGCTTAAATTTATTGAATCCCTGAAAGAGGTCCGGGAAAAAACCATATTCTTTATCGAGGGAACCACCAACGGCTGGGAACAGCCCCATTGGCGGAAGGATGATCCCCCCAACGTCGTGAACGCGTTCCACTGGTACGACGGATTCACCCTTTTTACCCGGACTTTCCGCCCCTGGTTTAACATCGATCCCGTAAAGGGCCGTCCCCTGCTGGGAAAACGGGCGGCGGCCGCCTATTACCGGGATTCCCTGGGCAGGGCCCTAAGCTGGACCAGGGAGCAGATGGGGAACATGCCCTGTCTGCTGGGGGAATTCGGCATACCCTTTGACATGAACGGGGGAAAGGCCTACCGGACCGGCAGCTACGCCATGCAGGAAGAGGCTCTGACCTGCTATTACAACGCCATTGACGAAGCGCGCCTCCATGCCGCCATCTGGAACTACAGCGCCGCCCACAGCCCGGAAGGGGGGGACGGCTGGAACGGGGAAGATACCTCCATAGTGACCCAAGGCCCCGGCGGCCAGGCCCTGGGCCGGGCCATGGGGGGCTGGCTGCGGCCCTACCCCATGGCCACCGCGGGGCTTCCCCTCAGCTATAGCTGGGACCGCAAAAGGGGGATCTTTAGCTTCCGCTACCGTGCGGATCCGGGGATCAAGGCCCCCACGGAGATCTTTGCCCCCCCGGCCTGCTTCGGCCCGCGTCCGGAAACGAAGGCCGAGGCTGCGGGGGACCTGCGGATCGAGGGAGGCGCCGGGGGAGACATGGTCCTTGTTTACCATGACGGCGATGCCGGGGACGTGACCGTAACCATTCAAAAAAGCTAAGGCGACAGGGGGGAAAGGAGCATGGGCCGCGGCGGGCCCGCGCTTGGGGCCGGTTCTTCGACGAAGGTTTCGAGTTCGGCCGCTTCCAGCGCGGCCTGGGCGGCCCCGTGGCGGACCCATGCTTCCCGGAACGCCCGGTCGATCTTGCGGCGGGAGGAGAGCACCTTGGCGGTGTAGTCCAGGGTCTGCCTGGGGGTCCCGCCGGAGCGGACCCGGCCGGCGCCGGCGTTGTATATGGCCAGGGCGGCGACTTCCGAGCCCCCCGCGTCAAGGCAGACCCGCAGGTGGGCCAGGCCGTACAGGGCGTTCAGTTGGGGATCGAAAAATTCCGCCTCCGTCAGCTTGGGGAAGGACCGGTTGTTCAACTGGAAGAGCCCCCGGTCTATACTACCGTCCCGGTTTTGCCGGTTCACCGCCCGGACATGGTAGCGGCTCTCCTCCCAGCTAAGGGCAAAGGCCAGGCTGGGGGGAACGGCGTACCGCTCCGCCCCCGCCAGAATAGCCTCCGCCACCCTGCGGGAACCGCAGATCCGCTCGAAAAAGGCAATGACCCATTCCCTGGACCCGCTGTTCTGGTAACTGTCCTTCACCAGATTGTCCGGCGCCTCCGGTTCCCGCAGGAAGCCGGAGGAAAGCCCCTCGAAGAGGACAGGAGACTCGGGGGGGATAATTTCCTCGATTTCCGGGGGCGCGGCCATGAACCTGGACGCCATGAAGGCCCCAAGGTTCATGGCCCCCAGCATGGCAATGAAAAAGGGCACCGCGATCCGGCATCGAATCGCCGGGGGACCCCAGAGCCGCGGAGGATGCCGCGCCTCAGGCGGGGGCGGCGCTCCCGGCGGACGCCGGGGTTTTGGGGAAGTTCCGGCCGGCCCGAGACGGACCAGGGACCGGGAGAAAAAACCGGCGGGGATATAGTAACTATCACCTTCAGGCACGCTACGCTCCATGTATAATGGTCCTGACCCTGATCACCCCTTCCACCTCTTTAAGCTGTTCCAGCAGGGCCGGGGGAATCTGCTGTTCGGTATCTATAATATTATAAGCATAATCATCCCGGTGGTGGTTTATCAGGTCCGTTATATTAATATTCTGCCCCGCCAGCAGGGTGGTGATCTGGCCCACCATGTTGGGGATGTTCCGGTTCGCCACCAAAAGCCGGTAAGGCGCCCGCTGGTCCAGGCGGCAGCGGGGGAAATTCACCGAATTTCTAATGGCGCCGGACTCCAGAAAATCCATAAGCTGCCGCACCGCCATGACGGCGCAGTTGTCCTCCGCCTCCGGGGTACTGGCCCCCAAATGGGGGATGCAGATCGCTCCGGCGCAGGCCAGAAGCTCTGCGGAGGGGAAATCCGTGACATAGCAGGCAATGTGCCCCGATCTCAGGGCCGCGATAATATCGGCCTCGTTTACCAGCCCTCCACGGGCCATGTTGATAACCCGGGCGCCCCGCTTCATGAACCGGAGCTTTTCCGCATTCAGGAGCCCCCGGTTGTTATCGGTCAGCGGGATATGGAGGGTGACGTAATCCGACTTTCCCAGCAAACCCTCCAGGGTCTCCGCCCGGACCACCTGGCGGGACAGACTCCAGGCCGCATCAACGGAGATGTAGGGATCGTGGCCGATAACCTCCATCCCCAGGTTGACCGCATCGTTGGCCACCATGGCGCCGATGGCCCCCAGACCGATGACCCCCAGGGTCTTGCCCCGCAGTTCCGGGCCTTCGAATTTGGACTTTTCCTTTTCCACCAAATCCGGCACCTCGTCGGCCCGGCCCGCGATGCCGGCGCTCCAACTGATGCCCCCCAGGATATTCCGGGACGAGAGGAGCAGGGCCGCCAGGACCAGTTCCTTTACCGCGTTGGCGTTTCCGCCGGGGGTGTTGAACACCACGATCCCCCGGTCGCTGCAGGGGCCCACGGGGATGTTGTTGTAGCCCGCACCGGCCCTGGCCACGGCCTTGACCGAATCGGGGATCGCCACACTGTGGAGGTCCGCGCTGCGCACCAGGATGGCGTCGGGATGCAGTATCTCGCTGGCCACCTCGTACCTGTCACGGGGGAAAAGATCCAGCCCCAGGGGGGAGATTTTGTTAAAGGTCTGAATTCTGAACATACCGGCTCCTTACCGCGTTTTCTCAAATTTGCGCATAAAATCCACCAGGGCCTGTACCCCCTCCAGGGGCATGGCGTTATAGATGCTGGCCCTCATGCCCCCTACCAGGCGGTGCCCCGCCAGGTTGATCAGCCCGGAAGCCGCAGCCTCCCTGACAAAGCGGGTTTCAAGGTCCTTCCGCCTGTCCGCATCCGTCTCCCTGGGCACAAAGGGAATGTTCATGATGCTGCGAGAGGATTTTTCCACCGGGGAGTAGAAGATGCGGGAGTTATCCAGGTAGTCATAGAAGAACCGGGCCTTTTCCGCATTGATCTTGGCAATTCCCGCCACCCCCCCCTGGGCTTTAAGCCATTCCAGCACCAGGCCGATGATGTAGATTCCGTAGCAGGGGGGGGTATTGTACATGGACCCCTCCTCCGCATGGAGATCGTAGCGGAGCAGCGCCGGAACCCAGGGGGGGGCATGGCCGATCAGGTCCTCCCGGATGATCACCACCGTGGTCCCCGCGGGTCCCAGATTTTTCTGGGCCCCCGCATAGAGGATGCCGAATTTGGACACATCCAGGGCTTCCGAGAGGATGCAGCTTGAAATATCCGCGGCCAGGGGCACGGCGCCGGTTTCCGGAACCGCCGGCCATTTGGTGCCCACAATGGTGTTGTTCAGGGTAAGGTGGCAGTATGCGTCGGCCGGGTTCGGGGCCGGGAACGGGGGGATATAGGTATAGGCCTTGTCCTTGGAACTGGCCCGGACCGCGCAGTCCACGTACTTGGCGGCCTCGTCCGCGGCCTTTTTTGCCCAGATTCCCGTCTCGATATAGGAGGCCGTTTTTTTAGGATTCCCCCATTCCCCGGCCCCCAGGTTGAGGGGGATCATGGAAAACTGGAGGGAAGCGCCGCCCTGGAGGAAGAGAACCCGGTAGCTAGGGGGAATCCCCATGAGCTCCCGGAGCAGGGCCTCGGTTTTTTCGATGATGGGCTTGAAGTCCTTGGACCGGTGGCTCATCTCCATCACCGACTGGCCGCTGCCGTTGACATCGCTCATCTCCGCGGCGGCCCGCTCCAGCACCGGCAGGGGCAGGGTGGAAGGTCCGGGGGAAAAATTGTACACGCGCATAGACTCCTCCTTGGGTCAAGTTTATTCAGGCTTCGCCTGAGTCCATCACATGCTCACATGCGTCACATGCGTATGGACAGGGAGCGGAGTTCCTCTTCCAGGTACACGTCCCGGACCGCCAGGCCCGGCGGCAGCCTGAGCACCACGGGGGTAAAGTTGATGATTCCCCGGATGCCCGCGGCGGCCAGCTTTTCCGCGGCCTGCTGGGCCGCTTCCGCGGGGACGCAGAGCAGGGCTATCTCGATGCCGGCCCGGGAAATCACCTCCCCCATCTTGTAGGCCGGGTAGAGGGGCGCCGGGGACTTGAGTATCTCCACCCGGTTCACGCTGGTGTCGAAACCCGCGGCCAGTTCAAAACCGCCGCTGTCCGCCCCGTAGAGCCCCGGCCCCCGGGGCCCGGAGGGCGGGGTGTTCAGATATGCGGAGCCCAGCCGCCCCAGGCCCACCACACAGTACTTCCGCCTCTTGTCCAGCGCCAGGGCCCGGCGGATCAGGGGGATGAGGAAGACCGGGGCATAGCCGCTGGGGGAACCATGGCGGAGCTGGGCGCCCTCCCCTTCCCCCCCCCCTTCGGCGGCCTCCAGAAATGAAATATCCTTGCGGATGGTGTGGCTGGACCAGCCGGTGAGTCCCTCAATTTGGGCGGAGGTAAGGGGCCTGTCCCCCGAGTCTTCCAGAATTCGCATGAGGTGAAGAAGCCGTTCCCTGGCCGGAGGGGGAATCTGTTCCAAACTGCCGTCCTTTTACGGCCATAGGCCGCCGCATTGTGAAATATTTCACAAATACCCTACCAAAAACGAAAAGTTCTGTCAAGGAAATAGCGCCGGTAGGGTAGACGGAAATGCCGCCGGGCCGCGGCCATGGCTCCACTTGTCAGCTAAATACCCTTTCTCTACAATGCCCCTATGGTCAACAAGACATTTACGGTTCTGGACCTCGTTGATCTGGAGCTCAAGGAGCACAACTCCCTGAACCTGCGCTGCCTGGGCGGCCGGAAAGGGCTTATCCGGGAGATCGGCAGCTCCGAACTGAACCGGCCCATGGGGGCAATCATGGGTTTTTACGATGTCTTTGCCCACCAGCGAATCCAGATCTTCGGCATCGGGGAGTCCGCCTGCCTCCAAAAGCTTGCCAGGGAGGACAGCACGGAGCACATTAAGAAGATGTTCAGCTATCCCATCCCCTGCTGCATCTTTACCACCAGCCTTGAGCCCACGCCGGTTTTTTTCGAGGAGGCTGAAAAGGCCGGCTGCCCCATTTTGCAGACCGATCTTCCCTCGTCGGAGTTTACCGCCCGGCTTCTGCGGATCCTGGCGGAAATTTTTGCCCCCCGCCAGAGCGTCCACGGGGTGCTGGTGGAGGTCTACGGCCTGGGAATCCTTATCCTGGGGGATTCGGGGGTGGGCAAGAGCGAGACCGCCCTGGACCTGATCAAGCGGGGGCACCGGCTCATCGCCGATGACGTGGTGGACATCCACTGCGCCAACGGCAACACCCTGATGGGGGCCGGGGCCAATCGGATCATCGGCCACCACATGGAGATTCGGGGGCTGGGGATCATGAACATCACCCATCTCTTTGGGGTCGGGGCCATTAAGGAACGGACCCAAATTGAACTGGTGGTCATGCTGGAAGAATGGGATGCGGCCAAACCCTACGACCGGCTGGGTACGGAGGACAAGACCATGGACATTCTGGGGGTGGGGGTTACCAAGCTGGAGATTCCGGTTAAGCCCGGCCGGAACATCCCCATCCTTATCGAAACCGCGGCCATGAACGAGCGGCTCAAGAAGATGGGCTACAACGCGGCCAAGGAATTCAACCAGAATATCCTCAAGTGGATCGAAAGCGATAATGTCCGCTCGGTGTATTTCGGCAGTGAAGATATTATTTAGGATTAAGCTATGACGGAACAAAAGATAATCGTGGCAAACCGGGCCGGGGTACACGCCAGGCCCGCGGCTCTGATAGTGCAGAAGGTCAAGAATTTCAAATGCAATATTTATATCAGCAAGGAAAACGACAGGATCAACGCTAAATCGATCATGGGGGTTATTACCCTGGGCGCCGGGTTCAAGACGGAGCTGACGATCTCCGCGGAGGGCGAGGATGAGGTCCAGGCGGTGCAGGCCCTGGCCGCCCTTTTTGAATCGAAATTTGAGGAAGAGTGAATACTTCCGGCCCTTCAAAATACCCGGTGATCAATGTCCGGGGCCTGACGCTGATCTACGTGTCCCTCTGTATCCTGACGGTTCTTTTTTCCCGGACCTTTTTTTCTGAAACCCTGCGGGACGGGACCATTCCCGGACGGCTTAACCAGATCATCTTTTTTACGATCCCCGTGGTGCTGCTGGCGTTCCTGGCCTACTCCATACTGGGGATCTTTCGGGATCTGGCGGCCCGCCGCACGGGGAGCAAATTCAAGGTCCGGCTCCTGGTGTACTTTATGATCACCGTGGTCTTTGCCGCGGTGCCGGTCACCATGGTGACGGGCTTGGCCATGAACGAACTGCTCCGCTTTTGGCGGGCCATTGAGGCTGAACAGGCGGTCCAGGCCGCCCAGGGTTTTGCCCTCCAGGCCTATTCCCTGCACATGGAAAAGCTTGAGGTCCTGGCGAAAACTGTGCATTTCGATCCCTGGATGGAAGGCGGGCAGGCCGGCCCCCTGCCGCCGGGAATCCTGGCGGTCCAGGACTTTGCCGGGGAGGAGGAGGGAAGCTGGAAGAGCCTGGCCCTGGCCGGGGACAGCCGCCATGCCCTGGCCTCAGCGCCCCTGGGCAGGGAAGGTTTTATGGGCCGGGAGATGCCCCGGGATACGGACGTGATCCGCTATGCCTTCCCCCTTTCCGGCGGCGGGGAGCTGCGGGTGCTGACCTATGACCTGGGGGAGGGCTTTGACGCATCGATACGGGCCATCGAAAACCAGGCCCAGCAATTCGAGATCATCGATTCCCTGCGGGAAAACCTGCGGCCCCTGCTGGTTTTTTTCTACGGGGTTTTCTTTTTCCCTTCGCTTCTTATGACCGCCATCATCGCCATCAGCTTTACCCGGCGCATTGCCCAGCCCCTGGTGGATCTGACGGAGGCCACCCGGCGGGTGGCGGAGGGGGACTTTTCCATTCAAATCCTGGCCCGCCGGGGGGATGAACTGGGGCTCCTGGTAAGCTCCTTCAATTCCATGGTCCGGGACCTGGAAAAATCCCGGACGGCCCTGCTCCGGTCGGAGAAAATCTCCATCTGGCAGAACATGGCCCAGCAGCTTGCCCATGAGATAAAGAATCCCCTTACCCCCATTAAACTCTCCGCCGAGCGGGTGCTGCGCCGCTGGCGGAACGAACCGGACCGGGTCGGGGAGATTCTGGAAGGCTCCATGCTGGCCATCATCCAGGAGGTGGAGGGCCTTTCCACCCTGCTCACCGAATTCCGTACCCTCTCCCGGCCCATGGAAAACTCCCAGTCCTACGGGGAAAGCGGTAACGCCGCTTTCACCACGGAACTGCGGGAGGCCATCACGGAAAGCATTGCCCCCTACCGGAGTTCCCATCCCCAGGTGCGTTTCGAGATGAGCCACACCGGAGGAGGGATCACGGTGAAGATCGACCAGCACCGGATGAATCAGATTCTCAGCAACCTCTTTATCAACGCCATCGACGCCATGGAGGGCCGGGGGCTTATCGAAATTCGGGCGGACCTTGTAAAAAAGCGGGAGACCCGGTATTGTAGGCTGAGTATTCGGGATACCGGAAAAGGCATTTCAAAACAGGAAGGTCCCCTCGTCTTTACCCCCTACTTTACCACGAAAGAAACCGGGACCGGTTTGGGGCTTCCCATTGTAGAGCGGATTGTGAACGATCATGGCGGTTCAATTTGGTTTAATTCGGCGGAAGGGATGGGAACAACATTTTTTATCGATCTGCCGGTAGCTGCCGGCTCAGACCAAGATGGCTTTAATTCTCATCATCGATGATGAACCGGGGATCCGGCATACCCTTGCTTCCATCCTGGAGGACGAGCACTACAAGGTCAAAACCGCGGAAGACGCGGTGGTAGGGCTGGAACTGCTGGGCCAGGAGCGTATCGATCTGGTGTTCCTGGACGTGCTGCTTCCCCGGCTGGGGGGCATGGAAGCCCTGGAACAGATCCGCCGGAACTGGCCGGATATTGAGGTCGTGGTTATCTCCGGCCATGCCAATGTGGATATGGCGGTCCGGGCGGTGAAGCTGGGGGCCTTTGATTTTCTGGAAAAACCCCTGTCCCTGGACAAGGTCCTTACCCTCTGCCGCAATGCGTTGGCCCTGCAAAAGCTGCGGAAGGAAAACCAGAGCCTCAAACGGGGCGCCGCCTCGGCAAAGGACGAGATCATCGGGACCAGCGCGGCGGTAGAAAACGTCCGGACCCTGATCCGCCAGGCCGCGTCCAGCGACGCCAGAATCCTCATCACCGGGGAGAACGGTACGGGCAAGGAACTGGTGGCCCGGGCCATCCACCGGCTTTCCCCCCGTGCGGAGCGGGCCTTTGTGGAGGTAAACTGCGCGGGAATTCCGGAATCCCTCATCGAAAGCGAACTCTTCGGCCACGAAAAGGGGGCCTTTACCGATGCGGTTTCCGGCCGCAAGGGCCGTTTTGAACTGGCCCACGGGGGCACCCTCTTCCTGGACGAGATTGGAGACATGTCCCTCTCCGCCCAGGCCAAGGTCCTGCGGGCCATCCAGGATCAGAAGATCGAACCCCTGGGAAGTGAAAAGACCATCGAAACCGATGTACGCATCGTGGCGGCGACCAATAAAAACCTGGAGGCCGAATGTGAGGCCGGCCGCTTTAGGCAGGACCTCTTCTTCCGGCTCAACGTGATACCCATCCATGTCCCCGCCCTGCGGGAACGGCCCGGCGATGCGGTCCTGCTGCTCAGCCACTTCCTCAAGCTCCTGGGCTCGGGACCGGCGGAATTCCAGGGGGATGCCCCGGCGATCCTCAACGCGTACCCCTGGCCGGGGAATATCCGGGAACTGCGGAACCTGGCGGAGCGGATCGCCGTGATGTACCCGGAGGGGAAGATCGACGGAAAGGCCCTTAGGGAGCTGCTGAAGACGCCGGGGGAAGGCGGCGGCGGGGGGGTGCAGGATGAGCTGCCCGCCGGTATGCTGGGAAGACCCTACAACGAAGCCAAAGAATCCTTCGAGCGGTACTATCTGGAATTCCATCTTGCGCGAAATAATGGTATTATATCCCGAACCGCAGAGGCCATCGGGATTTATCCCAGCAATCTGCATTCAAAGCTGCGGAAATATCACATAGCCGTAACCCCGAATAACGGGTTCGGCGGAAGGGATGAACGATGAAAGAGCTAACCGCAAGGCAGAAAGAAGTGCTGTCCTTCATCGATTATTTTATTCGTGATCATAACTATCCTCCCACCATCCGGGAGATAGCGGAACATTTTGAAATTTCCGTTAAGGGCGCCCACGATCATGTGACCGCCCTTAGGAAAAAGGGAATCCTGCGCCAGGAGGACAAACGCTCCCGTACCATGGAAGTGGTGGGGGCCCGGAATAGAAGCCGGTATGTGGAAATCCCCCTGCTGGGTATCGTGGCCGCGGGGCTTCCCATCATGTCGGAGGCGAATTTTGACGGAACCATCCCCATCCACGAATCCATGATCAAGAAAAACCGCAAATACTTCGCCCTCAAGGTCCGGGGGGATTCCATGTCCGGGGCGGGAATCCTGGACGGCGATACGGCGGTGATCGAAAAGACCAGCGTGGTCCGCGACGGGGAAATAGCGGTAACCTGGGTTAACAATGCGGCCACCCTGAAGCGGGTTTTCAAGGAAAGCAACCGGGTAAAGCTTCAGGCGGAAAACCCCGCATTCCCGCCCATCTACAGCCAGAATGTACGGATCGAGGGCCGTCTGGTCCAGGTTATCCGTTCCTATTAGCCCATGGGAAACGTTCCGGTTAAGGACGGGGGCCGCTGTTTCCTCTTTCTGGGCCCTGAGTTAGGTGAAAAAGACGACGCCGTCTCGGAGATCCGGGGGGGCTTTGACCCGGCCCGGAGGCCGGAGGAAACCAGCTTCTACGCGGGGGAAACGCCGGTCAGCGAAATCAGCGCGGCCCTGCGGAACGGTTCCCTTTTTGCGGATACCCGGCTCTTTTTTATCAAAAACGCCGAACTTATCAAAAAGAAAGATGAACTGGAACTCCTGACCTCCTATATAAAATCTCCCCAGCGGGGAACCACCCTCATCCTCCTGTCCGATGAAACCAGGGTTGCCAAGGCCCTGGAAGACGCGGTCCCCCCGGGCAGCAAGCGGATCTTCTGGGAGCTTTTTGAAAACCGCAAGGCCGGCTGGATGCGGGACTTTTTCAGGCGGGAAGGCTGCCGCATCAGTGACGAGGGGATCGCCGCAGTCCTGGAACTGGTGGAGAACAATACCGAAGCCCTGAGACGGGAGTGCGGGCGGCTGGCCCAATTCCTGGGGAAGGAAAAGCTCATCGGCCGGGAAGATGCGGAGGAGTGGCTGTCCCATTCGAGGGAAGAATCCTCGTTCACCCTTTTTTCCCGGATTGCCTCGGGGGATCTTTCCCGAAGCATCGAATCCCTGCACAGCCTTTTGGGGGCCAAGGAATCCTTTCAGACTATCCTGGGGGGGCTCGGCTGGTGCTTCAGGCGGCTCCGGGATTACCAGGCCCTTGCGGAGTCCGGCAGACTGAGCGGCGGCAGGGACGATGACTTAGAATTCAAGAAGATAGGGCTGGGCTCCATCAAGAGCCGGGATGATTACCGGCAGGCGGACCGCCTCTACGGCCGGGGCGCCGCGGACCGCTTCCTGGCCCTGGCCGCCGAATACGATATAAGGCTCCGCTCTTCCGGCGGCGCCATGGAAACCCTGCTCCTGGAGATGTTGTTATGCAAGATCCTAAGCGGTCGGCAGACCGCCTACGAAAAACGCGGCCGGTGGTGAACCCGTATACCCCGGCGCGGGTCGGCCCCCGGTGAAGATCCCCGCGGAATTGCTTTCCACCCTGCTGATCGGCCTTTCCCTCTCCATGGATGCCTTTGCCGTTTCCGTTAGTTCGGGCATAGCGATTCCCGGACTAAAGCCCTTTTACATGCTCCGGGCCAGCTTCTTTTTCGGCCTTTTCCAGTTCCTCATGCCCGTGGCAGGCTGGTTTGTGGGGGGCGGCCTGGCCGCCTACATCGGCCCCTTTGATCACTGGGTGGTCTTTATCCTCCTGGCCTTTATCGGGGGCAAGATGATCCTCGAATCCCTGCGGGGCGAAAAGAACAAAAAGGCCGGGTCCGAAGGGGCCGGACCTGGGGGGGCCGGTGACGAAAACGCCGGACCCGAAGGGGCCGGGAGGGGCGGCATTCGCTCCCTGTGGACCCTCCTCAGCGTTTCCCTGGCCACCAGCATCGACGCCCTGGCGGTGGGGGTATCCTTTAGCCTCCTGGACCAGGGAATCTGGCTCAACGCCCTTATCATTGGGGTGGTGACCTTCTCCTGCTGCCTCTTCGGCTTTGAATTCGGCCGCCGCCTGGGGCGGCTCTTTGAAAAATGGGCGGCCCTGGCGGGGGGCTTGGTGCTTATAGGGGTGGGAGCCAAGATACTTATCGAGCACCTGGCCGCGGGGAAATGACGAACCCCGCCGCAGAGCTCGAACCTTCGGGTCGCTAAACTTGACCCACAATTAGCCGTAAAATCCCGTGACAACTGGTTATAGTCCCCTAATTTCCTCCGATGACAGCCCGGAATATTTTTGGATTTGTTCCGGGGTAAAACCGTCCTTCTTCATCCTGCGGGCGCTTTCCCGGCGGGCCTGTTCCTGACCTAGCTTGAGACCCTTCTCCTGACCCCTGGCTTCACCTAGTTTGATGCCTTCCTGCCGACCCCTAGCCTCGCCTAGTTTGATACCTTCTTCCCGGCCCCGATCCCGGGCGTTACCCATCCCGGATCGGTAGTCCATGGCAGCCTTCTCCCGGAATAAGGCACGGGCCCACTGCTCCGCGTCCCGGCTCATCCTCCCCAGTTCCCGCTCCGCACTCATGATCCCCTCCTCCCCACGGCTTAGCTCCTGTATCATCTCCTCTACCCCTTCCTTGCCCTGATACCCCAAGTATATACCCCATTTCACTTCCAACGGCAAGGTTTTTAAGGCCTCCTTCCCTTCCCGGTACCTTTGCACATAGTCATCCAGCTTGGGTAATTCGTAAAAGATTATCTCCATCACGTCGCTTAGCTGGTCGTATTCGGTTTCCTCCCGGACACTGTAGCGGCGGGGGACCTTCTCACTATTGGAGAACAGAATATTGTTCACGAAGAAGATCTGGTAGACCCGTTTGACTTCCCGGTACTGCTTACCCCGCTTGGCCTGGCCGGAAAGCATGCGGGATCCGTAGACGACGGCCCGTATCTTAACGTCGTCGTCCCGTATACCGGCCTGCAT
>JAISQJ010000148.1 GCA_031274285.1 Treponema sp. | reverse complement strand
CCGATGATCAGCAGTTCCCCGGCGGAGCGGCCGAAGACTTCCGGTTCATACATGCACTCGGCCTGGGCAGGCGGGGTTGGGTAGACCCCCGGCATCACCGCCCGGAAGCGGAATTCCGCCTCCTGTTTTCCCGCGGGAAATTCCTCCCAGTGGAAGCGGACCTCATCGTCCATGATGAAGCGGACGGGCGCGGACCAGGGGTAGGAACCGGCGGCATCCCGCATGGCCGCCCATGCCGCCGCCGCTTCGGTACGGGAACCTTCCGCCCGGCGGCGCTCCTCCCCGCTATCCGGGGGACGGGTGGAGCTGGTTACAAATGACACGTCCACGATCTCCGCCCCCGAGGGGACGGGTACCCGGAGGGCCAGAAAGCTCCGGTCCCGGGAACTGGAAACCACCACCCGGCGGGTATAGGTCTTCCCCGGCGTAAGACGGCCGTCCCTTACCGGGTTTCCGTCGCCGTCAAAGGTTTCCGCAAAGACCCCCAGGCCCTCGTCCCGCATGAGGGCCAGCTCCGCGGGGATGCCGTAGCGGAGGCCGGCGCTGTAGAAAAGCCGCCCCGTACCGTTCCGTTCTATGCGCAGGGGGAGCAGGCTGTCCCTGGCCAGGCCCTCCAGGGGGGCTTCCGTAAAGGCCCAGTTCCGGGATAGGGGCGCCGCGCCGTAGGAAGTGAAGTCCCCCGTCAGGAGGGCCCCACCCCCTAGGCCGGCCCGGACGCTGAGCGCCGCGGTCTCCGCGCTTTCCGCATCGGCGATCCGGCCAAAAGCCAGGATTGCCCAATAGGAGGAGGCCGTGTTGGACCAGATTCCCCGGCGCTGCCGTTCCAAAAGCGCGGCGGCAAGCCGGCTTGTCATGTCGCCGCCGGGGTCGAGGGCATGGTAGAGCATCAGGGCCAGGGCGTAACGATCCGTATCACGACCCCAGAACCTCCGGGCGGCGGAATCCTGGGTATCGGTTAAATCCAGGGTCCGGGTTCCGGGGCGGATAAACTGCCTGATCCGGTCCCGTGCGGAACGGGCGGTATCCCTCAAACCCAGTTCCAGGGCCGCCAACCCGGCAAAGCTATAACCGGAAATGCCCAGTTCGTCCCCCTGGCGCAGGAACGTGGTGATCGAAGACCCTATCTTTTCCCCGTGCATGGTCCTAACCCAGAGGGTGTAACCCCGGAGAAAGGTATCCTGCTCCTGGATACGGCGGGCGGATTCCGAGGCGGCGATGTATTGGAGCATCCCGGGAATATCCAGACCGGCAAGGGGGAGGCCCTTGGCCTGGGCCAGGGCCGCAATATGGGCCACCCTCAGGGTGACCAGGAGATCCCCGTAGCGGCCGCCGGGCCAATAGGGAAAGGAGCCGTCCTCAAGCTGATTCTTGGCAATAAAGGCCAGTTCCTCGCCCGCGGTCTTGGCGGGATCCCGGACCGGACTTTCAAGATCGAAGGCCTCAAGGTAAGGCCCAAAGGCGATGAGGGGGAGCAGCCTGGCGGTCCGCTGTTCCAGGCAGCCGTAGGGATAGTCCAAAAGGTAGCGGACCGTTTCCTTCAGGCTTGCCAGGCGGGAGGCGGAAAGGGAGAGGGAAAGGCTTCCCGTCCCCTCCGGGACCGCGGAGGGAATTACCAGGCCCTCCTCAACAAAGGACCTATCGGGCCCCAGGCTGCCGGCGGTGCTGACGGTTTCGTAGATCAGGGGCCGGTCCACCGCCAGGGTTTTGATGATCCGCTCGTTGACGCCGGGGCCTCCGGTTCCGGAGGACCGGAGGGTAAAGACCAGCCGGGCTTCACCGGCGCCCACCGCCGCGGCCATGAAGGACACTTCCCTGGAAGAGCCCGGAGGGATCCGCAGCTTCTTTTCCGACTCGCCGTCCACTTCCAGGACCGCCGGCCCCGGCAAGGTCTCAATGGCCAGGGAAACCTGGGCTTCCACTTCCTCCCGCTCCAAATTGGTAAGGATCAGGGACACCGTGCCGGTATCCCGCCAGCGCAGCTTCCGGGGAAGGGCCGCCGTGGCGGTAAGGGGAGCGCTGACCCGCAGGTCCTGCTCGGCAATGCCGAATTCCTCCCGGCCCACGGCCACGGCGGTACAGCGGTAGGTGGTAAGGGAATCGGGGAGGGTGAATTTGACGGTCACGGTCCCATCCCCGCCGGTTACCAGGTAGGGTTCGAACACGGCGGTGGGCCGGAAATCCTTCCGCTCCTCCACTTTGGAGCTGTCCTCATCGTCCCCGCCCTGAAGGTCCTGCAGGCTGTAGGTTACCGGATCGATGAGCAGGGAACGGCTGTCCGCGCCCCGGACCCCCAGGGGGAAATTTTCAGGATCGTAAAAATAGGCCAGGGGGTCCGGCACATGGTAGTTGATCAGGTCCAGCACCCCCCGGTCCACGGCCATGAAGCTAAGCTCCGTTCCCACCGCTGGTTTCCCGTTCAGGCTGACCTTTAGGCGGATCTCCGCCTCCTCGCCGGGGCCGTAGACCCCCTTGGAGGGTTCAAAGGCTACCGTGTAATGGCGGCCCGCATTATCCACCGAAAGCCGGGCTAGACCGAAGACGCCCTTTGGCTTGTCCAGGTCCGGCTCGTAGTAGCTGTTCTGCGGGGCCGCGGAACGGACCGTGTAGGAGGAAAGGGCCACGTACACGGTAGGGATGTAGGATTCTTCAATGGGAATATCGATGGTCCGGGCGGAACCGTCCAGTTCAATGACCTGCTCCGAAAGGATTCCCTCCCGCTCAACGGTGAGCAGGTAGCTGCCCTTGGGCAGGGGGGACCGGACCATGAGCCGGGCGGTATCCCCCGGCGCATAGGTCCCGCGGTCCGCGTCCAGGCTGATGGTATTGGCGTCGCCGGAACCCCAGCGTACCCAGCCGCCGCCGCTCACGTAAAAACTCAGCCGGGTTACCGCGGGCCGGCCCCGCTGATCGGAACTGCGCAGGCGGACCTCCCACTGGCCGCTTTTTTCCGGGGTAAAAGTAAAGACCCCCGCATAGCCGCCCTTGAGGGAGGAAAGGTCCACCGTCTGTTCCTGGACCGATTCCTCCACCCGCTCCCAGAGCCGGTTCACCCGGCCCCCGATGCCCGCCTGGTTAGCCTGTTTCCAATCGTAATGGATAAGCTGGATGCTCAGTTTTCCATCCTGGGAAAGGGGGCCGGTAAAGAGGGATCCCGCCGGGTCTCCGTCGAGAGAGCCCTCGGAGGCCCCGTCAGGGGCCCCAGGGGAGACCAGCGCCCAACTGAGGGCGGCGGGACTCCCGGCGCTGAGGAACCAGGCCGAGGGCCGGTCCGGGGAGGGGGCCGCGCCGGCCGGAGAAGGAGCCGTACCGGGAAGGGCCGGAGCCGCGCCGGGGTCCAGGCGGGAGGCGATGTAGAAGGCCGCGGGGTGGACCATGGCAAAGGCCCGGCTGGAAATTTCCTGGCGGGCGGCGTCCTGGGCCGAGGCTTCCACGCGGTAGCGGTACAGGGCGCCCTCAACGCCGTCCGCCGCGGGGCTTACCGATATATCGGCGCTGCCGTCGGGACCCAGGACGCCCTCTCCCCGGTCGGCATAGTAGCGGCCGTCGTTGAGTGCCGGGCCGAAACGCCAATACTGCCAGGGGCCGCCGGGATTAAAGGCCGCAGGCTCCCTGGTCCAGTAGTAGCTATAGGGCGCCCCGGCCAGCACGCCCCCGGCCAGATAGGAGGCGGAGAAACGGGCCGATAGCCTTTCCCCCTGGTAAAAGGTCATGGGGGGAATTTTCAGGGAGGCCTCCACCCGGAGCCGTTCAAAATTCGCAACCTGGAAACCGATGGTCTTAACCGCCGTTCCCCGCTGGTAGCGCAGGCTGTAATAGCCCGGCGCCATATCTCCGGGAAGCCGGACGGCCCCGTGGCTGCCCCCGTTCTCCGTGGTGATCCCCTCCAACTGGGCTATGACCGGAGCCCGGTACGCGCCGGTGGACACCGTGACCTGGTAGGGCCCCCGGTAAGCCTGATAGTTCCCCAGGCGGAGGTTCCGGTCCACACCCCGGAAGCTGAGGGTCTCCCCGGGCCGGTAGAGCCCCCGGTCGGTAAAGAGGAAGGTCACGGGCCTTTCCTCCTCCGCCCGCACCGGAGAAATCTCGGCCTCCACGTCGAAACGCCAATGGTTATGGCTGTTGTTGGGGAAGAACTCGGCCTCGTCCCCCCCGGCCAGGGCGCCGCCGTTTTCCACGACCCGGACCTTGAGACGCCGGGAGTCGCCGTCGTTGTTCCGGCTGCCGACAGGATCGGTAAAGAGCCGGGCAAATTCGCCGTCGGAGAACTGAAAGACCGCCAGGCCCTGGGCATCGGTGGCCAGTTCCCGCAGGGGCCGGTCCTCGGCCAGAAGAAGGGCCCTGGCGTTTGCCACCGGCGCGCCGGTGGAAAGCCTCCTTGCCCAAACCAGGACCTTGTTGTAGCCGTAACGGACCGTAAGGCCGATATCGGTAACCTGTACCGTAAGCCTGGCCGAGCCCTTGTTTATCTGCCGGTTATACGACGAGCGGTACTGATAGTCCCAACCCAGGGCCGCGCTTCCCTTGCCGCCGGGACCCAGGAAGGGGGTCAGGTCCTCCATAAAAAAACGCTTGGAATTCCGGGGAAGGCCGCCGATATCCAGGTCCCGCAGTTCCCCGGCGCTGATCAAATCGTAGGGCCCCGACGCGGCCCGGATCGCCTGTTTGATGGATACCGGATTCAGGGCCTCCCAGATAATGTGGGGAGGGAAACCCGCCTCCAAGGTTCTGAAATTCTGGTTGGGGATGTACACATAGCTGTTGGCATCCCCCACCTCGACAGTCACCGTTTCTTCCCGCCCCAGGGCCCTGCCCCAGAGGTCTTTCAGATTGGCGGAAATGCTGACCTGGTAGGATTTCTGATGCTCCAGGGGCAGCCTGTTGAGGACCACCATGGCCCCGTACACATGGACGTTCTCCTCCCCCAGGGGCGGAAGACCGGCGATGGAAAAGGCGGTAAGCGCGGAGTCCTTATCCACGCTCTGGTTGAAGTTGAGCCGTATGGGAATGGAGGCCCCCTCCTCGGTCCGGGAGGAATAGGTGGACCGGACATCGGCATTTACATACCGGAAGGGGATCAGGGTATGAAAGCTGAAGGACCTTCCCTCTTTGGCGCCCAGCCAGAGGGGCTCGGAGCGGGCCCCCGGCAGGATACGGAGTTCCGCCTCGGCGTCCATGGGGAGGGGCTCCTCCATGGTCAAAAGAACCCCCTGCTCCGGGGCGTAGCGTTTCTCATCGATCTTGGCAGGCCGGGAAAGGCGGAAAGGCCAGCTTCGGCCCCCACAGCGGATCTCCATCCACCGTTGCAGCTCCTGCAGGTTTACGGGGTAGGAAAAGACCAGGACCATGTTCCTGGCCTCTTCCGGGTGGGCGTTTCTGGTATCCACATAGGATTCCCCGTCCCCAAGCCTCCAGGACAGCACCGAAAGCCCCTCGGTCTCAAAGCTGAAGGATCGTTCCCCCTCAAGGGTTTTACCCCCCAGGGATCGAAGCCCCGCGGAAACGGTGACGGTGTAACGCCGCTGGGGCAGCTTGTCCTCATCGCTCTCGAAGGACAGGAGCTTGGACCCGTACCAGCGGAATACCCCCGCCAGGGGAGGGTCGATGGCAAAAAGATTCTTCCCCTGCTCCGAGTCGGCACGGATGGGGTCCCCCAGTTTGGCCAGGGGCGCCACGGGCTGGGAAAACACCGCATAGATGGACGGCTTCTTGATGTCGGAGGGCAGTTCCCCCAGGGGTCCAAAATCCACCACCCGGAAGGGCTCATCGGTTTCCGTTATGACCGCGCCGGCTTCCGCCAGGTCCGCCGGCGGCGTTTCATAATAGGCGATCCGGTAGGAGGCAAGGTTGAGGGCCGCGGCGCCGGAACCCGCGGAGTTCCCCGAAAGGGGAGAAGTCCCGGAGGGTCCCCTCCCCTTCCCACAGCCGGAAAGGATCAAGATGCCCAGGAAAAGACAGACCGGGAAAAAGGGCCGGCCCCTTAGAAGTTTGTTACGCTTCGCGCGTAAGAGGGGACCGGAAACACCCTTACCGTACACCATGCCGCTACCCCGCAAAAATATCGATTTAGACTGTTCAGGCCGTTCAGGCCGTCACCTGAGTTCTCTGATAACGCCGCCGTCGCAGTAATAGACCAGGGGCTCCCCCGGCCCGTCCGCCGGGATTCTGGTCCGCAGCCTGAATACATTGGGCCGCAGGGTAATCTCGCTGCCGCCGGGGAGTTTTTCTCCGGGGGGCTCTTCCTCCCCCCGGCAGGAGATGAGGGCCCCGCGGTCCCGCTTCCCTATCAGATCCGCGGCCGCGTTGACCGCCAGGCGGATCTGCTCCCTGGGGCTAAAGGCCCGGCATGCGGGGCAGGCGCACCAGCGATGTTCGGCCCCCCGGTCCGGCCAGAGATGGTAGATCCGGGGCCGGGCCCTTGTACCATCATTACCGGCTTCGTCTGCGGCCACCGGCGCAGCTTTATCCATGGCTTCCAAAAGGGCGTCCAGCCGCCGCCACAATAATTCGATGCTTTGGGGATTGGTGGGACAGAAGTGATGGCCCGAAACCCTCCTTCCCCCCTCCATGCGGAAGAGTTCCCGGTTAAAAAAGAAAAGGCGCCGGGGCGCCAGGAGGCCCATGTCCCAGCCCCCCCGCTCAATGATAAGGCCCCAACGGTCTTCCAGTTCGGCGGCGGGGCCCCCGATCCTCCGATCTCCCAGGGAAAAGATCAGGGCGTCCACCCGGTTTCGGGCGGCCCAGCGGCCCAGGGCGGAAAGCCTTTTAAGCGGCGTCTTGGGCGGTATCACCAGGCGGCGGCGGTTTTCCGGGGAGGGATCCGAGGGGCTATAGGCCGCCCGGACCGTGAGGGGATAGGCTCCGCCCGCCGGCGGCAGGGATTCCCGGTCCGGCGCGGGCCAGGAAAAACCCAGGGCCGCAAGAAAAGCGTAGACGCCGTTGCAGAGCCCCCGCCGGGAGTCACCGTAGATCTCCACCCGGTCCCGCCCGGTCCGCCAGCTAAAGCCCCCCCGCTCATTGCCGCCCCCGCCCTCGTTCAACAGGATGATGGGAACCGAATCCTCCGGCGCGGGGCCCGCCCCGTCCTTGACGGGGGGAAGGCCGCCCCCCAGGCTGTCCCTTTGGCGGAGCACGCCGATGCAGCGGGCCAAATCTTCCGCCGCGGCGCCTACCGGCCAGGGGGCCAGGATAACCCAGGGGGCGGAAAGGTCAAAAGAATCCATGAGGAAAGTGTAAACAATATGGCGGGTTTAATGAACACATGCTGGGCGCCTTAACCCAGGCCCGGTTTTGGAATTTCCTGCACAGTACGCCGACGAACATCATGCCGGCATACTGCTGATTACCCATTCACGGCCCCGGATTATAGACTGGAATCCGGAATGATGTGCCGGTGTTATTATTCACTTACCCCAGAACGGCCTTTAAGCCTTTAAAGCTCTTTGTGATACCGTCCTCATGGTCACTGTGGTATTCTTCCTGCTCTATAATCCAAGGGTATTTGGAGGGAGGACAAACCGCAGCGATTCCTTTGAAATCGATCTTGCCTTCACCAACGTAGACATTGTCTTTTCCGGCCTTGGCAAGTTCTTTGGCATGAATGGCGCAAATACGACCGGCCTGCTCAAGCGGCGTAATATAAGATACGGGATCCACGCCGGCGTAAGCTACCCAGAAAACATCCGGCTCAAATTTAATTGATGGCGCGTTTTCCAGGATAATATCCATCGCATATTTACCGTTGAATTTTACGAATTCCTGAGCGTGGTTGTGATACCCGATGACGATACCTTCTTTCTTGGCCTTCTGTGCACATTCTTCCAGAAACTTAGCATCCTTGACCGTATCTTCCTCAGTTTTGCAGGGAAGCCAAGGACACACAATCATCCTGTAGTTGAGCGCCTTGGCAAAGGCGATTTCATCATCAAGGGAATCCATGAGTTTGTTAATCCCAACATGGGTACTAACCGCGTTAAGATTGTACTTTTTAAGCAGGTCATTCATTTGATCGGCATTTAGTCCAAAATAACCGGCAAATTCGACGCCTGTATAACCGCATTTTGCAGTAAGTTCCAGAGCTTTTTCAAAGCTCTCCTCGGCTTCTTCCTTTATGGAATAAAGCTGTAAAGAAATATTAGCCATTATGGTTCTCCTTAAAATTTATTTAGACCAATCAAACACAACGCCAATAAACTGATCCTTCTTGTCCCGCAATTCTGAGTACACGGTGGAACAATCCGACGGACTGACCACCTTGGAAAGAAGCGGTTCAAGGATGAGCTTGTTTCTGACAATGAGATCGATTACCAACTCAGAATTCCGTTCCAAAGAATGTTTAACAAAAGGTGTCTTATTTACCGGGTACTTCCATTCATGTGCTCCTTTAAGGGTAACATTAAATGGAGCCAGATGTACGCGGTTAAGGAAAGGCGTGACATCGGTTTCGTATATACCGCGGGGGCTTCCAAGGAAGATCATCTCACCATTCTGGGCAATCCATTCCACATTCTTTATATCAAGGGAGGGAATGCCGGTTGCATCAATCAGGGTAGAGACTCCTTTCCCATTGGTAAATTTCTTTATCTCTTCGGCAGCATCCTGCTTAACAGAATTGATCGTAAGCGCTGCCCCGCATTTTTTTGCCGCTTCAAGCCGGTTATCGGCGACATCTACCGCTATTACCCGCGCTCCCTGAAGCGCCGCAAGCTGCATGGCCATATTACCGACAAGGCCCTGGCCGCAGACTGCCACAAAATCACCCCACTCAATGGTAGAAGTCCTGACTGCCGTAGCCGCAACCGTGGCCATGCGCACGAATGGGACCCATTTTAAATCCAGGCCCGGCGGTACAGGCAAGAAAATGCCCTTGGCCGGCATGATAGCGTAAAGCGAATGATCACCGTAACAAAGAATTTTGTCACCCGCCTTGAAGCCTTCAACATTGGGTCCGCATTTTATCACTTCGCCAACGCAGGCATAACCGGGAACACCGGGCATTTTAAACCACTTCTCGTTTCCTGAGAGACAGGCAAGTTCGGTTCCAGTGCTGATAACCGAATAGACTTTCTTAATAAGTACGGCCCCTTCGGGGATATTACCGTCATCCAATTCTTCCGTGTGGAGACTGACCTCCCATGGCTTATCAAACACAATTTTTTTATTTTGCAGCATTGTTACACTCCTTAAGTGTGCAAATAAATATTGCAGGAAGTTAAGAATATCAGGCTGTAAAAGACAGCCTGTATTCCGCATACGATTCTTTTTCCCTAGTTGGAAGAAAGGGCGTCGTTTAGTTCTTTTAGGATGGGATCAACAACCGGCCTCATACTCCTGATCCAGTTGTCATAGTTGGTTTTAAGATCACCGCTTTGGGTGATTACGCCGAGGATTCCATCCCTAACCATGGTGGTATTCCTTTTAAGGTAATTTGGTCCGTTGAAATACCGCAGTTCAATATCGGGATTACGCATGGTTTCCGTGTCGTTCCCATATTTCTGCTTGTTACCCCACATAGTATTAGCGACATCATGATAGGCTTTGGGGATGGCAGGATTAGCCCCGGCAAAATCATCATAGGTAATAGGCGGATGATACCAAAGCCGGGTGTAGGGGTAGAGCGAGAACATTGACTGTGCGTTTCCATTAGGATCCAGCGGACGAGTAAGGGTAATAGTATCTCCGCTCCTGGTGTAATCTTTGCCTTCAAATCCCAGGTGGATGATATTTTGGGCTTCTTCAGTAGCCGTATAGTCAAGGATCTTAAGCAGCCGGTCGAATTTTTTGTCGCTCATATTGGGACTGAAATAGAGTACCGACCAGTTATTAAGCCGTCCCTCGGGGACATAGTTTTCGTCTTCGCTGAGGATGATGACTTCCGCGATACTTTCAAAAGGATCAAGGCCGACTGACACCTGGAATCGGTTGTAATCATTGAATACATACTCCACCCAGCCGGTGCCATAACACATAAAAGAGCCGCCGGTGAAGAAACGCAGGGCCTCTTCGTCGTTCTTAAAAGACGCAAAGTTGGGTGAAACGATACCGCGATCTACGGCGTCTTTAAAGACCCTGACAAGCTCGAAGACCCGGGGATCATCCGGACCCCATTTGTATTTACCATCGGCCGGGTCTTTATAGAAATTTTCGGCATGGGTCCATTGTGTTTGGAAGAATGTATACATGATCTGGTCAGTACGAATGGTCCAAGTATCGGTCTGCCCAGGTCTTACGCCGGGCAGGTTTTGGCCTTCCTTCTGAAATTTTTCAACCAGCGCTATAAGTTCGCTCAGCTTATATGCACTCTTGATCTCGGTAATGCCCATGGCTTTGGCCCAGTCCTTACGAAAAGCCATGACAGGATGTGTGGCAAGAACAGGAGATGTGGGAGGATAGTATTTAAACAAGATATTGTTAAAAGCCCCCGGAGGATTACCGACATTCTCCTCAAGAAATTCACTGATACCGCTCATCTTGTAGAGTTCATACAAGTTGGGGTATTTAGTCTGCCAGCCGGCGGGGAATTTCTTGAGGAGGTCCTGATCATACCAGTTTTTATAATCTTCGTAGTTAAAGTTCGTCTGGAGAAAATCGGGCATATCACCGGATGCAATCCAGATACGGGGCCGCTCCTGCCAGTCTGACCATGTCATCAAAGTGACATCACCAAATTTAAAGTTGAATTTTTCCTCAAAGTGTTTTGCGATCACATCGGAGTTAAAATCCTGGGCGCCCTCGGTGAACTGTCCGCTGTTTACCAGGGCAAATGAATAGGTAAACTGTTCGGACAAATCATCCGCCTCGCCCGTTGAGCTCGATTGTACTGCTTGGGATCCCTTGGAACACCCGACTAGCACCAACAAAGAGACCGCTGTGATAAGCATGACCTTTTTCATCAAGAAAAATACATACTTCTTCATGATTCCCTCCAAGAAAACATACTAATTCTAAGATAGCCGCAACGCGGCATAAATCAGCCTTTAACCGAACCGATCGTCATGCCCTTGACAAAATACTTCTGTAAAAATGGATAAACGAGCATAATAGGGGCTATCGTCACAATAACCGCAGCCATTTTTAGGCCAATTGAAAATAAAAAACCCGCTGACATCTCAGACTTACTGGCCATTGCGTTTTCGGCCACAAGAACAATGTTCCTGAGCACAACCTGCAGGGGGACAATGCTCTGTTTCCGTATGAATATCATGGGATAATACCACTCGTTCCAGCGATCAACCGCATAAAACAGGGCGAATGTCGCAAGGATGGGTTTACAGAGCGGTAAAATGATTCTGAACAAGATACGCCACTCGCCGGCGCCGTCTATACGGGCGGATTCTGAAATTGAGTCCGGCAAGGACGCTATATAATTCCGTATAATCAAAAAATAGAACATGTTGATCCCATGGGGCAGAATAATGGACCAGATGGTATTCATCAGACCAAGCTGCCTGAGCCACAGATACATGGGGACTATCCCCCCATAAAAATACATGGTAAAAATGAAAAATAGCAAAAAGAATTTTTTACCGGGAAACGATGGCCGCGAAAGGGCATAGGCAAGGCTTATCGTCAAAAAAAGACAATAGGGAAGGCTGATAAGCTCAACCAACAGTGTAGTCCGGTATCCAATCAAAATCTGGCCGCCACCTATCAGTTTCTTGAAATTTTCCAGCGTTGGATGTCTGGGGAAAAACATATATGGCGTCTGGAGGTATTCGTTTTCAGTGGAGAAAGACAGTGCGATAACATTAATAAACGGGAAAATAATGACTATTCCCCAGATAGACAGGATGATGGTGATTATAATCTCAAATAATTCTATCTTCTTTTTCATGTCCATACCTCCCTACACGAACAAGCCTGACTTGGTAACATATTTGGTAACCTGGTTTGCGGTCAGGAGGAACAAGAAATTGAGGGAACCTTTCATCAAACTAATGGCAGTTGAAAAACCAAAGTCAGTACTCGTCTCGAAGGTTCTGCGATAGATATACCAGTCAAGTATATCGATCTTATTCAAAACCAGGGAATTGCCCAGGTTGAAGACCTGATCGAAACCGGCGTTCATGATACCGCCGACTGCCAGAATAAACATGATGATAATGGTCTCCCGTATTCCGGGAAGGGTTATATGGATTATCCGCTGAAAACGGTTTGCGCCGTCAATAACCGCCGATTCGTACTGCTCCTGATCGATACCGGAAATACTGGCAAGGTATATGATGGCGCCCCAGCCGGCGCTTTTCCAGTTATCCGTTATAAACAGCATAGGACGGATAAGACTATTTGACGTGAGAAACGGAATAGGATCGCCGCCAAATTGCCTGATGATCAGGTTAATAAGACCAGCGGATTGTAGAAGATTGAACATAATCGAGGAAATAACGACCCATGAAAGAAAATTGGGGAAAGTAAAAATCGTCTGCAGTATTTTTTTGTATTTTTTGAAACTTATCTCATTGATGAGCAGGGCAAGAATAATAGGTACTGGGAATTGAAAACAGATACGCTGAAGGCTTATGGTAATAGTATTTGTCATGGCCTTCCAGAACTGTGGATCCCGCACAAGATACGAATAGTTAGTCAACCCATTCCAATGACTCCCCCATATCCCCAAACGGGCGTTGAACTGTTTGAAAGCTAATTGCAGACCTGCCATGGGTATGTACGAAAAGACAATAACCCATATCAAGGCGGGAAGAATAAGAGCATAAATCTGCCGGTTATACCAAATACGTCCCCACAGGGTATTATTTTTATTTTGGATCGTTTTGACCGTAGATTTCATGGATTACTTTCTCCTGAACAGAGGCGGTAAAAATCTTTTTTATTTGATTCTCTATTGAATTGGAGCATTAACAAGATGACCGGATCCGGCCCTTTAGGGCGGGGCTGTTGATTGGAAACCGGAATAGAAAAAATACCGTAGGGACTTATCAGAAAACGATAAAAAATACACCGGATGGAATAAAAAGGATTATTTAATAGGTACTGTTGGGGGGGGGGGGGGGGGTAGTTCATTATGCCGCAAACAATCGTATACATATTGATATACATCCCTATTGATGATAAAGACATAGGCTACTACGTCTAAATCAATTAAACCAAGTTAATCTATCATGGGATTAAAGTCTTTGCAAGTACTTTTAAGAGATTTTTGAAATATTGTTGGGCCAGCCAAAAACCTGCATGTAATAGCCGTATGGCGGTTTTTACGGAGACGCGCAAGGGATTGGAGGGGTGCGGAGCAGACCCGGTGGCGCCCGTAAGGGCGGCGCCGGGGCCGGAGCGAAGCGGAGCCCCGAAGCAGCCCGGTCCCCGCCCGGAGGGCGGGGATGCGCCCGAACACCCAACCTGGAATGGCTCAAGGCGTCTTCCCACTTCAAAGGGGCGGGGAATTCTTGCTATAGTGGCCCGGTGAACCTACCTTATCTGGCAAACCTCAATCCCCGGCCCCGGGAAGCTTACGATGTGGCGGTTATCGGCTGCGGGGTTTCGGGGGCCAATATCGCCCGCCGGCTGTCGGCCTACAACGTGAGGACCGTGATCCTGGAAAAGGCGGCGGATGTGTCCTTTGGCACCTCCAAGGCCAATTCGGGGATTGTCCACGGCGGTTTTCATCATAACAAGAAGTACCTGAAGGCCCGGCTGGAGATTCAGGGGAACCTGATGTTCGACCAGCTCCGCCGGGAACTGGACTTTCCCTTTAAGCGTAACGGGATCATCGTGGCGGCCCTGCACGAGGACGAGATGAAGTCCGTGGAGCAGCTCTACACCCAGGGGGTGGAGAACGGGGTTATCGGCATTGAACTGTGCTCCCGGGAGCGGATTCTGGAACTGGAGCCCAAGCTTTCCCCGGATACCGTGGGGGGGCTCTACGCCCCCGGCGGCGGGATGATCGAGCCTTACCGCTTTGTCTTTGCCCTGGTGGAGTCGGCCATGAAGAACGGGGTTCATCTTTACACCAATTTCAAGGTAGAGGCCGCGGCTTACGATGCGTTGGCCCGGATCGAATCCCCTGCGGCGGAGTTGGATAAGCGGGCCGGGGTCTGGACGGTACGGGCGGAGGACGGCCGGAGCATCAAGACCCGCTATGTGGTCAACGCCGCGGGACTCTACGCGGACGAAGTGTCCCGAATATTCGGCGGGGAGGAGTTTAGCATCAAGGCCCGCAAGGGGGAATACTTCCTGATGGACCGGCTTACCAGGGCCCGGCCGGGGCGGGTGATCTTTCCGGTACCCACGTCGGTTTCCAAGGGGATGCTGGTGATCCCCACGGTGGAGGGGACGGTGCTGGTGGGGCCCACGGCGGATGCGGTGGAGGACAAGGCCGATTACTCTACCACCGCCGGCCATCTGGAGGAGATTCTGGAATCCGGCAAGGCCATGGTTCCCTCCCTGAGCCGGGGCGACGTGATCACCAGCTTCGCCGGGCTCCGCCCCTACCTGGATGAGGATTTCTACATCGAGCCTTCCAAAAAGGCCCCCGCCCTGGTGCAGGTGGCGGGGATTCAGTCGCCGGGCCTTACCGCTTCCCCGGCCATCGGGGTCTACGTTAAGGACCTGCTCAAGGGCATGGGGCTTGGCCTTATGGAGAAGTCCCAGTGGGACCCCTTTGTGGAGGACCGGCCCCGGTCCCGGGAACTAGGTCCCTACGAGCTGGACGCCCTTATCGCCAGGGAGAGCCGCTGGGGTAACATCGTGTGCCGCTGCGAAAAGGTGAGCGAGGCGGAGATTGTCCAGGCCGTGCGGCTGGGGCACCATACCCTGGACGGGATTAAATACTTTACCCGGGCCCAGATGGGCCGCTGCCAGGGCGGTTTCTGTACCTACAAGATTCTCAAGATTATCATGCGGGAGACCGGCCTTTCCTGGGCGGAGCTGACCAAGCATGGGGGGAAGAGCAGGCTCCTGGAGGCCCAACTGTGAAAGAGTTGAACTACGACGCGGTGGTTATCGGCGGCGGGGCCGCGGGCCTGGCGGCCTCCCTGGAACTGGAGGGGGCGGGTTTTTCCTGCGCCATTTTGGAGCGGGAGGATCACCTGGGGGGGATCCTCATGCAGTGCATCCACAACGGTTTCGGCCTCCACGAGTTTAAGGAAGAACTGACGGGTCCCGAATTTGCCCAGCGTTTTATCGATCGGCTGGGGGCTACGGGGATAACGGTGTACCTGAATACCACGGTGACGGACCTGCACGTGGAGGGGGGCGGCGGCGGGTATGGCGGGGGAGCCTACGGTAGCGGGGCTTATGGCGGGGGGGCCTACGGACCTACCAAGGAACTTTTCTGCGTTTCCCCCGCCGGGGTCCTGCATATCCATGCCCGGGCGGTGATCCTGGCCATGGGCTGCCGGGAGCGGAACCGGGGCAATGTGCGGATTCCCGGTTCCCGGCCTGCGGGGGTGTATACCGCCGGCCTTGCCCAGCGGCTGGTGAACATCGAAGGCTACATCCCCGGCAGGGAAGTGGTAATCATCGGATCCGGGGACATTGGGCTTATCATGGCCCGGCGGATGAGCTGGGTGGGCTGCACGGTCAAGGCGGTGGTGGAGATCATGCCCTACCCTTCGGGGCTTACCCGGAACATCGTCCAGTGCCTGGAGGATTTTAAGATTCCCCTCTACCTGTCCTCCCAGACCACCAACATCTACGGGAACGACCGGGTGGAGGGGGTGGAAGTGACCCCCATGGAAAACGGTATCCTGGCCCCGGACAAGAGCTTCCGCATCGGCTGTGACACGGTGCTGCTGTCCGTGGGACTGGTACCGGAGAACGAGCTTTCCAAGGAGGCGGGGGTGGAACTGAACGGCACCACCAACGGCCCCCTGGTGGATGCCTGCCTGATGACCAATGTGGAGGGGGTTTTTGCCTGCGGGAACGTGCTCCACGTCCACGATCTGGTGGACTGGGTGGCGGAGGAAGCCCGCCGGGCCGGGGCCCATGCCGCCTCCTGGCTCAAGGGGAACCGGCCGGGAACCCAGATCCGCCTTAAGGCGGGGGCCAATATCCGCTATGTGAATCCCGGTAAACTCAACCCCCAGGGCGGCAACCGGATTTATATGCGTTCCATGGTGGTTAAAAATGACGCGGTCCTGGAACTGCGCCTGGATAACCAGGTCCTCAAGCGTATCAAGAAGGGCCATGTGCAGCCTTCGGAGATGATCGACGTGAGCCTGGGGCCCAAAGACCTGGAGGCCCTGAGCTTTGGTACCGAATCGGTGCTGGAGTTTTCGATAAGCTAGGGCCTTGCTTGATTGCTTGATTGCTTGATTGAGGAAAAAACGATGAGAAATTTGACCTGTATTGTATGTCCCATAGGCTGCTTCCTGTCCGTGGAGGAAGGGGAACTAGGCGGCGACGGGTTTCCGGTCCTGTCCGTCACCGGCAACCGCTGCCCCCGGGGCGCAGTCTATGCCCAGGAGGAGATCCGCTCCCCCAAGCGGGTAGTCACCGCCACCTGCGCCGTCATTGAGGACGGGGCGGCCCCGGACCGGAGCGAATACGCCCCCCGCCGGGTCCCGGTAAAAACCAGCGGCCCCTGCCCCAGGGAAAAGATCGACGGCCTGCTCAAGGAAATCTATCGGACCGGGGTAAAACTCCCGGTCAAGGCGGGGGATACGATTCTGAGTAACTGGGGCGGCCAGGGGATCGATGTGGTGGCGGTCCGGAGTTTGGGGTAGGAGGGCGGTAGGCCATTTGACTACAGCCGGAAAATCTTCGCTTCGGTAAGGACCTCAAGGCCGGAATCGGCGAGGAGGATGTCATTTTCCAGGCGGCAGCCGCCATGGATGGGATCGTAGAGCCCCGGTTCCAGGGTAAAGACCATGCCGGGGCAGAGGACCCAGGAGTTATCCCCCCGGCTGCGGATGGAGGGGCTTTCATGTTCCTCCAGGCCGATGCCGTGGCCCAGGCCGTGGGGCATGGTTTTCTTCGATTTGCCAAAGAGGGAGTCCACCGCCCGGGCGATGTCCCTGGCCCCGGCGCCGTTACACACCATGGAAAGGGCCAGCTTGTAGGCCTTTTCCACCAGGTTCAGGAGTTTTTCCTGGGCGGGGCTGGGGTCCCTGGCAAAGGTAAGGGTAACGTCTGTGGTGTAGCCGGCGTATTTAAGGCCGAAGTCCAGGATAGAAAGGCCCTTGCCCGCGAAGGGGGCCGCGGTGTAGGGGGGAAACGCGTGGATGCCGAAGCTCCGCTCCGGTCCCGCGGCCAGGGTGGTAAAGCCTGTGCCGTCGCAGCCCCGCCTGCGGGCGGCGGCCTCGATAAAAAGGGCGGCGTCCAATTCGGTGCGGATCTTCCCGGTCCGGACATTTTTTTCCAGCAGACCGATAATTTCGTTGGTGATTGCCGCGGCCTTACGGTAGATAAGTATCTCCTCCTCGTCCTTGACCGCCCGCAGTTTTTCTACTTCCCCGTGGAGTCCTTCCGTGCGGCAGATGATGTCGTAATCGGTAAGGGAGCCCACATAGTCCAGGAACAGGGGATAAGGAACTACGGGGGGAATTTCAATCTTTGAACCGGGGGGGACCTTGAGCTTTTCCGCGGCCCCCTTGGCCGCGGCCACGGGACGGCGTTCAAATTCCCCGTAGGGAATGACCATATCAGCCTTGCCGTAGAGCAGGGCCATGTTGATGTCCCAGGGAACCAGGAGAGACTTTTTATCCACCGAAAGGTAGAGCAACGCGTCCTGGGGATGGCCGGAAAACCAGCGCAGCGCCGGGTCCCGCCGGCCTTCGGTATCCTCGATCACCAAAAGGGCGATGCCCTCCCGAGCCATCACATCGTAGAGTTTCTGCCGCCGGCTCTGATAATCGATCATGGTTCCCCCGCCTTCATTATCCCTATAAGCCCTCAGCCTGGGAATAGGGCGTCCACCGGGGGCTTGAGCTTTTTCCGCCGCCGCCGGTCGGTGTTCAGGAAAATGGCCGCCAGGATAGATATAAAGAGGCTCACCACCAGGATACCCCAGCCCGCCTGGGGCAGGGATTCCAGGGGCAATGCCACGTTCATCCCGAAAAAGCTGTACACCAGGGTAGGGATCATCAAAACGATGGAAACAATGGTGAGCCGCTTCATGACGATGTTCAGGTTGTTGGAGATGACGCTGGCAAAGGCGTCCATGGTTCCGGTAAGGATGGAAGAATAGATATTGGCCATGGCAATGGCCTGTTTGTTTTCCGTGACCACGTCCTCCAGCAGTTCCATCTCGTCATCCTTAAAGCGGATCATCGGGGACTTTTGCAGCTTTTCCAGCAGCAGCTCGTTGGAGGTAATGCTGGTGGTAAAGTAGACCAGGGATTTTTGGATGGAAAGAAGCTGGATAAGTTCCTTGTTTTTAATGGAACCCTGAAGGTCGTCCTTGATGATGTTGGTCCGCTTGTTCAGTTCCTTGAGGTATTTAAGATAGGTGAAGGCGGAACGGCCCAGCAGGTTCAGCACAAAGGCGCTTTTGTTGCGGATGCTCAGGCCCCGGATCCGGTTTTTTAGCAGGTCCTCCAGGGCGTCGCAGGAACGCAGGCAGACGGTGACGATCTTGTCGGCAAAGAGGATGATCCCCAGGGGCAGGGTGAAGAAGGCGACCTCGTACTTTGGATCATAGACCGGCAGGCGGACGATAATGGCGGTATAATCGTCTTCCTTTTCGATTCGGGACTGCTCATCGGCGTCCATGATGTCGGTGATAAGCTCCGGGGCAATGCCGAACTCGTTTTCCAGCCGGCCCTGATCTTCCTTGGTTACGTTCCGGGCGTCGATCCAGCAGTGCCTGACAACTTCGCCGGCCTCAACCATGCCGTTTTCATTTTGCGTGCGGATAGTGATCATGATAGGTCCTCCTATGGCAGCTCCCACAGGAAGCCCGGATTTTTGGACCTGCGGCCCCCCAGGGACCCCTGAGGCCCCCAAGCCATTACACCATAGCGGAAAAACCCTGCCGGGGCAAGGGGGGCTTAGCCCTTAATCGCCCCGCTGGTGAGGCCCTGGATATAGAATTTCTGTAAAAAGACAAAAATGATGATCACCGGAATTACCGCGAACATGGAACCGGCCATGAGCACGTTCCACTGCTTAAAGGCCGACTGATCCAGGTACATGACCGCCATTTGCAGGGTGAACTTTTCCCGGGACCGGAGGATGATCATGGGCCAGCGGATGCCGTTCCAGGAGCCGATAAAATTCATCACCGCGATGGTGCCGAT
>JAISQJ010000134.1 GCA_031274285.1 Treponema sp. | reverse complement strand
TCCAATGGTTTGGGCGGGTTTGATGCTGTGCGCTACTGGTCCTCGTCGGAGAGCGATAATTTTGACGCGTTGGTTCAGTGGTTCAGCGATGGCTACCAGGACGGCAACCACAAGGATAAGACCTACTCAGTCCGGGCTGTCCGGGCTTTTTAACCCTTTACTTCCCCGCCGCAAGGCGGGGCGAAAATTTTATTTTTTACTTATTATTTTTTACTTATTATTTCTTACTTAATATTTCTTACTTAATATTGCATTTTCCGGCCGTCAAAGTAAAAGTATTGGTGCCCCCTGGGGTCCCGCTGAGTCTTAATCAAATTCAGGATACCCCCGGCGCTGTCCGCCGGTTCCACCGTGGCCTCCAAATTCAGCCTCCCGGTGATATAGGAGCGCAGGTAGCCGGGGTCCACCGCCAGCACCTTAACCCCGTAGGAGACCAGGGAATTCTGTAAGATATGGGACTGCATGTTTACCGCGGCCTTGGACATACAGTAGGCATAGGTATGCTCCCGGACCACCGTCTGGCAGGTCATGGACCCCGCCTCGGAGGAAATATTTACAATCGTCTTGTCCCCCTCCGCCTTCAAGAGCAGGGGAATAAAGCGGTTGTTCACCCGCATGGGACCAAAGGTGTTGGTGTTAAGAATGTAAATGGCGCCGGCAAAATTGGGCCGCTCAAATACCGTACCGTCCTTAAAATCTATCCCCGTCTCCTTCGGAATCCGGGAAAGGCCCGCCACATTGAGAATCACGTTAAGGTAAGAAGTCCGCTCCTGAACCAGGAGCAGGGCCGCGTCCACCGAAGCATCGCTGGACACATCCAGGGGAATGATATGGAGCTTGTCCCCGTGGGCCCCGGCCAGCTCCCCCAGCTCCGGCCAGGCCGCCATAAACTGTCCGGCAAAAACCTCCCAGCCGTCGGCAAGAAATACCTTACAGGCCGCCAAGCCCAGCCCCCGGTCCGCCCCGGTAATCAACACCTTTTCCGTCATTGCTCCCTCCATAATCTTTCTCAAGACCCTGGCTCACATAAGCCCATACTACCAATTTTTGCGGCCCTTGTATATAATTTATACAAGGAGGCTCGCTGTGCGTGCATTGGTTACTATTCAAAGAGTCAAGACCATAACGGCCATCCCCGGTTCGGACTTTCTTGAGGCCGCCGGAATCATGGGCTGGCAATGCGTGGTTAAAAAGGGCGAGTTCAAAGAAGGGGACTTAGGCGTCTACTTCGAGGTGGACAGCTTCCTCCCCATCGATCCCCGCTACGAGTTTTTACGGAGCTCCTCGTACCGCGAAAACGCGGACAACGGCCGGGGCTTCCGCATCCGTACCGCCAAGATGCGGGGCCAGCTTTCCCAGGGCCTCCTCCTGCCCCTCCCCCTGTTCCCCGAACTTGCAGGCTTTGCCGAAGGCGGCGACGTAACCGAAAAACTCGGCGTCAAGAAATGGTACATCCCGGAAACCGCCGCCGCCGGGGGCACTATCATCGGCGACCGGCCCAACGGCATCCCCGCCTCCGACGAAATCCGCCTCCAGTCGGCCCTGGAACTCCTCGACGAACTGCGGGACAAACCCTACTACATCACCACCAAAATGGACGGCACCTCCGCCATCGTCTATTACATCGACGGAAAAATCGGCTGCTGCAGCCGCAACAAAGAAATTAAAGACGAGCCGGACGCCCTCTACTGGACGCCGGTTTACCACTACGGCCTCAAAGAAAAACTCCCTGGCCTGGGAAAAAACATCGTCCTCACCGGGGAACTCTGCGGACCGGGCATACAAAAAAACCGCCTCCGGCTGAGCGCCCTCGCGTGGTATGTCTTCGACGTCAAAGACTGGGATGCCGGCAGCTACCTCCCCTACGACCAGGCCCTCGAACTCTGCACCGGTCTGGGCCTCCCCTTCGTCCCCCTGGAGGAGCGGGGCGGCAGCTTCGCCTACACTCTGGAGGAACTGCTGGAAAAAGCCCGGGGCAAGTACCCCAGCGGCCTGGACAAAGAAGGCATCGTCGTGCGCCACGCCCTGTCCCCCAAGGCCGTCTCCTTCAAAGTCCTCAACAACGACGCGCTGCTCAAAGAGAAAGATTAATTGGGCGCCTTAGTTTTCGACCCCCCGGTAGTTTATTTCGGCAAGTAGGATTTATTTACGGTAATTATTGTTTTTTTATGCAAAAAGCCCGCCTTTCGGCGTCCCCTTGGCTAGAATTCATGGGGGGTGATGCGCAAGGGTGCCCGGCCGGCGCCTGCCCCAAATCTCATACCGCCAAGGGAGAAGACATGCATGTGGTTTTGATTATAAGCTCGATCATTGTTTCCATCGCCGTCCTGATTTTTCTAACCGTCAAGGCAAAGCTCCATCCTTTTTTCTCGCTGTCCCTGGCGGCTCTTGTCTTTGGCATCATCAACGGGGCCGCGATCCCGGATATTATCGCCGTCTATTCCACGGGCATGGGGGAAACGATAGCGGGCATTGGGGTGGTGATTGCCCTGGGGACGATTATCGGCCTGCTGCTGGAAAAGAGCGGGGCCGCGGAGACCATGGCCCGTACCATCCTTAAGCTTACCGGGGAAAAACATGCGGCCCTGGGGCTGGCCATCACGGGCTATTTTGTTTCCATTCCGGTATTCTGCGATTCCGCCTATGTCCTGCTTAGTCCCCTGGCAAAACGCATGAGCCGGGACAGCAGGATCAGTATGACCACCATGGCCTTGGCCCTCGCTTTTGGCCTCC
>JAISQJ010000123.1 GCA_031274285.1 Treponema sp. | reverse complement strand
GGGACCCGTATCGGTCCCCCCGTCCACCAGATGTACCGTACAGCCCGACTCGGTTTCCCCCGCCGCCAGCACCGCCCGGTGTACGCGCTCTCCGTACATCCCCGCCCCGCCGTATTTGGGGAGCAGCGCCGGGTGCAGATTGATGATCCGCCCTGCGTAGGCCCTGATAATCTCCCCCTCCAGGATCGAAAGAAAGCCCGCCAGGATGATAAGCCCAATCCGCCGTTCCCGGGCGATCCCCAGAATGCGGTCGGAAAGCTCCCGCCGCCGCTCCCCCTGGGGCAAAGCCCGGTTCATCCGCTCCACCCGGCAGGGAATCCCCGCCAGCCGGGCCCGCTCCAGGGCGTAAACCCCTGGCCGGTCGGAGATAACCGTGTCTATCCTGCCCTCCCTCAGCCGCGCCCTTATAAGGGCCTCCAGGTTGCTGCCGTTTCCGGATACCAGAACCAGAATATTGAGGGGGGGAGCCCCCCCCCTCGCTCCAGCCCCGCACTCCGGTCGATGGGTCCGTGCCTGCGGCCCGTCCACATCTCCCTCCGTTTGGTCTTCCGCTACCCCCCCCTGGCTACGCCTATGCAAAGCGCAGCCCCGGCGCCGGACCGGCCGCCCGCTCCACCCGGCCGATCTCCCAGGCCGGGAAGCCCTGGCTGCCTAAATACTCAATGGCCCCCCTGGAGTCTTTTTGCCCCAGGGCCAGGACAAAGCCGATGCCCATGTTAAAGGTGTTAAACATCTGTTTGGCCAGGGCCTTATCTTTTTTCAGCAGCTCCGCCCCCGCCTCTTGGGCCGGGGCTCCGGTCTCCGCTAAGCCCGCCAGGGCCGCGGCAATCCGCTCAAAAATCGGCGGGATAGTCCAGGAACCCTCCCGGATCACCGCGTCAAAGGGGCCGTCCTCCCGGGCCCCGGCGGGACCCTCCGCGGCGGAGCCCTCTGCGGCGGCGAATAGCCGGGGAATGTTTTCGTAAAAGCCCCCGCCGGTGATGTGGGCCATGCCCCGGATCTCCGTCCGTTCCAAAAGGCCCAGCACCGGCTTGACATAGAGCCTGGTCGGTTCCAGCAGGGCCATGCCGATAGGCATACCGCCAAAATCCTCGTCCAGGTTGGGGATGATCTTGCGGATCAAGCTAAAGCCGTTGGAATGGACCCCCGATGAGGCTATCCCCACCAGCACATCCCCGGCGCAGATGGCCTTCCCCTCGATGATGTTTTTCCGGTCCACGAGCCCTACGGCAAAGCCGGCGAGATCGTACTTACCCTCGTCGTAGAAGCCGGGCATTTCCGCGGTCTCCCCGCCCAGAAGCGCCATGCCCGTCTCCCGGCAGCCCAGGGCCACCCCCCGGACTAGCAGGGCCGCCACATCGGCGTCCAGTTTACCGCAGGCCAGGTAGTCCAAAAAAAACAGGGGCCGGGCCCCGTGACAAAGGATGTCGTTTACACACATGGCCACACAGTCAATCCCCACGGTGTCGTACTTTTTTTGCCGGAAGGCCAGATCCAGCTTCGTACCCACCCCGTCGGTCCCGGAAACCAGCACCGGCTCTTCCATGTTTGTCCGCGCCCCGTTTTCCCGGGCAAATTGCCCCAGGGAGAACATACCCGCGAAACTCCCGATACCGTTCAGTACCTCCGGCCCGGCCGCCGCCGCGGCAAACTCCCGGTACTTCCCCACCGCCCGGTAGCCTTCCTCAATATCCACGCCCGCCTGCTTATAATCCATCCCGCCCCCCGTAACTAGGTACTTCGACCATACCACGAAATCCGGCCATGTTGAAGGAACCGTCCGGGGCCGTTTGCCGTTGTAGTTCCACGATAAGAAAAAGGCTATTAAAGGGGGGCCTGTTACCACACGGCGGGCCGCTTGATAAATGGCCGCCCTATGCAAAGACTTGACGCGCCAGCGGCAAGTCTTCCGCTGCCCCCCTGGCGGGGCAGCGGAATAGTTGACCAGCTTGCCCAGAGTTCCGCCCCGTGCTATAGTTATTGTGTATTGACTGATGGTGAGTATTAACGCGTGCTGAATTTTTGAATTAACACGCCTTAACGGCGTGCTTTTGCCGGCTCGCGCGCTGGACCAGCTAAAGCTGGTCCGCATGGGTACGGCATTGTGGAATTTATTGGCGCTAACGCTGTTGAATTTGTTGATAGACACCGCTTAACGCGGTGCATAAGCCGGCTCGCGCGTACGGCAACCTAAAGGTTGCCTACGGCTGATCGGTATGGTGGCAATAGTTGGCGCTAACGCGTGCTGAATTTTTGAATTAACACGCCTTAACGGCGTGCTTTTGCCGGCGTGGTGGAATGGTAGACACGGTAGACTCAAAATCTACTGTCCGCGAGGATGTAAGAGTTCAAGTCTCTTCGCCGGTAATTTGCAAGGCTGAATGCGGGATGTACCGCTAAGGACATGCACAGCTCCTAAGAATCTAAATGGGTTTTTAGCGATGTCCTAAAATGGTATGCGCCAGTTGAATAAACTCCGTCGTCACTTTTGAAAAATGCGCGTTTTTCCGATAGCATAAAAAGGTCTGCCAGGAGCAGTTGCCTGCAACGCTGAATTTTTGAACCTTTTCGCTTGTAATATCCCTGCGCGCGTCCGCAGGCAGAATCGTCAGGGCGATGCCCGATTCCACCATGCGGAAGCAGGTTTCCCAATTATCGGTTTCCAGCATGATGGCGGGAACAAAGCCGGCTTTTGCAAAGATTTGCTCCGCCAAAATCCGTAATTGGTGATGACTCTTCATAAGGACAAAGGGTGCGTTTCCCAAACTTTGCAGGCGGGCAACAGGATACAATTTGTTTGAGCGGACAGAAGTTTCCGGATGAACGCCCTGCGGTGCAAGCAGCACCATTTCTTCCCGGTACAAATTTTTGCACTCCACCGCGCTGTGTTTCAGCATCCTTGTGCTAAATACCACATCAAGCATCCCCGACAGCAATTGATCTCTCATAATTGCAGGAGGATTTTCGGTCAACTCATATTCCACGCCGGGGTATTGCTGAATCAAGACAGGTAGGATTGCGGGTATCAAAATAGAGGACAGATGAGGGCCGCAGCCAATGCTCAAGCGTCCTTTTGAAGGGTCCTTACAATCCTCAACCTGACACCGGAGATCGTTATAGGTTGAGAGTATTTTTTCCGCCGCCTCCACGTATTTTTCCCCTTCATAGGTCAGCCTCATGGGCGAAAGGCTGCGGTCGAAAATCTTTGCCCCAATATCCCGCTCCACGGCGGCAAGTAAATTGCTCAATGACGGCTGGCTGATATTCAACTTTTCCGCCGCGCCGGTAATGCTGCCCTCTTTCGCGATGGTCAGGACATACTTCAGTTGACGGTCGTTCATGGTTCCCATCCTTCTTTGCCATAGCTTATTTCATAGTAAAAAACCTATAGTGTAAATAGAATAAATAGTATTTTACAAATAGTCAACAATGAGTATATGCTAAATCCTCAAGCAAGGATCGCAGACACAAGGAGGATTAGGTATGAAAATCTGTAAAGTGCTTATGCCCATCGGGAGCTTAGGCGCCGGAATCAACCAGGAAGCCTTTGACAACGGAATGGCCCTGGAACCCGAGGTCATCGCCGTCGATGCGGGTTCAACCGATTCGGGGCCGGCCTACCTGGCCAAGGGTATGTGCAAATACGGACGGCGAATGTTAAAAAACGATTTGAAGATTTGCCTGGCCGGTGCGAAAAAAGCAGGCATCCCCCTGTTTGTGGGAAGCTGCGGCACTTGTGGAACGGACAATATGGTGGACGAGGCCGCGGATATTGTCCTGGAGATTTGCCGGGAAGAGGGCTTTGGCGGGAAAATTGCCAAGGTCTATTCCCAACAGGACCCGGCAGTCCTGAAAAAAAAGTGGGACCAGGGGAAGATTCACGCCCTTGAGGGCGCGCCGGAAATTTCCCGGGAGACCTTTGACGAATGTGACAACATAGTCGCCCTCATGGGCGCGGAGCCCTTTATTGAAGCGTTCAAAAACGGCGCGGATGTGGTGCTCTGCGGCAGGGCCACCGACACGGCCATTATCGCGGCCCTGCCCCTGTTTAAGGGATGCTCCCCGGCGGCGGCCTGGCACGGCGCTAAAACCGTGGAATGCGGCGCCCAGTGCGCCGATAACGATGACGGATTGGGGGTGTTCCTCACCGTGGATGAAGAAGGCTTCCTGGTAACGCCCCTGCTCCCCAACACCCACTGTACGCCCTATACGGTTTCCGCGCATCTCTTGTACGAAAACACGGACCCCTACCGGCTCACGGAACCTTCAGGGACCATGCTTACCCAGGACGCGGTGTACATCCAAAAGGACGCGCAATCAACCTATGTTACCGGGTCAAGATTTGAACATGCCGCACAGTACACCATGAAGCTGGAAGGAGCGGCCTGCGCGGGCTATCAGAACATAAGCCTGGTGGGGATTGCCAACCGCAAGGTAACGGCGGACCCTGATAAATGGATCCGCAACATCAGCGCCTATGCGGAAAAGTTCATACAAAAACTCGGTATCCCCCATGGGGACTATTCGTTTAACTTTAAGGCTTACGGCTACAACGCCGTCATAGCCGGGCCGCCGCCCGCCGGTACGCCGCCGCCCAGGGAAATAGGGATGCTGCTTACGGTTACGGCAAAAACCCAGGAGCAGGCGACCCAGGTAGCAAAGGTGTTTAACCCCTTGCTGCTTCACTTTCCCGCCGACTACGATGCGGAATCGGGGGCCCACGAACAGTTGCCCAGCTTTGCCTTCCCCTTTTCTCCGGTGGACTGTCCCCGGGGCAGTACCCATGAGTTTAAGCTGCACCATGTGGTCGATGTAGACGACCCATTAGAATTGGTGCGCTTTGAATACGTTGATATTAAGCATGAGGAGGCTTGACATGGCACAGGTAAAGGATATTGCCCGGTACGTGCGTTCAAAGAATGCGGGGCCCTTCTGGGCGACCATCGAGATTTTTTGCGATGACGACGCTTCATACCAAACCATAAAAAACTCTCCCAACATTTCAAAAGAAGAAGTGGCACGGATGTATCAGGTGAAGAGCGAAAGCGTCAAAGCATTTTACATTGACAGCCTTAAGGTGATTAAATTTTCTTACCCAAGGCCGCTGCCTTCGGGGCATAAGTATGAAAACGACATGCACACCGGGCAGCAGTATATCCGCCTGGCGGAAACAGAGGTTTAAGGGGGCATTATTATGTTAGTTGCCGCAACGATTTTATTACTGGCGCTTATCCTGGTCCTGCTTTTAAAATCTAATTTCCTGCCGGGCAATATCATGGCGTTGGCGCCCCTCATCATCGCGCTGGTTATCGGCACAGGCTTTGAGAACACCATGGTGTTTATGCACACGGGCATCAGCGATGTATTGGTAATCGCGGCCCTGTTTATATTTGCCTCGATTTATTTCGGCGTCATGTCCGATGCGGGCCTCTTTGAGCCGGTTATCAACGCCCTGATGAAAAGCAAGATTATCGGCAAGAGCGTGTTCAGCGTGGTGGCCGTTACCGCGGTAATAGCCATGATCACCCACCTGGACGGCCAGGGGCTTACCACCCTGATGGTTACCGTACCCCCCATGCTTATCATCTTTGACAAGCTCAAAATAAGCCGCACCTTGATGGCCCTTATTTTTAGTACCGTGGTGGGTTCCATGAACCTCCTGCCCTGGGCGGGGCCGGTTCCCCGGACGGCGGTGGTTCTCAACCTGGATGTCATGGACATTTACTGGAAAATATTGCCTGTCCATATCATCGCATTACTGCTCAGCTTTGTGATCCTGTACCTGGCTTCACGGGCGGAACAGAAACGCGGGGAATTTATCCCGGCCTCGGATGCCGGTTTTGGTCAACTTGAGGTAAGCGATGCGGAAAAGGCACTGCGGCGTCCCAAGCTATTCTGGGTGAATATGCTTATAACCGTTCTGCTGCTGGCGTCGCTTTTTCTCGGGCTGCCTTCCTACATCATTTTTCTCGTGGCCTGCGCCATTGTGCTGCCCCTTAACTATAGGACCGTGAAGGAACAAAACGCCCTGATTAAACGGTATGCGGGTAATGTGCTGCTCAATATTTATACCATAATCGGCGCAGGCGCCCTCCTGGGCATTATGGAAGGCGCGGGAATGTTCGACGCGCTGTCGAAGGCCATTGTTTCGCTGATCCCCGAGAGCCTCGGCGGCAGTATTCATATTATCCTGGGAGTGCTGGTAACGCCCCTGAGCTATCTGCTCAACACCGATGCCATGATGTACGGTATCTTTCCGGTGGTAGTAAACGTGGCCGCCGAGTATGGGGTTCCCGCGATAACCACCGCCGCCATTTTTTGCGTGGGCCGTGTCGTCGGAACCGGCCTCTGCCTGACAACGGCTTCGGTGTACCTCGGCTTGGGCCTCATGGGGATCTCTTACAGGGAAGGCTTTAAGGCGTGCTTTAAGTGGACCATGATCCTCGGAACCGTGCTGGTACTGATAACCGCAGTAATAGTGCGATAGTATACAGGAAGGATAATGACAATGGCTTTAACAAAAAAACAGTTGGAAGAACTGCGGGAATTTGATACCCCCACCGTGTGGAACGCGCTGGAGGGCTTTAAGCTCCGGCCCAATACGGCAGGCTTTACCTGGCCGGGCTTGCTGCTGCGTACCCCCAACGAAAAACCCATGGTGGGTTATGCCGCGACGGCCAGGGTTTCCGGCAGGGAAGCGCCAACGGCGGATCAAAAAGAAATGCTGTTTTCCTTTTTTGAGGATGTTTTGCGGACAGAGAATCCCGTTGTGGCGGTGATACAGGACATCGACCCGCGCCCCATAGGCTCCTTTTGGGGCGAGGTGCAGGCCGCCACCTTCAAGGCCCTGGGGGCGGTGGGGACCCTGACCCACGGCGGCGTGCGGGACCTCAACGAGGTGGGGCCTTTGGGGTTTTACTTCTTTGCTACCGATATCATGGTGGCCAGGGCGGAATCCCATCTGGTGGAACACAACGGCGAAGTGCAAATTTGCGGCATGACGGTGAAGCCCGGAGACCTGATCCACGCGGATCGCCACGGGGCCCTCGTCATTCCCGCGGAAGCCGCCCCGCAGTTGGCCGAAGCCTGCCGCCGGGTGTCAAAGGCGGAGTTGTTTGTTTTGGAACCCTGCCGGAAAGCCATTCGTGAAGGCATTAAACCCACGGTGGAACAATTACGCCAATGGCGCGGCGAAATGGCCAAAAATCGGTAAAATATGGTAAAATATGGTAAAATATGTTGGCGGAGATTCTATGAAAATTGTAATTCTTGACGGCTACACTGAAAATCCCGGCGACCTCTCCTGGGAAGGTTTTGAAAAACTGGGAGAACTTACGGTGTACGATCGCAGCTCCCTGACCGGCTCCTTGGAGTCTATTAGCCGTATCGGAAATGCGGACGTGGTGATCACCAATAAGACTCCCATTACGGCGGAACTTATCGCCGCCTGTCCTTCAATAAGATATATCGGCCTTCTTGCCACCGGCTACAATGTGGTGGACCTAGGCGCGGCCAAAGCCAGGGGCATAACGGTCTGCAATATCCCCGCCTACGGTACGGATGCAGTGGGCCAGTTTGCCATAGCCCTGCTGCTGGAGATCTGCCACCACATTGGCCACCATGACAAGGCCGTAAAACAAGGGCGGTGGGAAAAAAGCGCCGATTGGTGTTTCTGGGATTTTCCCTTGATCGAATTGGCCGGCAAGACCATGGGTATTATCGGCTTTGGCCGCATAGGACAAACCACCGGCAGAATCGCTAAGGCCATGAACATGCGGGTCATCGCCCATGACGCGAACCCAAATGCGGCGGGGAAAAGCATTGCCGATTATGTTAATTTGGACGAGCTTTTTTCCCGGTCCCATGTGATCGCCCTGCACTGCCCCCTCTTTCCTGAGACCCAGGGTATCATCAATAAAACTACTATCGCTAAAATGCGGGACGGCGTGATCATCCTGAACAATTCCCGGGGTCCCCTGGTGGTGGAACAGGACCTGGCGGATGCCCTGAATTCCGGCAAGGTCTACGCCGCGGGGCTCGATGTGGTTTCCACCGAGCCGATACGGGGGGACAATCCCCTGCTCAGGGCAAAAAACTGTATCATCACGCCCCACATATCCTGGGCGCCCAAGGAAAGCCGCGGGCGTCTTATGGACATCGCGGTGGAAAACCTGGCGGCCTTTATCAGGGGAAGTCCGGTAAATGTGGTTAATTAAGGATGTCTGTAAATAGCGGGGATGGCGGTCGCAATAAATATTTTTCCTTCTGAATATCTGATACCTGAACCAATACCTCGTTACCGGGGCATCTTCAGACTGAAGATGGCTACCGCTTTTTTTAGAATTTCGTTAGTTTCCCGCAGATCAGCGTTCTCTTTCCGCAACCGGGCAAGCTCCTCATCCCGAGGGTTTCCTTTTCCGGAAAAAGCCTGATTAGGCCCCGGCTCCCCCTCCTCCCGTCTCCATCGCCTGAGGTTTTCGGGACTGATCCCCAATTCCTCGGCTACGTCTTTGATCTTCCTCCCGGAATTTACCAGCAGCTCCACCGCCGATTCTTTAAAGGCTTTGGTATACTCTCTTCGTTCTTTCATAATTCCCTCTCCTGGGGGCGCAATGGGTAATGCTATACCCATTGCGGATTACCCATTTCGCTGTGCTATTCTATTCCCGCAATGGCGGCCAGCGCGGCGATGTAGTCGGTGTCGTTGGGGGTTACGCTGGCGGCGGCTATTCTGGCGGGATCGCCAGAGCGGTAGGCGGCGCGTTGGGCCGCGGGGGGTATGGGGGATTGCAAGGCGGCCTGCTGGGCGCGGATTTCGGCGATGAATTCCGCTTCGGACCTTTCCCGGTCATAACGGGTTTCCGCGTCAATTTCATTGAACATGGCGGCGATGGTCTGCTTGGCTTTTTCATCCTGCAAATTGCCGGTTACATCGAGCAAGTATTTGGCCACCAGCTTGCTCCACACATCGGGGTCGCAGGCGTAGACTACGTAGTAATTGTACGCGGTAACGGTCCTGCCGTTTTTATCAACCGTTTCGGTAAGCTGCCAAAAGTCGGTGAGCCGTTCCTGTCCGGCTATGGTGACCGTTGCCTTGGTGGCCGCGTCATTGACGATGGAAAACTGATCGTCATCGCCCAAAGTTATAGCGGCTTTGGTAATGACCGACTGTTTCAATTGATTGGCAAGCCGGGCCGCGTACTGCACATCGGCAATGGTCTGGGCGGCATTGAGCGCGGGGGCGCGGGATACGCCTACCTTGAGCACCTTATCGTCCCCGATCTGCCAATCCTGCTTGAAAATCCTGAAGTTACCCCGGATGGCGGGCAAGAGCCACACCGGGGAGGCGTCTTCGCCCAGGCCGCGGTTGGCCCAATCGAGGACACGGCTCTGATCTGCGGTTCTTCTCGCTTCCTCTGAAGCGATGGCGGTTTGAGAGCCCGGCTCGCTTTGCGCGTAGGCAGACGCGGGTTGAGAGGCCGTTGGCGCCGGAGAGGAAGCGCAGCCCGCAGCAAGAAGGATGGCCGCTAATAACACCACAAACATCTTTCTCTTGTTCACGGTAATACTCCTTGACCGCCCACAGGGGGCGATCTTTTTCATATATGAGAAGACCTCTACAGGCCCCCATGATGAAGCCTCGAAGGCGCGGAACTACCGTTCCGGCGCTTAGCCAGGCATCAATCATCAACTTTATTGAACGCCGCCCTTACCGTATTCGGCGCATTCGGGTAGGGCTTTACCAGCAGGGTGAAGCGGCTTTTGAGTGCGTCGAACTGATACAAACTGACCCAATTAAGGGCAGGCAGGTGTTCAAATACCGGATCGGGGAAATCGCAGTCCAGGCGGAAGGTGGTTTCGTCGAAGGACCAGAGACCGTCGGCATCCTGAAATATATCCTGGCCGTCCCCCCCTGCAGCTCTGCCGCTGACGGTAACAATGCAGGTGCCGTTGGGGACCAGGATTAGTTCATAGAGTTCGCTACGGCTTTTGCCTCCAGAGTCCCGGTAACTTATGCGTCCCTGCCAGCGGCTCCCGGTAAAGGGATCCGCGGATTGGGCTTGGGCGGTAAAAGAGGCCGCTAAAACAAATAGGATTGATACGCCCACGCTTTTTAGTTTTTTCATAGGCTTGCTCCCCGTACGATTTAGGATATAACCAAATACCTTAAAATTTTTCGGCCTTCTTTGGCGGTAACCTTAAAATGGTTAAAGGGCTAAAAAGCCCGCACGACACGAACCGAACTCGTACTATCCTTGTAGCTGCTGTACTGGCTGCCGTCACTGAACCTCTGATTCCAGGAGACATAAACACTGCCCTCGGAGGAAGACCAGTGACTACTATCTCCTAAATTACCTATGTTTTTCGCCCGTAGGTTTTGATAGACAAGATTCAGTTCCTCCTTGCTTGGTAAACGCCAATCGGAATAACCGCCGCCCTGGTAATTCCTGGCAAGGATTAAGGCGTTGCTCCATGTAGCCGCCCCTAAAATACCGCTGACTTCCATGTACCTGCCGTTTTCAGCAAAAAACACCATGCCGCCGCCGGGACCGGTACTGCCAATGCCATAAAACTCAAGTTTTGTTACACCCCGCGTTGAAATGGTTATCACGCGGGTTTCTCCGTTGCCATCATTAAAAACCATCTTGACGGTATACGTACCCGGCCGCTCTATGGGAATGGCGTGGGTTTCGTTGTCCCAAAGGGTGGCAACTTCTTCCCCCTGAAAGTAGAGTATCCCGCCAAGTGAGCTGCTTACCTCTATAGTGATACCTGTGGCGCTTCCTTCGATACGCGGTCTTGGGGGCGCCACCGCGGCCCGTGCGCCGCTCCCTCCTGTCAGCCTTTGTATCATCTCCGTAATCGGCGCGTCCATTTTCTCAAAGGCTTCCTCAATACTGTCCATCTGCATGGGAGCGCCGCCCATGGTTTCGTTGGTATTAAGGTCTATGAGCGTGGCGGTTATAACGAATGTCCTCCCCAGTTT
>JAISQJ010000056.1 GCA_031274285.1 Treponema sp. | reverse complement strand
ATCCTCGTGGGAGAGCGCCCCAGAGAGGGAACCACCACGGATACCCTGGTTCACATGATGATCAACCGGTCGATAAACGAGCTCATTGTCAAAGAGACCGCGCCCATAGGGGATGTGATTCTGGAAACCAAAGGGCTTACCTATCCGGGGCAGTACTACGATATAAGCCTCAAGGTACGGAAGGGGGAAATTGTCGGCATGGCGGGCCTTGTGGGGGCCGGCCGCAGCGAGACCGCTTCCGCCATATTCGGCACCCAGCCCGCCCTTTCGGGGGAGATTTTTATCAAGGGCCAAAAGGCAAGCATCAAAAATCCCCTGGACGCGATGAAACAGGGTATTGCCATGGTTTCCGAAGACAGGGCCCGTACCGGGCTTATCACCGCCTTCAGTATCAAATACAATATGACCTTTGCCATACTCAGGCGCATAGCTTCCAGGCTCGGGTTTATCCAGGCCGGAAAGGAACAGGAACTGGTTAAGCAGTATGTCAAGTATCTCAAGGTCAGGATGCGGAATACCGAACAGGCGGTAAAGGAACTTTCCGGGGGCAACCAGCAGAAGGTGGTTATCGCCAAATGGCTTTTAACCGAATCGGATATTCTGATTTTGGACGAACCTACCCGGGGCATTGACGTGGGCGCCAAGATGGAAGTGTACCGGCTTATCAACGAGCTTGCGAAACAGGGCAAGGCGATTTTGATGATTTCATCGGAGCTGCCGGAGATACTCCAGCTTTCCGACCGGGTATATGTGATGTGCGACGGACACATCACCGCCGAGTTGAACCGGGACGAACTGGACGGAAAGAAGATTATGACGGCGGCATCAACGGCGCGGCAGAGGAGCGGGGCATAATGGACGGCATAAAACGGTTTGTTAATAAAAACATCAAAGAACTGGCTACTTTGGCGATTACCGTTCTTATTTTTCTTGTGGCGGGTATTGCCAGGCCGGCGCTCTTTACCAGCGAGCGCCTGCCCAGTCTTATCAACAGCGTCTTTCTCTGGATGCCCCTTAACCTGACCATGGCCCTGGGGATGATGATGGTTATTATCATCAGGGATATTGATCTTTCCATCGGCTCCTCCGTTGCCTTAAGCGCCATGGCCGCGGGGCTTTGCTTTCGGGACCTGGGCTTTTCCATTCCCGCCGGCATTGTTGCGGCCCTTGTTATAGGTCTGCTCTGCGGCGCCTTTAACGGCTTTCTTATCGCCTACCTCAAGATACCGGCGATTATCGTTACCCTGGGGACCATCAACGCGTACCGGGGTTTAACCTACATTGTTTCATCGGGAAAGCAGATCACAGGCTATGAGCTTCCCCCGGGGATGAGTAATGTGGTTTCCGGGGGTATTCCCCTGGGGTCCCTGTTTATTCCCTGGATGGTGCTGATCAGCTTCGGTATTGCCCTGGTGTTTTTTATCCTTCTTAATTATTCCCACTTCGGGCGGGAAGTGTACGCCGTCGGTTCCAACCGGGAGGGGGCTCACCTGCGGGGAATCAACTGCAAGAAAACGGAATTTCTTGTTTTTACCATTACCGGGCTCCTCTGCGGGATTACCGGCATCATGGCCATCGCCCGGTTCGGTTATGTCAACCCCAATACCACCGGCAGCGGCCTTGAATTTGTGGTTATTTCGGCGACCATTATCGGCGGCGTCAGCGTGTCCGGGGGCAAGGGTACGGTACCGGGAATTTTCCTGGGCTGTCTGCTTTTGGGAACCATCAATACCATTATCGCCTCGGTGGGGGTGCCCGGTACGGTACAGCGTTTCAGTTACGGCCTTATTATTGTCATAGCCCTGCTTCTGGACCGGGGCGTGGCTGTCATGCAGGACAAGGCGAAACTCAAGTCCTATGGCAAATTAAGCCCCGGCCATGCGGCGTTGTAAGGAAGAACAGGATGATGAATCGAAAAGAACTAACGGCAATGTTACGCAGGACCGAGGTAGTGCCCTTCATGCTGCTTGTGGCGGTCTTTCTTATCAGTATGGCCTTTTCTTCGAATTTCAGGGATCTCGCCTACCTTCTGCGGACCAGTAACCGTTACATCGAGTTAAGCCTTACCGCCCTTGCCATGACCTTTATCATTACCGCGGGGATGATCGATCTGTCGGTCCCGGCGGTGATGAGCTGTTCCGCCACCATTGCGGCTATTCTGTTCCATGCGGGGCTTCCCATGGGATGGGGCATAGTCTGCGGCCTTTTGGTGGGAGCCGCCTGCGGCGCCGTTAACGGGCTTTTGGTGGCCTATGCGAGGCTTCCCGCCATGATAGTTACCATAGGAACCATGAACGCGTTCCGGGGTATTTCCCAGATATTTATCGGGGACAAGAGCCTGGGGAGGTTTCCCGACTGGTTTAACAGGGTGGACAGTCTTACCGTGTTCCGGCTGTTCGGGGCCCAGGTCAGCGTTACGGTGGTGTTCTTTCTCCTCTGCGGTATAGCGGCCTATCTGGTCCTTCACCGGACCAGCGTGGGCCGGAAGATCTTCGCCATCGGCGCCAACGAGCAGGCGGCGATTCATTCCGGGGTCAATACCAGGCGGATAAAGCTTAACCTGTTTATCGTTTCGGGCATCCTTTCCGCCATAGCGGGGCTTCTTACCATGTCCCGGCTTCTCCTGGTCCAGTACAGCATGGCCCTTAATGCGGAAATCGACATCGTGATCATGGTCCTTCTGGGAGGGGCGGATATCAACGGAGGCCGGGGCAGTATCATAGGCACCTTTATAGCGATATTCCTGGTGATTATCCTTAAAACAAGCCTTATCGTGGCCAATATAACCGCCGATACCCAGATGTTTGTTATGGGAATAATCCTTTTGGTTTCAATTATTATTCCCAATATTGGTTCCATGTTACAGGAGATGAAGGATAAATGAGGTCTTTACAAAAGGACCTTATTAAAGAGGATATTACCGGTACTGTTTAATGTTCCGGTAGAGATAATTTTCATTTGGAGGAAAAAAATGAAGCAGTTGAAGAAGCTGGCGCTTATCGTCCTGTGTCTTGTCATGGCGATGGCGTTCCTGACCTGTAAGGGGAGCGGCGGGGAGCAGGCGGCAAGCGGAGGGCCGCTCAAGATTTACTTTATCCCCAAAGATTCGGTAAATCCCTATTTCTATGCCATTGATGTGGGATTTAAAGAGGCGATTGCCGAACTGGGGGCGGATAAGTTTGAGTACATCTACACCGGCCCGGCCACCGCGGGTCCCACCGATCAGATTGAGTACATTGAAGCGGCGGTACAGAACAAGGCCTTTGCGGTCTTTGTATCGGCGAATCATGACTCCGCGCTGAACCGGACCTTTGACGATGCCCGGGCCGCCGGCGTTAATGTGTTCATCATGAACCAGGATATCCCCGGCAGCGAGGATCACCGGGACGCGGCGATTATGCCCGCCAGCTTTGCCAATGTGGGCCCCCTTTTGATTGAACTTATGGGCCAGCAGATGGGTTATTCCGGGGACTTTGCGATCCTTTCCGCCACCACCGACGCTCCGGACCAGAATGCCTGGATTGACGGGATCAAGCAGGCTTTAACAGATTCCAAATATGCCAACATGAATCTGGTAACCGTGGTTTACGGCGACGATCAGCCGGAAAAATCCACCACCGAAATGGAAGCCCTGCTTACCCAGTATCCCAACCTCAAGGGAGTTATCGCCCCCACCGCGGCGGGTATCCCCGCCTGCGCCAAGGTGCTCCAGACCCGGCGTCTTTCCGGCCAGGTTAAACTTACCGGCCTGGGGCTGCCCTCGACCATGCTGGAATTTGTAAAGGACGGAACCTGCGAGTCCTTCGCCCTGTGGAATCCTCCCTATGAAGGATACCTTGCCACCTATCTGGTAGACGCCATCGCCAACAAGGGTTACAAGCCCACTCCCGGTTCTTCCTTTGAAGCGGGCAAGCTTGGAACCGTTTCGGTTGAAAGCAACGGACAGATTCTGACCCTTAAGGATCTTATGGTCTACGACGCTTCCAACATCGACGAATACGCGCCGCTGTTTTAGGAAAGCGTAAGGTTCCACTTGTGGAAACCAGTCCTTTCAAAATAGCATATTTTGAAAGGGACGGGGGTGCCGGAAAAATTTCCGGCGCCCCTGTTTTTATTATCAAGCCGGGGTATCTATGAAAGGATTAAAAGGAAAATCCGCCGTGGTAAGCGGCGGTTCCAGGGGTATAGGCCGGGCCGTTGTGGAGCGCCTTCTGGAAGAAGGGGTAAAGGTCCTTTTCTGCGGACGGAATGAAAAAACCGGCGAAGAGGCCCTGGGGGAATTAAAGAAACAGTACGGGGACGGGGTGTATTTTGTTCCCGCGGATATGGAAGCAAAGGATACGCCCCCGGCGCTTATCGCCAAAGGGCGGGCCCTCTTTGGGGAACTGGACTTTCTGGTGAACAACGCGTTTCCCTTTACCGCCAAGGCCATGGACGCCACATACGAAGACTGGATCCATACCTTTATGGCGGGACCAGCGGCCTATGCCCGGATGATCGCCTGTTTTTCCCAAAACAGAAAAAAGAAAGAAGGGGCGGTGGTTTGTATTTCCAGTATTTCCGGCCATATTGCCCAGCCCGGACGCTGGACCTATAACGCCGCCAAGGGGGCGGTAAAACAGCTTATCCGCTGCGCCGCGCTGGATCTTGCCCCCCATATACGGGTAAACTGTCTGAGCCCCGGATGGGTCAAAACCGACGAGGTTCTTAAGGCTACCCCGGAGAAGACCTGGGAAAGCACCCCCAAAGCCTGGGAAGAATATCACATGCTTCAAAAACTTCAGGAACCCGCGGACATCGCCGCCGCCGCGGTATACCTTCTTAGTGACGACGCCGCGGTAATCACCGGGCACGATCTTTTTGCCGATTCCGGCTACCTTGCCATGGGGCCGGAGGGGCTTGGCAAAACGGCAAATTTTGCCGGCAGCGCGTAGGCGGACTATTTCCAGCGGAGGAAAGCTATGAGTAAAATTATCGATTTAAGCGCCCCCCTTTATGACGGGGCGCCCGGTATGGCGATGGATCCCAAAATATCCATAAGCTGGCATTGTACCCTGGAAACCCTGGGGTATAATCTTTCGCGGCTGGTGACCTCCCTCCATCAGGGGACCCACATGGACGCCCAGCGCCATTTCTACAACGACGGGGAGACCATCGACAAGCTTCCCCTGGAACACTGCGTGGTTAAGGCGGTACGGCTGGATTTGACCAAAAAAACCCCCGATACCCCCATCACCCCGGAGGATCTTAAACCGGTGGAAAAATACATCGATCAGGGATGCAGCGTGCTCCTCCATACGGGGTGGGACAAAAAATTTCCCGATCCTTCCTTCTTTTCCGGTTTTCCCTATGTTTCCAAGGAACTGGCGGACTGGTTTGTGGAGAAGAAGATCACCCTGGTGGGGATGGACATACCCACCCCCAACGGCTATGACTGGAAGTATGTTCATGTAAAGATGCTCGGTCAGCGGATTGTGATCGTCGAAGGCCTGGCCCAGCTGGAACAGCTTCCCCCGGATACGGTGTTTACCTTCTTTTCCCTGCCCTTAAAGCTGGAAGGCCGGGACGGTTCGCCGGTCAGGGCAATTGCCCTGCTGGATTAGGGTTATCCGTAGCGGCGGTTTCTTCCCTCGTTTCCGAAGGAGCTTCCCGATCTTCCCGGAATTTCAGCAGATTGTCCTGGGCTTTTTTTAAATGGGCTTCCATGGCGGCGGCGGCCCGTTCGGGGCTGCCGTCCCGGATGGCTTCGAAAATTTGCAGGTGATCTTCTATGGTTTTGGCGGGCTGGCCGGGAATGTCCAGGGTGGCCTTGCGGGATTCGGTCAATAATTCCCCCACCAGTTCGGAAATGATCGCAAAGGCCCTGTTCTGCGAAGCACCGGCAATTTCCAGATGGAATTGATTGTCCCCCTGTATGCCGTTGCCCCCCTCTTCAATTTCCGACTGCATGTTAAGGATCGCGCCATAAATCTGGGAAAGCTGCTGCCTGGTGGCGTTCTTCGCCGCCAGTTCCGCCATGTGGACCTCCAGATGGAGCCGCACATCAATAATGTCCCTGGCAAGCCTCTTGTCCTGGGCAACCATGGCGGACAGGGGGGGCAAAACATGTTCCACCGATACGGAATTGACATAGTTCCCCCCGCCGGGGACGGAATTAATGTATCCCATGCTTTCCAGCGCTCTGAGGGCTTCCCGTAAACTGGTCCTGCTGACCCCCATTTCTTCCGCCAGAATCCGTTCCGGGGGAAAGCGCTGGCCTACCACAAGAGCCCCGGACCGGATACGCTGTACAATCATGTCCACCACTTCTTCATATATCCGTTTGTGCTGTAACTGTTCAAACATCGCTGCCTCCTGATCGGTTTGTAAATAATACCAATTTTTTTCTTGTAATACCAGTTCTTTTTTGATATACTAAAGCATCACCGGTATTTTTGGAGGATACATTTGAGTCGGGAAAAACAAAGTTACCCCAGGGAACTGCTGCTGGATATTTATCAAATTATGAAACAAATACGGCTTTTTGAGGAAACCGCCTTTCGGTTCTTTCAGGAAAACAAACTGCGGGGTTCGGTACATCTTTGTATAGGCCAGGAGGCGATCTGTTCTTCCATTATCGCCCTCTTGAACGAGGATGACTATATCACCTCCACCCACCGGGGCCACGGCCACGGCATTGCCAAAAGCCGGGATCTCAAGAGTGCCTTTTCGGAGCTTATGGGAAAGGAAACCGGCTTCTGCCGGGGCAGGGGGGGGTCCATGCATATCTGCGATCTGGCCAGGGGAAACCTGGGGGCCAACGCCATAGTGGGCGGCGGACTGCCCATCGCCGTGGGCGGCGCCCTGGCCCAGAAAATGCGCAAAACCAACCGGGTAACGGTTTCCTTTTTCGGAGACGGCGCTTCCAACCAGGGAACCTTTCACGAGTCCCTCAACCTGGCTTCGGTGTGGAAGCTTCCCTGTATTTTTGTCTGCGAAAACAACGGTTTCGGCATCAGCGTGCCCGTAAGCCAGTCCACCTCGGTAAAGGATATTGCCGACCGGGCCGCATCGTACGCCATGCCCGGTTATGTGGTGGACGGTAATGACGTGATTGCGGTGCTGGAGATTTTTTCAAAATGCCTTGACAGGGCAAGAAAAGGGGAAGGTCCTTCCCTGATCGAAGCCAAAACCTACCGCTGGAAAGGGCACTGGACCGGAGACCCCGAGGTATACCGGACCAGGGAGGAGGTGGCGGCGTGGATGGAAAAATGTCCCATCAAACGCCTGCGGGCCTACCTGCTGGATAACAAGCTTGCCGGGGAAAACGAATTAAACGCCATTGACGACCGCGCCCGGGAGGAAGTGGCCGAGGCGGCGCAGTTCGCCCTGGACGCGCCGGAACCCGATCCGGCCCGTGTAATGGAAGGAATGTATGTAGAAGGAGCGTACCCCGGATGAGCGTAAAGACCTATGCCATGGCGATACGGGATGTTCTGGCGGAAGAGATGCGCCGGGATCCGGAGATTTTTCTTATGGGCGAGGATATCGCCAAACAGGGGGGTATATTCGGCTGTACCCGGGGCCTCCTGGAGGAATTCGGCGAAGACCGGGTCCGGAACACCCCTATTTCGGAAAATACCTTTGTGGGCGCCGGGGTGGGGGCAGCCAGCGTGGGAATGCGGCCGGTGGTGGAGCTGATGTACATGGATTTTTTGTACCTCGCCATGGATCAGGTCCTCAACCAGGCCGCCAAAATACGGTATATGTTCGGCGGCAAGGTAAAGGTTCCCATGGTGATCCGGGGCCAGCAGGGAATAGGCCGGGGCAACGGAGCCCAGCATTCCCAGTCAGTGGAGTCGATGATGATGAACATCCCCGGCATCAAAGTGGTCTGCCCTTCCACTCCGGCGGACGCGGCGGGACTGCTCCGGACCGCCATCCGGGACGACAATCCGGTGCTGTTCTTTGAACACAAGGCCCTCTATTCCTCCAAAGGGGAAGTCCCGGACGACAGGGAATGGGCCCTTCCCTTCGGCAGGGCGGAAATTGTCCGGGAAGGAAAGGATGTAACGATTGTGGCGAATTTTCTCTACCGGGGAAAATCCCTGGAAGCGGCGGAACTCCTTGCCAAAGAGGGGATCTCCGCGGAAGTAATCGATCCCCGCACCCTGACGCCCCTGGATATGGACACCATCACCGGGTCGGTGAAAAAAACAGGACATCTGGTTACGGTTCACGAAGCCCACAAAAATATGGGCTGGGGTACGGAAATAGCCGCCCGGGTTGCCGAAACAGCCTTCGCCTACCTTGACGCCCCCCCCGAGCGGGTCGGCTCCAAAATGTGTTCCCTTCCCTTTAATCTGGGCCTTGAAAACGCCGTGGTTCCCCAAGTGGAGGACATTACCGCGGCGGTCAAAAAAACCCTGCATATTCTTTCGGCATAGGGGGCGGGTATGGCAGAACGGATCATAATGCCCAAGCAGGGTCTCCAAATGACCGAGGGGACCATTGTGGAATGGCATGTAGCGGAAGGGGGAGCGGTTGTCGAAGGACAGCCCCTCTTTACCATAGAAACCGACAAGGTAACGATAACCATTGACGCCCTTGTTTCGGGGACCCTGCTTAAAATTGTGGCGGGCCCCGGAGTAAGCGCCCCCATCACCGCCCTTATCGCCGTGGT
>JAISQJ010000142.1 GCA_031274285.1 Treponema sp. | reverse complement strand
AAAATGAGGCCTCCATCATGGGCGGGATTTATATTAATGTTTTTTACCCCCCCCCCCCCCCCCCCCCCCCAACAAGTAGTTTCGTTAGCATTATCAACTTATAAGCCGTTCCGGTACGGCGGAATCTTAATTTTTTTCCTTCATCTCATGTTTCCCCCAACCGCTCTGATAAAACTATTACCACTGTCCTTAACCGCCGGCCCCTGCGGGGCCGCGGGAAAAATACCGGCGTTGCCGGGAGAAAAAGAAAAGCCGGCTGCCGGCCTATTCGTTGGTTGGCTTTTTACAGGAGGAGTGTAAAGATGAAAAAGATTTTGTTCTGTTTATTGACCCTTTGCCTGAGCGCCGCCCTATTCGCAGGCGGTCAGGGCGGGTCGTCGTCAGGCGGTTCGGGGAGCGGCGGGACCTTGTCCATCTGGTCGTGGGGCGCCGATTTGGAAAAAACGATGCGTGAGGAAGCCGTAAAGGTATTCGCCAGGGCGCATCCGGAGATTAAGGTTGAGCATGTCGTATTGCCGACCGCCGACAGTGTTTGGGATCAGAAGTCCGCCGCCGCCTATGCCGCCGGTAATGCCGGTGACGTTATGCAGATGTCCCCCGATTATTACGGTCTGATGACGCGGTATTATGAAGATTTGAATCCCTATGTGCGGCGTGACAACATCGATCTTAATGCCGTGATTACGGAAGGTATGCTTGAAGGGTACTACCGGCCCAGCGGGAAACTTGAGGCCCTGCCCTTGCTGGCTAACTGCTTCGTCTTTTTGTATAACAAGGATCTTTTTGACAAGGTGGGCGCGGCTTACCCCACCGATAACTGGACATGGGCAGATGTGGCCAGGTTGGCCCCGCGATTTGTTTCCGGTACCGGCATTAATCATGTGTATTTTCTTGTTAATCACTGGGTGAATCCGAATTTCGCTACCATAAGCATGGGCGGAGTGCCCTATACGAACGATTTTAAAAGGGTGCTGCTGGACAGCCCGGAAGTTGCCGCCGGTCTTGATTTGTTCGGTCAATTGATAAAAGATGGCGCGCTTCCCGATGATGTGGCATCCCAGACGCTGCCCAAGGAACAGTTGTTTGTCTCAGGCAAAGCGGCCGTATTCCCGGCCGGTGGTTTTGAAATAGCCACCATTGCCGAGGAAATCGGCGATAGTTTCGCATGGGACGCGGTATTGCCGCCCAAAGATACAAACGGGAGAAACACTAATATCACCTATGCTACCGGCTATGCGATGAATGCTGCCGCTAAGAACAAAGAGGCGGCCTGGCTGTTCCTCAAGGAAGTTTCATTTGCCAATGATGATATGGCCAGACAGACCATGAGGGTTGGCATGCCGGCAAACAAGAGGATAGCCGGTGGGGAATATTCCAGCATAAAATATGGTCCCATGACCAATGCTAAATATGTACAGGGCCTGGCAACCTCACGGCTTAATATATGGGGCGGCGCCCTTGCGCGGGTAGGCGATCAGTGGACACAGATGTGGCAGGCGGTAACCATAGAAGGTTTAAGCGCCAAAGCCGCCCAGGACCGGTATTTTCCGCTGGTACAAAGGGCTTTTTCAGAACTTAACATTGAATAGGGTTTTCCTAAAACCTATCCGGGTTTTGGGATCGAATCCGGCGGCAGGGAATTTTTTTATCCTGCAAAAGACGTGAATTGGGAGGGGGGAACATCTCCCCTCCCTCTGATTGATATGAGGTAAAACGATTGAAAAATAAGAAATACGCCGGCCTAAAAAAACGGGACGAAAGAAATTTCTATTTGTATACGGCGCCCTGGCTTGTAGGATTTCTTGTCTTAACGGTTTATCCGATTATTTATTCTTTCGTGCTTGTTTTTACGGATGCCAGCTTCGATGGACTGGGTAAATTTATCGGCTTTGAAAATTGGGAATATGCCTTTACGATGGACCCGGTGTTTATAAAGTCTTTTATAAACAGCATCAGGTATGTTGCCATGTTTGTACCGTCAAGTATCGTACTGGCCTTTTTTGTTGCCCTGCTTTTAAGCAGGAAGGTAATGTTCCTTGGTTTTTTTCGCACGGTTTTTTATCTGCCCTATGTAACCGCCGGCGTTGCCACCATAGTGCTCATGGGCTGGATATTTAACTCGGATTTCGGCCTGATAAACTATGTGCTTGGATTGATCGGGATTCCCGCCGTAAAATGGCTCAATAGCACGAAAATGGCCATGGTTACCATCGTAATCATGTCACTTTGGACAATCGGCAATAACATACTCATTATGCTTGCCGGTATTCAGGATATACCGGCCGCATACTTTGAAAGCGCGAAAATTGACGGAGCCTCAGAGCTGCGCTGCGTGTTTAACATTACCTTACCCCTTTCAACCCCCGCAATTTATTTTAACCTGATCATATCAACAATCGGGGCTTTCCAGATATTCCAGCAGCCGTATATTCTTACCGATGGCGGGCCGCTGAACTCGACTTATACGGTTTCTATGCATTTATTTACGAATGCCTTTGAATATGGCAAAATGGGCTATTCATCTATGGTGGCATGGTGCTTGTTTGTAATCATAATGACCATAACACTGGTCATTCAGAAAACATCGGATAAATGGGTTTTTTATGACTCATAGCTGGGAGATTCGCCGTTATGAAATCCTATAGACTTTCCAGGCTTGTTAATAGATTCTTAATTTACCTCATACTCATAATGGCCGCCGTGTTCTGTATATTTCCATTCTTGTGGATGGTTTCAACATCGCTAAAATCCATGAGCGAGGCATTCAAACTGCCGCCGTCCTTTATACCGGAAAAGTTTGTTTTTAAAAATTATCCCGACGGCTGGGCTTATGCGGATTTCACGCGATATACAATAAATACGGTAATTATTGCCGTTAGCTCAACCATTGGCGTTATAATCACTTCGTCCCTTGTGGCCTATGGTTTTTCACGTTTCAAGGCCCGGTTTTCCGGCCTGCTTTTTACCATTCTGCTTGGCACCATTATGCTGCCTTCGCAGGTTACGCTTATACCCCAATATTTGCTCTATAACAGGCTGGGATGGATTGACACCTACTTTCCCCTCATAGTACCGGCCTGGGTCGGCGGAGGAGCCTTCAACATTTTCCTGTTTATCCAGTTTTTCAAGACCCTGCCTAAGGAACTTGATGAGGCCGCCATTGTGGACGGGGCCAGCTCCTTTCAGACCTATTTTTATATTATGCTGCCATCGGTTAAACCTGTTATTTTGGCGGTGGGCGTCATGTCCCTGGTGTATAACTGGAATGATTTCTTCACCCCCCTTATTTATCTTAATTCTATGCAGAAATACACCATAGCCATAGGGCTTCAGTTCTTTCAAAGCGTATACGGCACCATGAGGGTAGGTATGATGATGGCCGTAGCTACTATCACCCTGATACCTGTATTGTTAATCTTCTTTCTATGCCAGAAGTATTTTGTCGAAGGCATTAAAATGTCCGGCATTAAGGCATAATACTGTTTTTATAAACCCGGAGGACGAGTCAGTATGAAATCAATTTGTAATCCGTTGAATGTACGTTATCTTTACCAGCATACCATGGAAAATGGAAAGGTCAGCGTCTTTCGCGAGGCTGCGGATGTATCTATAAGGCTTTTTGATGATAGATATTACCTGTTTGCATCTATGACCAAAGGATTTTATTATTCCAGCGACCTGGTGGACTGGGAATATAAGGAAACCCCCGAACTGCCTGCCTATGACTACGCCCCTGACGTGGGTGTAATTGATAATTATCTCTATGTCTGCGCTTCATCCCGAAGCAAATGTTCGTTTTACCGGACCACGGACCCGCTTAAGCGGCCCTTTGAAGAAATTCCCACGGATATGATTTTTTGGGACCCTAATCTCTTTCAGGACGAGGACGGCAGGGTATATTTGTATTGGGGCTGCTCTGACAGGGAACCGATTTGGGGTATCGAGCTTGATAAACATACGCTGAAACCCAAGGGCGAAAAAACAGTATTGATTGAGGGGAATCCTGACTCCAACGGCTGGGAACGCTGTGCGGAGAATAACGATTTGCGCCTACAGGTGAAAAATCCGTATTTTACCGGGGGGCCGTTTATGGAAGGGGCATGGATGACCAAACATAAGGGAACCTATTATCTCCAATATGCGTCACCGGGAACGGAGTATAACGTCTATTCCGACGGCGTATATGTATCGGATAAACCCCTTGGGCCCTTTACCTGCGCGAACCACAACCCCGTATCCGCTAAACCCGGAGGTTTTATTACCGGGGCCGGCCATGGCAGCACCTTTTGCGATAAATATGGAAACTGGTGGCATGCCTCCACGATGCGCATCAGTGTTAACCATCCGTTTGAACGGCGTCTTGGGCTTTTTCCTGCCGAATTTGACGCCCATGGCCTGTTTTGCGTAAACCAGCATTTTGCCGATTATCCTATGCTTATACCCGAAAACAAGATTGATATATGGAACGGGGTATTTGTCGGCTGGATGCTGCTGTCATACAAAAAACACGCACAGGCCAGTTCTTCCGCGCCGGGCTTTATCCCGGAAAATGCGGTCAATGAGGACATACGCAGTTATTGGATGGCTGCCGACAGTAAGCCGGGGCACTCGCTTAGCGTCGATTTAGGCAAGCTTTATACGGTAAACGCGGTACAGCTTAATTTAGGCGATCATAAGATACCGCCATTGGAATTTCCGCCGGACAGGTGGAGGGGTGAATTTTCCAAGCGTATCATAGATGCGGACTGCGGCGCGGCGGAATATTTGATTGAGGTATCGCAGGACAACGAGGCTTGGCAGACTTTGAAGGATACGCGGGGGAGCTCTGAGGATCATACCCATGAATATGTGGTACTTGAAGATCCCCTTAAAGTCCGGTATATCCGTGCCACCGGTTATAAAATGCCCTACGAATCACCCTTTACCATAAGCGGTATCCGTGTTTTCGGTAAAGGGGACGGTACGCCGCCTCCCAAAGTAAGCGCCAGGGCGAATTGGTCGGGGCCTGTCAATGCGTCCATACGGTGGCAGCCCTCAGAGGGCGCTGACGGCTACAACGTGCGTTTTGGGATAAGCCGGGAAAAGCTCTATTCAAGCTGGCTTTTGTATGACCGGACAGAACTTGATTTAGGTATGCTGGCAAAGGGGCGGCGGTATTTTGTATGCGTAGATGCCTTTAACGAGAACGGCGTTACCGGGGGCGAAGTGACGGAAGTTAGGAGTTAGGACTTTACCGGGGGGCGTTGCGGATCGCAAGGGTACCCGTTTGACCATTTTTTATGGTACTTTTCTTCCCTATTTTAGTGGCAATTGAAAGGATTTCAAAAAAAGACGCCCAAATCATGCAGGGCGGGCCCGGCAGGGGGACCCCCAAGGCGGCCACTTGACCGAAGCGACGTAGTCGCAAGCGTGGCTGACTTGGGGGGTGTCCCTGCCGGGCCCCCGGTGAATATTTTCGGCGCCTTTCTCTTTGGACTGCTTAAAAATTAAATTGCTGAAATTCGAGGCGGGGGCTGGACTTTTTATTATATCCCGCTTATCATTAGGTAAGTCTCTAAATCTGTCCTGAACGTTCAGTTTGTACTTGGGAGGGGAAAAACTGAAACCGTTATATCGCCGTTGGTATAAATTTTACTCATGTCTATCCGGGCTTTTGCTTGCCCTGGGTCTTATCTTTGCCGCCGGTCCCGCGCTTGGGGCCCAGGAGGGGGGGGGAATTCGGGAGCCGGAGGATTCGCCTTTGTCCGATCCCGGCGTCCCTGCCGCTACCAGCGCCGAGGAGGAGCTGTTGCTGGGGGAGGGGGTTCCCGGCGTCCCCATTGCGGAGCCGGGGCCGGTCTCCGGTTTTGTGATCTTCCGCACCGTGCTGCTCCTTATCCTGGCCGCTGTGGCCGTTTACGGCGTTGTTTTTGTAATCAAACGGTTCTCCAGGCCCCGGGACAGCCAGAATCCCCATCTGCGGGTCCTGGCCAGCGCCCGGTTGGGGCCGAATCGTTTTGTCCACGTGGTGGCCCTGGGAACCCGGGCCTGGGTGGTGGGCTCCGGGGAGGGGGGAATCTCCCCTATCGCCGATGTGACGGAGCAGGAAGCCCTGGATACCCTGTTCCTGGAGGAATCCCGGCGGAACTCGGTTTCCCAGCGGCCCGGGGATTTCCAATCCCTGCTCCGCCGTCTGGGGTTTTTCCGGGCCCCGGAGGAAGATTCCCAGGGGCCGGGGGTGGATAGTATCCGCCGCCGCCGCGACCGGCTTAGGGGCCTGTGATGAGGTCCCCGATGAAGGGGTATGCAGCCCCCCTTCGCATAAAGCTCCTTACTGCCCTGGCCGTGCTGTTTGCGGCGTCCCCGGCGGGGGCCCAGGAAGCCCCGGCCCAGCCGGCCTTCCCCAACTTCTCCACCCAGGGGACCATGAACATTCCCACCCCGCCTCCGGCGCCGGTGGTTCCCTTTATCGATCTGTCGGTGCGGAACCCCCAGACCGGGCAGGAGGTGGCCTTTTCCCTCCAGCTTCTTTTGCTCTTAACGGTGCTCTCCCTGGCCCCCAGCATCATCATCCTGATGACCAGTTTCCTGCGGATTTCCATTGTGCTGGACTTTGTAAAGCGGGCCCTCTCCCTCCAGCAGGTGCCCCCCAACCAGGTGCTCCTGGGCATCTCCTTCTTTATGACCATTTTTATCATGTGGCCCACCTTCGAGACCATTTATAACAATTCCGTGGCGCCCCTTTCCCAGGGGGAGCTTTCCGTCCAGGAGGCCTACCGGGAGGCGGAGGCCCCCTTGCGGCTTTTCATGTACCGCCAGATGTCGGGGCGGCCGGAAAATATCCGGCTCTTCATGGCCATGCGGGGGCTGGACCGGCCGGAGACCCTGGCGGACGTGCCCACCTATGTGCTGATACCGGCCTTTATCCTTAACGAACTTACCGTGGCTTTTAAGATAGGGATACTGCTCTTTATCCCCTTCATCATCATCGACATGGTGGTGGCCAGCGCCCTCATGTCCATGGGTATGATCATGCTTCCCCCGGTGATGATATCCATGCCCTTCAAGCTTATCCTCTTTATCCTGGTGGATGGCTGGGGGCTCCTGACGGATCAACTGGTCCGTTCCTTTGTGTAGGGGTAAGCGGTGAGTATTGGAGATGTGGTAACCCTGCTGCGGGGGGGAATTCTGGAGGTGCTGTACCTGGCGGCCCCCATGCTGTTCTTTGCCCTGATCGTGGGGCTCCTGGTGGCGATCCTCCAGGCTACCACCTCCATACAGGAGCAGACCCTTACCTTTGTGCCCAAGGTCCTCGCCATTCTCCTGGTGCTTATGTTCTTGGGGGGTTGGATGTTTTCCCATTTGCGGGATTACACGGTCCAGTTGTTCAAAATGATTCCCAGCATGGCAGGTTAAAGATGATCACCGAAGATTTGCTGAGTGAATTGCTCCGCTGGACCCCGGCCTTTCTCCTTATCGCGGTCCGGGCCCTGGCGCTTATCGAAACCGCGCCCCTCCTCTCCTCCGATGCGGTGCCCCAGACCGCCAAAATCGCCCTGGCGGGGCTTGCCGCGTTTGCGGCTCTGCCCCAGGCGGAAAGCTACCCCCTGCTGGGTGCGGACCCTGCGGTTCTTAACCCCCAGGGGCTCTCCTTCTTCCTCCTCCTTATCGGGGAGGCGGTCATCGGGGTGATCACCGGCTTCTTTATCACCGTCATATTCTCCGCCTTTTCCACCGCGGGGCAGTTTTTCTCCCTCCAGATGGGCTTTGGAGCCTCCGAGACCTTTGACCCCCTTTCCCAGATTGAAAACCCCCTGATGGGCCAGTACCTGAACCTGGTGGCCATGCTGGTGTTCCTGATCACCGGGGGCTTCCGGGAGCTTTTCCTGGGGGGCTTTTGGCGTTCCCTCCAATCCATCAGCATCGCCTCCCTGGTTTCGGGCCGGGATCATGCGCTGGGTATGCTCCTGGCGGGCCTTTCCCGGCTCTTTTTCGACGCCATTATCATTTCCATGCCCATCCTGGGGACCCTGTTCCTCACCTCCCTGGCCACGGGGCTTATCTCCAAGGCTGCGCCCCAGATCAACATCCTCTCCGAGGGCTTCCCCATTTCCATTGCCGTGGCCTTTTTGCTCATCTTTAGCGCCCTGCCCTTTATGATGGAGGCCTTTAGCCGGGTCATGGACGCGGGTTTTACGGCCCTGCAGGACCTCTACATCCGGATAGGCGAACAGATAGGGGCGCCGGCGTGAGGGCGGGGTTTAGCGCCCGGGTCCCTGGCGGGCCGGGGGAGGGAAGGGGGGACCGGTCCTCCCTGGCCGCGGCCCTGGCCATCGACCTCCAGTGGTTTGCCGCGGAGGATGAGGGCCGTACCGAGGAGCCCTCGGAATACAAGATTCAGAAGGCCCGGGAGGAAGGCCGGGTCGCCAAAAGCCAGGAGCTTATCGGCGCCCTGGGGCTCCTGCTCCCCGCCCTGCTCCTGGCCTTCCTGGGCCCCTCCATGCTGAGGACCTGCGTGGAGATGCTGCGGTTCTTCCTCACCCGGGCCACCGAACTGGACGCGGTGGGGGACCGTCTGGTGGCGGGGCTTTTTTTCAGGTATTTTGCCCGCCTTGCCCTGCCCCTGGTCATCGTGGCCATGCTGGCGGGGATCATCTCCAATCTGGTACAGACGGGTTTTATCTTTACCACCAAGCCCCTGGTTCCGGATTTTTCCAAGATTCTGCCCCGCTTCGGTCAGTACTTCCAGCGGACCCTCTTTTCCGTGGACGGGCTGTTTAACTTTTTCAAGTCCATCGTGAAGATGGCGATCATCGGCCTGGTGGCCTACTTTTTGATCCGCTCGGAACTGGAAAAGCTTATCAACCTGGAAACCACCAGTCTGTGGAACGGGATCGGGACCATCGCGTCCCTGGCGATCAGGATGCTCGTTATCAGCGCCCTGCTCCTCCTCCTCCTTTCCATACCGGATTATATGTTCCAGCGCTGGCGCTATAGGGAATCCCTGCGGATGAGCCGGGAAGAGGTGAAGGAGGAGCGGAAGATGTACGAAGGGGACCCCTACGTGCGCTCCCGGATCCGTGCCCGGATGCGGCAGATGATGATGCAGAACATGACGGTCAACGTACCCAAGGCCGATGTGGTGATCACTAACCCCACCCACTATGCGGTGGCCCTGGAGTACCATCAGGCAACCATGCCCGCGCCCCAGGTTACCGCCAAGGGGGAGGACGAAACGGCCCAGCGGATTCGCCGCATCGCCCAGGATAACGGGGTGCCGGTGGTGGAGAACCGTCCCCTGGCCCGGGCCCTCTATGCGGAAACCGAGGTGGGGGAGTATATCCCCGTCACCTATTGGCAGGTGGTGGCCACGATTCTGACCAAGGTCATGGGTATTAACGAGGAACGGCGGCGGGAGGAGGCGATGAGAGCATGAAAGGAGTAATGATATATGGCTGATCCCGTCAAGGCCCTTGGCGCTCCGGGGCGGAACCCCTTCGGTTCCTTACAGGACATGCTTATCCCCATGGCCGTCATCACCGTGGTGGTTATGATCATCATCCCCCTGCCCACGGTGCTGCTGGATACCTTTATGGCCTTTAACCTGATCCTCTCCCTCCTGGTACTGCTCATCGTGCTCTATACCCGGGAGGCGGTGGACTTTAACCTCTTCCCCACGGTGCTGCTGGTGGTCACGGTTTTCGGCCTGGCCCTTAACGTGTCTTCCACCCGGCTCATCCTTACCCAGGGGGCCAGGTTTAACGGCCGGATGATCCGGGCCTTTTCCTCCTTCGTGGTCGGCTCCGGGGCCACCGACGGCCTGGTGGTGGGCTTTATCATCTTTATTGTGATCATCGCGGTCCAGGCGGTGGTGATCACCAAGGGGGCCACCCGGGTTTCCGAGGTGGCGGCCCGCTTTGCCCTGGACGGCATGCCCCAAAAGCAGATGGCCATCGAGGCGGAATTCAACTCCGGCAGCATCACCGAGGAGGAGGCCCAGGGCCGCAAGCGGAAGCTGGACCTGGAGCTTTCGTTCTACGGGTCCATGGACGGGGCCAGCAAATTTATCTCCGGCAACGTGAAGGTGGGGATCTTTATTACCGCCGTAAACATCCTGGGGGGGATCATCATCGGCATGGTGATCCATGGGGAGCCCGCGGGCATGGCCTTGAGCAACTACATTGCCCTTTCCGTGGGAGACGGCCTCCTGAGTCAGTTTCCCTCCCTCCTGGTTTCCACCGCCATGGGTATCGTGGTTACCCGGGCCGCAGCCCCCGGAGACCTGGGGGAGCAGGTGGCTATCCAGTTCTCCCGGGACGCCAAGGTCTACTGGGTGGCCGCGGGGGTGCTGATGCTCTTTGCCCTGCTCCCCGGTTTCCCCTGGTACGTGCTCATCCCCATGGCTGTCCTGGTGGGGTTTTACGCCTTCCATATCGGCCGGGTTAAGCGGCGCAAGGCCGACTTTGATCAGATGATGACCAAGTCCCAGGACAAGGGGAAATCAAAGGATGAAGGGGCGGAAATGTCCCCGGTGGTGCCCCTGGACGCCCTGTCCCTGGAACTGGGCTACGGCCTTATCCCCCTGGTGGACAAGGACAAGGGGGCGGAACTGCTGGAGCGGCTCCAGGGGGTCCGCCGTCAGTCCGGCCTGGAACTGGGGCTGGTGATCCCCAAGATCAGGATTATCGACAACATGATGCTGGAGCCCTCGGAGTACTGCTTCAAGATCAAGGGGGTGGATGTGGGCCGGGGGAAGATACGCATCGGCTACTACCTCTGCATCAAGCCGGGGCAGGTGGCGGAGGAGATTCCCGGCGAGGAAACCCTGGACCCCGCCTTCGGACTCCCCAGCGTTTGGGTGGGGGAGGACCGGCGGGACGAGGCGGAACGGGCGGGCTACACGGTGGTGGACCCCCCCTCGATCATCGCCACCCATTTGACGGAGATCATCAAGCGCCACGCCCAGGATATTCTGGGCCGCCAGGAAACCCAAGCCATCCTGGAGACCCTGCGGAAGGAGTATTCCGTGGTGGTGGAGGAGGTCCAAAAGACGGCCACCCTGGGGGTGATACAAAAGGTGTTCCAGGGCCTTCTGCGGGAGCGGGTCTCCATCCGCAACACGGTTTCTATCCTGGAGGCGGTAACCGATTACGCGCCGGTCACCAAGGACGCGGAATTCCTTATCGAAAAGGCCCGGCAGGCCCTGTCCATGCAGATATGTCAGCAATACGCCGACGATAAGCACGTACTCCGGGTGCTGATGCTGGACCCGGCGCTGGAACAGAAGATCCTTGACAGCCAGGTAAGGACCAGTTCCGGCCGCATGTCCGGCCTGGACCCCCAGACCCGTTCGGCCTGGCTCCGTTCCCTTTCCCGCGCCGTGGCCGCGGTTCAGGAAAAGGGCTGGCCTCCGGTGATCTTCTGCTCGGAGGAGGCCCGGTCCCTGGTTAAATCCGCCACGGAACGGGAGATACCGGAACTGGCGGTCCTTTCGGCCCCCGAAATCGCCCAGGGCATTAACCTGGAATCGGTGGGAGTTATCAGGCTGGAAAATCAGGCGGCGGCATAGGGGCAGCACATGGAGCAATTTACCGAACAGGCCTATGACTGGGACGAATGTCTCGATAAGATTCGCTCAAAATACGGCGAGAACTACCGTATACTCCACAAGAAAACAATCCGGCTGGGGGGCTTCCTGGGCCTCTTTACCAGGGAAGGAATCGAGGTAACCGGCTATATTCCCAACCGCTACGGATCGGGCGGCCTTATGAGCTTTGCCCCGCCCGCGGTAAACGGTCATGCGGTGACCGGAAATTCCGGCATGCCCCGGGAGCCCGGCGTGTCGCGGGAACCTGGCTCATTGCGGGAACCCGGTTCACTTCGTGAACCGCTGGATTTTGAGGAGGCCAAGCGCCGGGTCCTGGCCGCCGCGGGGAAGGACCCCGCCATCCAGCAGGTCCTTACCACGGTGCAGGAGATCAAGGAGAAGATAAACCAGGGCCCCCAGGGGGCCCCGGAGGAGCACCCTAACCTGCGGCGGCTGCGGGAATGTTTCGATCTCAACGACTTTAGCCCCGCGTACCGGGAGACGATCTTTTCCCGGATCAGGAAGGAATGCTCCCTGGAAACCCTGGAGGATTTTGACGCGCTCCAGGATGCGGCGCTGGAAATGATTGGGGAGAGCATCCGTATTTTCCAGGAAAAGCCCCCGGCCCGGCCGCCCCGGATCATGATCCTGGTGGGCCCCACGGGGGTGGGAAAGACCACCACCATCGCCAAGCTGGCGGCGGTCTACGGCCTGCCCAATTCGGGGAAGAAACCCCTCCGGGTGCGGATGATCACCATCGATTCCCTCCGCATCGGCGCCCGGAGCCAGATTGAAGCCTATGGGGAGATCATGGGGATTCCCGTGGCCTACGTGGACAACCAGGAGGAGCTGCGGAAGACCGTGGCCCTCTACTCCGAGGGGGTGGACCTTATCCTCATCGATACCTTTGGCAAGAGTCCCCGGGATGCGGTTAAGCTGGGGGAGATGAAGCATATCCTGGACGCGTGCGGCAGCAGGGCGGAACTGCACCTTGCGGTGATGGCGGCCACCAAGACCAGCGATCTGCAGGATATCCTGCGGCAGTTTGAGCCCTTCGGCTACCAGTCGGTGATCATCACCAAGATGGACGAGACCATACGGATGGGGAACGTGATCAGCGTCATGGCGGAAAAGGGAAAATCCCTGTCCTATATCACCACCGGACAGACGGTTCCTACCGATATTCAAAGGGCCGATGCGGCCGCTCTTTTATGCGGCCTGGAAGGGTTTAAGGTTGACCGGAAGAAGATGGAAGAACGGTTTCCTGTCGATAAGTATGATGAAATCCAGTGGGGCAGGTGAAAAATGGAAGACCAGGCTGAAAGACTTCGGGAGATTGTACGTCAAAGGGGCCCCGCCGGGAACGGCGGGGATAGTTTCACAAGCGGGGGTTTCGGCAATGCCATACCCTTCAGCCCGTCCATACCGGGGACCCTGGGAAATTCCCCCCCCGGAAGCGGCCGGTCCGCGGGAAGCGGGACGGATTTACGCTTCCGCCCCGCCCGGGACGGCAAGACCCGGATCATTACCGTCACTTCCGGCAAGGGAGGGGTGGGAAAGACCAACCTTTCGGTGAACCTGGCCCTGGCCTACGCCAGGCTGGGGAAAAAAGTGGTGGTCATGGACGCCGATCTGGGGCTTGCCAATGTGAACGTGATCCTCGACGTGATCCCCAAGTATAACCTCTACCACGTGATCCGCAAGCAAAAAACCATGCGGGAAATCCTGGTGGAAACCGACTACGGCATCTCCATCGTCCCCGGGGCATCAGGTTTTTCCCAGATTGCCAACATGAACGACGACGAGCGGCAGAACTTTATCAACGAGCTGGAAACCCTGTCGGTGGCGGATATCATTATCATTGATACCAGCGCCGGGGTGTCCAGCAATGTGATGGATTTTATCGCCGCGGCCGACGATGCGGTTATCGTTACCACCCCGGAACCAACCGCCATCACCGATGCCTACGGGATCATCAAGATCATCGCCACCGAATACGAAAGCCCGAACATGGGGCTTAAACTGGTGGTGAACCGGGTAAAAAGTGTGGCCGAGGCCAAAAAGGTAGCGGACCGGATGACCAACATCGCCGGACAGTTCCTCAACCTTAAGGTCGATTATCTGGGTTTCGTGTACGATGATTCGGCCGTTTCCCTGGCGGTGCTGCGGCAGCGGCCCTTTATGGTCATCGATCCCAAGTGCAAGGCAAGCCTCTGCGTGCAGCACATTGTGGACCGGATGGAAAAGAGCGAACTGAGGCCCGTCGGGGGCTTCGGGGCCATGATGAAGCGGCTCTTTAGGAAAAGTTAGCCAGCCGTGTTTAACCTGCGGTGGAGCGGTATCGCCGCGGCGGCGGCGTTTATCATCTCCCTTACCCTGGGGATCTCCGTACGGGGCCAGATCCTCATCATCCTACTGCGGGCCTTGGTTTTTGGAACGGCCTTCTTCCTGCTTGCCGCCCTTATTTGGCGCCTGATCAACAAGTATATCCCCGAACTGCTCCAGGCCCCTTCGCCCCAGGATACCTCCCTGATGGAGGGCCTGGAAACCGGGACCCGGGTAAATATCACCCTGGGGGACGGGGAGGATTCGATTCCCCCCGATGCGGCCCTGCCGCCCGAAGAGGTGGACGATTCGGTAGGGAATATCACCGAGGTGCTGAGTCCCCGGCAGGGAGAGCTTTCCCCCCGCGGGAGCCTCGCCGAGGCAGACCCCTCCGGGGCAAGCTTTTCCGGGGCGGGCCTCGCCGACGCAAGCTTTTCCGGTGAAGGGGCGGTCGAAGCATTTCCCGGCGGGACGGGCCCTTCCCCGGCGCTTTCACAGGAAAGCCCCGCCGAAACCCCCCAGTTTCAGAGCCGGGGTATGGACCATACCCCCCAATCCGGCTATACTCAAAGAGATGCGTCAAGGGCTCCATCCCCCCCAATTCAGGCTCCCGTTGGCGGAGTTTCGGGGCTTGGGGACCTATCCGGCGGTGTTGAATCCCTGCCGGATCTGGATGCCCTGGCGGGGACTTTCCTATCCCCCACGGCGGGGGTGGAGGATTCGGCCTCGGCGGGGCTGGGCGGTTCACCCCCGCGGCAAGTCAAGGAAGCCTTGTCAAAGAAGGGCAAAGACGTGGGGGAAGATTTTAATCCCAAGGAATTAGCTTCCGCCATACAGACCATACTTAAGAGGGATTAAAGGGAATCGATATGGGGAAGGCCCTGGGAACTGTCAACGGTAACCAAGTTCCCGCCTATTCTGCGGAAGGTAAAACAGAAGAGACGCTCTGGCAGGAATACCGCAAAACCCGGGATCCGAAGATTCGGGAAGACTTTATCAAGCAGTATGCCCCTCTGGTTAAATACGTGGCCGGCAAGGTGGCGGTCGGTATGCCCTCCAACGTGGAATTCGACGATCTGGTCGGCTTCGGCGTTTTTGGACTCCTGGACGCCATTGAAAAATTCGAGCCCGAAAAAAATGTAAAATTCAAAACCTACGCCGTCACCCGGATTCGGGGGGCCATATTTGACGAGCTGCGCTCCATCGACTGGGTTCCCCGTTCGGTCCGGCAAAAGACCCGTGAAGTGGAAGAAGCCATCGGGACCCTGGAAGCGCAGTTGGGCAGGACCGCCACGGATCAGGAAATTGCCAGTTCTATGGGCATGGACGAGGATGAGTACCTCAAGATACTCATCAAAATTTCCGGTACTTCCATCCTTTCCCTCAGCGACGTGTGGTTTACCGGGGATGAAAATGACAAGGTTTCCATCGGGGACAGCATCGAATCCCCCTCCAGCCTGAACCCCGATGTGATTGTCGAAAAAGACGAAATACGCCGGGTTATTGTTGAGGCCATCAGCGAACTGCCCGATAAGGAAAAGAAGATCCTGGTCCTCTACTACTACGAGGATCTAACCTTGAAAGAAATAGGCCAGGTACTGGAAGTTACCGAATCCCGGGTCTCCCAGCTCCATACCAAGGCCATCCTTCGTCTCCGTTCCAAACTTACCAATATCAGGAAGGGGATCATATAACCAAAGAGGGTGCATGGTGATCGATTTTGTCGAGCTTCAGCAGATCGTGAAAGAACAGTTGGAGCAGGACAGGGCCGTTCATACTATTGAGGCCTCCGGGGATACCCTTGAGCAGGCGGTGGCCGAAGCGGCCACCCTTTTGGACGTTCCCCTGCGGCGGCTGGAGTACGAAATCGCCGAACGGGGCTTTGGCGGCTTCTTCGGCGCCGGCAAAAAGGCCTGGAAGATCCGGGCCTACGAGCGGGACGTGGTTGATAAGCGCGGGAAAGCGGCGGAGGAGGATAACGCCGAGGAAAGTCAGGAAGCCCTGGTTATCGAGGACTGGGACGGGGAAGTATTCGTCCGGCTTTTCCTGGAAGGGGCCTTCCTCAAGGTCACGGCCCCCCAGGGCAAGGGCGCCAGGGTACAGGAAGAGGCGGCCATGGAGGCCCTGAACCAGCGGGAGGTTCAGCATATTGACCAGGACCTGGCCGGACGGACGGTCAGGGAAGCCGCGGGGGAGTATGTCCGGATCGGCGACTACCAGCGGAACCCCGCCAACGACAGTACCGTTTCCCTTGAGATACTGGAAGGGGAGATGAAGGCCGCCGTCAAGGTGAACCGTCCCGGACCGGGGGGGCGGGATTACTCGGCGGAAAACTATATCAACTTCCTCCACAGCAACACGGTAAATTACGGCATCAAAGAAGATGCCATTAGGGATCAGGTGGACAATCCCGTCTACCAGGAACCGGTGATCGTGGCCGAGGGGGACCGGCCGGTGGACGGCAATGACGCGTATATCCAGTACAACTTTGAGACCGACAAGAGCAAAGTTCGGCTCCGGGAGGGCAGTAACGGCCGGGTCAACTTTAAAGACCTGAATATCATCCAGAACGTGGTGGAAAACCAGCCCCTGGCCTTAAGGATTCCGGCCCACAAGGGAAAGAACGGCAAGAATATCCGGGGGGTCACGCTTCCCGCCAAGGACGGCAAGACGATCCCCCTGCCGCTGGGGAAGAATGTCCACGTGGGGGAAGACGGCGCCACAATTCTGGCCGACATTAACGGCCAGGTGCTGGTGGTGAACAATAAGATCAACGTGGAGCCCGTGTACACCGTGGATGGCGGGGTGAATCTGAAGAGCGGGAATGTCGAATTCCTGGGCACCGTGATCATCAACGGCGATGTGGACGACGGTTTCTTTGTCAAAGCCGCGGGAAACATCGAGGTAAACGGCACCGTGGAAAAGGCGGAGCTGGTGTCCGAAGGGGATATCATCGTTACCCAGGGCATCACCGGCAAGGGCGAAGGGATGGTTAAGGCGGGCCATTCGGTGTGGGCCAAATTTATCGAGAACGCCCTGGTGGAGTCCGGAGACCTGGTGGTGGTTTCCGACGGAATCATCAATTCCCGGGTTGACGCGGCTAAGCGGGTTCTCTGCCAGGGGAAGCGGGCCGCCATTGTGGGGGGCCGGGTCCGGGCCTGTGTGGAGATCAATGCCAAAACCCTGGGGAGTCCCATGAGCGGCACCGAGACGGTGCTGGAAGTGGGCTTCGATCCCAAGCTCAAGACCAGGCTGGCCCAGCTTACCGAAAAAAAAGAAGAGCTCCGCAAGGAATTTGAGGAACTGCAGCGGAACATCCAGACCCTTGTCAATATCAAGAAGCAGCGGAAAGCCCTGCCCGAGGACAAGGAAGAGGCGCTGGCGGAACTGATGGCCGCCAGGCAGACCCTGATCCCCACTATCAGAAAGACCGACGGGGATCTTCTTAAGGTGCAGGAAGCCCTGGCCCATACCAATGTCCGGGGCCGGGTTTCCGCCTCCGCTAAGGTGTTTCCCGGGGTGCGGATCGTGGTCCGGGATGTCCGGGAGGATGTGCGGAACGAGTACAAGGCGGTTACCTTTGCGCTGGAAGACGACCTTATCCGGGTGGGCGCTTACGAAGAGACCGATAAAGATTTGGTGAAGGTTCCTGATGGCTATACAGCCGATTGATCTTCAAACCCTTTTTACCCAGGTAGAAAAGGTTGGCAAGACCCAGGCCTCCCAGAAAGAGGGGGTCCTCATCCAGCAGGCTATCCAGTCGGTCCAGATACAGCGCCGCACCGATGAGAACATCCAGTCCGTCAACGAAGCCCAGGATACGGGCCGGGGGACCGAGGAGATCAGCGACCGGAATGCCCGCCGGCGTCAGGCCGGAGAAGAGGACGGTCACGGAGATCGGGATGGCGGGGAAGAAGGGGAAGGTAAACCCAAGGTTCCCGTATTCCGGGACCCCGCCCTGGGCAGGTACATAGACTTTACGGGCTAGTACATAGTCAAGGTGGTTAAAAATTGTATCCGCCGGGGGGGGAATTTGGCGCTGCAGATTATCTTTTCCGGGGCCAGCCTTGTGCTGTGCGCCTTTTTCTTTGTCTATTTTCACCTCTACATAAGGCGGCGGACCAGGGGCGAAAGCGTCCTGGCCGGTTACCGGGATGAGGTAAACCGGCTCATCGCGGAGATTGACCGTGCCACCGACCGGGACGCCCGGCTGGTGGAGGAGCGGATCGCCTCCCTGCGGAAGTTTCTTGAAGAAGCCGACCGCCGGATTGCCCTTCTATCCCGGGATCTGGACCGGCGCCGGGCCGGCGCGGAACTCTACACCGCCCTGGGAAAGACTGTCTCCGCCCCCGGTTCCCCGCCGGACCAGGCTTCAAGCCCCGGCGCCAGTCTAGCCGCAGCTTCCCCGCCGGGCCAGGCCCCCGGCGCCGGCCTAGTCGCAGCTTCCCTGCCGGGTCAGGCTTCAAGCCCCGCCGCCAGCCTAGCCGCAGCTTCCCCGCCGGACCAGGTCCCTGCCCCGCGGCCCCTTACCGAGCGGGCGGCGGAGCTTTCCCGGCAGGGTTTCTCCGCAGAACTCATCGCCTCCCGGCTGGGGGTAAGCATTTCAGAGG
>JAISQJ010000092.1 GCA_031274285.1 Treponema sp. | reverse complement strand
GCCTTGGCAAGTTCCGCTTCCTCAATATCGACCTTGACCAGCCGTTCCCAGATGCCGAAGATACCCTCTTCGTTATTCTCGTTCCGGTAACATTCCGCCAGGGTCCGGAGGGCAAATTTCGATTCCCCGTATTCAAGAATCCCCTCACACAGGTACTTAACAATGGCCCATTTGTGGTTATCGACAAAAATATTCACCAGATTGACAATGGCCGAGTCGTCAATAACCTGCCGGGAAAGGGCAATCATTCCGGAAATATACAACGCAATGATACTGTTCTTGGTATGCAGCAGGTGTTCATCGCAGAGGCTCTTGAGCCCTTCGTAGAGATGGGCTTCCTGGCATTCTTTAAGGACCGTATCAAATTCCTTGAACTGCGCGGCGGAATAGTTGCCAAGCGTCGCCCTGGTCCACTTTTCCTCGTTCAGCATTTCCTGCACATTTTTCAACAGGCCGGGCAACTCCACCACCGTGACATCGACATCGGACATTTCAAAACTCCCCTTCGCCCTTGGGCTGCTCACCGGAGGTGAGCTTATCTTGTGTACCACTGGTATATGGACTCATCAATGATCCTTATCTTCCTCATTGTATCTTCCGCCGCATCGCCTTCTTCCCCGGTATGTTCATAGTGATCGACCAGCCAAAAATAGCGGTTGATCAGCCTCGGTTTTAGCAGGGGGTTCAGATCCCCGCCGGAATGGCTTATTTCGTTCTCCAGGGCAAAGATAGACTGCCTGAGTCTGCTCAGCTCCGACTGTTTCAGTTCCCGCTTGACGGAAAATACTCCCCAAAGGCTCCCGTATACGGGGATCCACTCCGCCAATTCCGGCCCCGTATAGCCCATCTCCTCCACCCTGTCCCGCAGGCGGATGATCAGTTCCGACTCCATGGACCTAAGATCGATTTTCTGACAGTCAGCGAAAAAGGCCTCCCTAAACAGAGCCTTCGCGGCCCGGTTCTCCCCCACCAGGGCGTTTACATCCGCCAGTTCCGCCAGAGTCTCCGCATCCTCCCGCTTAAAACGGGCGGCCTGTTCCAGGTACTTAAGGGATTCCCCGTAATTTCCAATCCCCTTGCAGCAGCGGCCCACCAGGAGGAGCAGATCCGGATCATGCTCGTTTGCCCCGTCCCCCAGCACATCGGAAAAATAATGAAGGGCGGCGGAAAAAACATAACGCCGGATTGCAAATTGACAGACGCTAAAATGCCCGTCAAAACGATCCAGGAAACTATAATAAGGTTTCCATTGGGAAAGAATAAAAGCGCCCTTGTCGTAGGGTTCCCGAAAATCCCCGGCCCTTTTGATATGATCAAGCCACCAGGTAAGGCATTTTAAGCCGTACTTAACCTCCTGATGGTCAAAATCTATACCCAGGGCCTTTTCAAGGGCATCCAGGGCCCCCTCCGAGTCGACCGCATTTAGCTTGTCGTAGGCTTTCTGAATGAGCCCTCCAACGGTATCTTCCGAACTCATGGCTTGAATAACATTACACCTTGAGGTACAAAATATACTTTTTGCATTATACCCGGAGCCCCCGCCTTGGACAATCCCCCCGCCTTACCAGGGGGCAATAAACCCGTCCGTACGGGGCTCCGTACCGGCAACATAGCCGCCCTGGGGGAGTTTCAGGATGATCTGCCCCCGTCCGAAGCTTGCCTCCTCGTGCTCATAGGATACCTGGTGGCCCCGGCGGCCCAGGGCCGCGGCGATATGGGGGGGAAAGCCCGGTTCCAGGAGGACCTTTAACCCCTCCGTCCACTGCCAGCGGGGGGCGTCCAGGGCCGCCTGGGGGTTAAGGCCGAAGTCCACCATGCCGCTTAGGACCTGCAGGTGGGCCTGGGGTTGCATGGGGCCGCCCATGATGCCGAAGGGGCCCAGGGGAAGGCCCTCCCTGGTGATGAATCCCGGTATGATGGTGTGGAAGGGCCGCTTGCCGGGCTCTACGTGCTTTACGCCCCGGTCCAGGGTAAAGCCGAAGCCCCGGTTTTGGAAGGCGATTCCCCGTTCCGCCAGCGCCACGCCGGACCCGAAACCCGAATAGTTGCTCTGAATATAGGAGACCATGTTTCCCTCGGCGTCCGCGGCGCAGAGGTACACCGTATCGGAACCTTCGGGCCTTCCCCGCGTTGCCTCAATGGCCTCCTCCCCCACCAGGGCGCTCCGTTTTTTCGCGTAGTCCTTGGAGAGGAGTCCCGCCACATTCACCGGCGTCACCCTTGGATCGGCGATATAGGCGTGGGCATCGGCAAAGGCAAGTTTGAGGGCTTCGATCTGCCGGTGGATCGTGTCGGGGTGGTCCTTTCCCTGGGGAAAGGAAAAATTTTCCAGGATATTGAGGGCCATCAGGGCCGTCATGCCCTGGCCGTTGGGGGGAATCTCCCAGATGTCGAAGCCCCGGTAATTGACGCCGACGGGCTGGACCCATTCGGGGGAGAAGGCCGCCAGGTCCCCGGCCCTTAGAAAGCCGCCGATCTGTTGCATATAGCGGTCGATCTCTTGGGCCAGGTCCCCCCGGTAGTAGGACTGGGCCCCGGTACGGCCTATCTCCCGGATTGTCTGCGCCATGGCGGGAAGACGGACCAGGTCCCCGGGCGCGGGGGCCCGGGGAGGGGCCGCGAAGAGCCGGAACCAGCCGTCAAAGACCTCCGGCCCCTCCATGACGCCCCCCCGGCCTCCGGCAATTTCCCGCTCCCCCAGGTAGAGATCGAGGCTCTGCTGCCACTGACGGGAAGCAAGGGGAGAGGAGGGGTAGCCTTCCTCCGCCAGAACCGCCGCGGCCTCCACCGTTTCCCCCAGGGGAAGCCGCCCGTACCGCGAGGAAATGGCGGCCCAGGCCGCGGGGATCCCCGGCACCGTGACGGCCGCGGGCCCCAGGCGGGGCATGGCGGTGTAGCCCTTGGCGCGGATGTTTTCCTCGCTCATCAGGGCCGGCGCGGGGCCGGAAGCGTTGAGGCCCGTCAGCCGGCCTTCTTTCGCCGGCCAAAGGATGGCGAAGGCATCCCCGCCCAGGCCGTTACTACAGGGTTCCAGCACCGTCATGGCCGCCGCGCAGGCTACGATGGCGTCAAAGGCGTTGCCTCCCCTTTTCAGGGCATCAAGGCCCGCCTGGGCCGCCAGGGGCTGGGAGGTGGCTACCAGGCCCCGGCGGGCGTAAATCAGCTGCCGCCGGGAGGGGTAGGGGAGGTAATGGGGATCCTTAACCATGGGAATGCTCCTTAGGGGGGAAATTCATCGTTTGCCCGCGGCTATGCCGTTTTTTCCCTGTTTCCGGGCCTCCGCGGCCAGGGATTCGGCGTCTGCGGGGGCTTCAAAGCGGTCCCAGGCCGGTTCCAGGCAGTTCCCCGGCGCAAAGGGGCGGAAATACCAGGGCCCCCCGTCAACCAGGGGGCTCAGAGCCGCCACGTCCGGGGGGCCAAAATAGGCGCCCGGCAGAGCCAGGCTGCGGTATTCGTGGGGGATACCTGAAGACCGGATCAGGGCCGCGCTTTCGGCCAGGGCCCCGGCGGGGTCCTTTGCCGGGTCCTTGCCGGGTCCCCGGCCGGGGGGGAGCAGTTCCCCGTAACGTTCGGGAGCCAGTTTAAGGTCCAGGGCAATATGGTCGGGCCTTGCATACCCCTCAAGCGCCTTGAGGGCCGGGGGATTCATGCCGTTGGTATCAAGCTTAACCGGAAGCCCGAGGCCGTGAATCCGGCCGATAATATCCCCCAGTTGGGGATAGAGGGTCGGTTCCCCGCCGGAGACCGCCACACCCCCCAGGACTTTCCTCCGCCCCGCGATGAAACCCAGGGCCGCTTCCAGGGGGATACCCTGGGGAACGGCGCCGGGCGTCAGAACCAGCTCCCGGTTTTGGCACCAGGGGCAGCGGAGATTGCAGCCGGGCAGGAAAAGCACCGCCGAAACCCTGCCGGGATAGTCAAGCAAGCTGGTTTTTCGCAGTGTTACGAGGGGGAAGACCGCTGATCCGTGGATTTTTCCCTACCCCGCGGCTTTAACGCCGAAGGTCGCGATGGAGGGGGGGTCCAGGGCCCGGCCGATCTCCGCCCCTCCGGGGGCAAGGAAGATGGCGGTAGGGGTGGCCAGTACATTCCGGCGCCGGGCCTCGGCGAATCCCGCCTCCGTATCGGCGTTCACCAGGTCCACCGGAATCCCGAGCCGGCCCGCCGCTTCCTTTGCGGAAGGGCAGGCCGGGCAGGCGGGACGCCAGAAGAGGAGTACCCTGGCCCCTTCTATGGCCTCTCCGGTATCCCGGGCCGGAGAGACGGCTGCAGTTTCCGGGGAGGCAAGCGGGGAGGCAGCCGCGCCTGCCCGGCCGGAAAAGTCCAGCCGGGACAGGTCGTAGAGCCGCCTCTCGCCGTATTCCTCCCGCTTACCCCGGTTCCAGTTACGCACCGAACGGTAATACCCCACGATACGGCTGTACACCTCCGCGGGAGTCCCCTCCACCGATGCAAGGGCCTCCCGCGCCTTTTCCAAATCTTTTTCAATTTCCTCAAGGGTCCTCATGTCACGACACTCCCTTTATATATATTTTTTTTGGCCTTATTCATGAGCCAGCGCCAGGTCCCGTTCCTGCTCCAGGGCGCTAATCTGTTCGCGCAGTTCCGCTTCCCGCGCTTCCTTGCATTTGGGGCAGTGAAAATGCTCCCCCCGCAAATAGCCGTGGACCGGGCATACCGAAAAGGTGGGGGAAATGGTGTAGTAGGGGACGCGGTAGTTTTGGGCAATGGTCCTGACCAGGTCCCGGCAGGTCCGCCAATCCTCTATGGCCTCCCCCAGGAATGCGTGAAACACCGTGCCCCCGGTATAGGCGGTCTGCAGGGCTTCCTGCTGGTCCAGGGCTTCAAAGATATCCTCGGTTTCCATCACCGGGAGCTGGGTAGAATTGGTATAGTAGGGCTCCCCGGTTCCCGCGGTGATGATATCCGGGTAACGGCTTTTATCGTGTTTTGCCAGCCGGTAGGAAGTGGATTCCGCGGGGGTGGCCTCCAGGTTAAACAGCTCCCCCGTTTCCTCCTGGAAATCGGCCAGCCTTTCCCTCATGTAATTCAGGACATCCAGGGCAAAAGCCCGGCCCTCCGGGGAGGCGATGGTAACCGTTTCCCCCAGGAAATTCCGCAGCGCCTCGTTCATCCCCACCAGGCCGATGGTATTAAAATGGCTGTCCAGGTTTTGCAGATACCGGCGGGTATAGGGGAAAAGCCCGGCCTCCAGCAGCTTGGTTACGGTCTTCCGTTTGATAAGGAGGCTCTCCTTGGCCAGGTTCATGAGCCGGTCCAGGCGGCGGTAAAAATCCCCCCGATCCCTGGCCAGGTAGGCGATCCGGGGAAGGTTGATGGTTACCACTCCCACCGATCCGGTAAGCTCATCGGAACCGAAGAGGCCGCCTCCCCGTTTCCGTAATTCCCGCTTGTCCAGCCGGAGGCGGCAGCACATGGACCGTACATCCGCGGGGTCCAGGTCGGAATTGATAAAATTCTGAAAATAGGGGGTGCCGTAACGGGCGGTCATTTCAAAGAGGAGCCTCGCGTTATCGCTGTCCCAGTCAAAATCCTCCGTCACATTGTAGGTGGGGATGGGGTACTGGAAGCCGCGGCCGTCCGCGTCCCCCTCCAGCATCAGTTCGATAAAAATCCGGTTTACCTGGTCCATCTCGGCCTGACACTCGCCGTAGCTAAAGTCCGTTTCCCGGCCCCCGGTCACGGCCTTCCGGTCCCTAAGGTCCGCGGGACAGGTCCAATCCAGGGTGATATTGGTAAAGGGGGCCTGGCTGCCCCAGCGGCTGGGGGTATTTACCCCGAAAACAAAGCTTTGGAGGCACTGTTTTATTTCTTTGTCGCTGAGCCGGTCAAGCCGTACAAAGGGGGCGATATAGGTGTCAAAGGAGCTAAAGGCCTGGGCCCCGGCCCATTCGTTCTGCAGGCAGCCCAGGAAATTCACCGCCTGCTGCATCAGGGTGGAAAGATGCTTGGCGGGCTTGCTGGTAATCTTATCCGCTACCCCCCCTAATCCCTCGGCGATAAGCTGGCGCAGGGACCAGCCCGCGCAGTAGCCGGAAAACATGGAAAGATCGTGGATATGGAAATCCGCATCCCGGTGGGCGCCGGCAATCTCCGGGGGGTAGATATTTTTAAGCCAGTAGTTGGCGGTAATGCTCCCCGAATTGTGGAGGATAAGCCCCCCCAGGGAATAGTTTACATTGGCGTTTTCATTGACCCGCCAGTCGGACTGTTTCAGGTAGCCGTCCATGGTGGAATCGATGTCCAGCATCAGGTTTTTAAGGTCCCGGGTGGCCTCGTGCCTGGCGCGGTAGAGGATATAGGCCTTGGCCACTGCGGTTTCCTGTTTTTCTATGAGCGCGGTCTCCACCAGGTCCTGAATTTCCTCAATCGCCGGGATGGAGGAGGGGTGCCGCCCCTTCATCAGCTCTTCCAGCAGGACTTCCACACGGCTGGTTACCGCCTCCACCCGCTTATCCTGTTCCTCCGGGGAAGGCCGCTTAAGGCCGGTCTCATTCCCCACCGCATCAAAGGCCCGGCTTACCGCGCTGTATATCTTGTAACGGTCATAGGCCTCAATGGTCCCGGACCGTTTTACCACCTGTTTAATCATGAACCTGCCCTAACACCCGGATCACCGGGGCCCCCCCATCTTCTGTATTTCCCGGATGAACTCATCCAGATTCTCAAAATGCCGGTACACCGAGGCAAAACGGATATAGGCCACCTTATCCAGCTCTTCCAGCTTCTCCAGCACCAGGTCCCCGATGCGGGAGGCGCTGATTTCATGGTTCACCTTGCCCACAATCGCCGCCTGATCCTCGATCTGGTTGACCAGGCTTTCGATCGTCATGGGGGACACGGGCCGTTTTTCCAAGGCCCGCTCTACCCCCCGCTCGATCTTCTGCCGGTCAAAGGGCTCCCGGCGGCCGTCCCGCTTGACGACCATGAACTGCTTGTCCTCGATCCGCTCGTAACTGGTGAACCGGAACCCGCAGTTGTTACACTCCCGGCGGCGGCGAATCGCCTCTCCGTTGGCCAGGTTACGGGACTCAATGACCTTATCATCAGAATTGCCGCAATGGGGGCATCTCACCTGGGGTCGCCTTTACGTAATATATCGGTATATAGCGCCACATATATAGCGTCTTTTCAACTATGAAGAAACATACCACACTACAGCTTGGGCTGCAAGGGCCGGAAGGCGGATTCTAAGAAAATTTTTCTTCATTCGGAAGGGTCTACCCGCCGTCGAATAAAACGCCAAACTCGCCTGGCAATAATAATATGCCGATATTTAATGTGGGTTGCTTTTTTGCCGCCGCCGTTGCTATGCTGGCTCTTTGTTTTACAGGGGGAGCTTCCCCGGAGGGATCGATACCGATGATGACCGAAATTTCCCGCGGCAGGACGGCCGTTTCATGATGATCTTGACGGCTGCGGTGCATAGCCGAACAGGAAGCGAAGCTTGAAGGCCGGAATCGACACCTTTGCCTGCGACAGCGGCAAATCCGGCGTCGGTATCTATCTGACCCAGCTTTTGAAACGCATTCCCCCCTCCGGCGCCCTGTTTGAGCTGTTCGGCTGGGAATTTGACCGTTATGTCTATAGCGATGCCGCCCCGGACCTGGAATTTGTTTCCCGCTGCTCAATGAGCGGCAAAGCCGCCAACGCTATCTGGCACCATCTGAAGTACCCCGAATTTGCCGGATCCCGGAACTACGATGTCTGTTTCTTCCCCGCCGCCCATCTCCTGCCGGCCCTCGGCAGGTCGCCCTGTCCCACGGTGGGTACGGTTCACGACATGTCCGCGTACTGGGACTGCCGAAGGGCCAAGGAGAAGATAGGCTTTGTTCCGGGGCTGATCCTCCCCAATGTCCTGCGCCGGCTGGACCGGATTATCGCCGTGAGCAACTGGGTTAAACAGGAACTGGTGGAGTTGAGCGGGGTAAAGGAATCCCGGATCGAGGTGATCCCCAACGGCATAGACCTGGAGGCCTTTAAGCCCCGGCCCCGGAATGAGGAGGGGGTGGTGCTCATCCAGCCCTTCAGCTTCCGCCAGCCCTATATTCTCTGCGTTTCCCGGATCGAATACCCGGTTAAAAACCATGTCCGCCTTATCGAGGCCTTTAGGATTTTCAAGGAGCGGACCGGGAGCCCCCACCGCCTGGTGCTGGCCGGCGGCGACAGCCGGGGGGCGGACCAGGTGAAGAAGGCTGCGGCCGCTTCCCCCTACCGGAACGACATTTTCTTTACCGGCCATTTCCCCATTTCCAGCCTTCCTGAACTCTACTCCGGCGCCGACATAGCGGTATTTCCCTCGATGTACGAGGGCTTCGGTCTGGGTGTGCTGGAGGCCATGGCCACCGGCACGCCGGTGGCCTGCGCCCGGGCCGCCAGCCTGCCGGAAACCGCGGAGCACGCGGCCCTGTACTTTGATCCCCAGGACAGCGAGGACATGGCGGACCGTATGGTCACCCTAAGCTCCAACCACGACATCTACCAGGAATGCCGGCGCCACGGTGCGGAGCGGGTAAAGGCCTTTTCCTGGGACCGCTGCGCCGAGCGGACCCTGCAGCTTATCCAGGAAAGCGCCTAGTTATCTATTGGGAATAGGTAAAATATCGGGCCGGTTAAAAACGCTCATTTTTTGGCCCCGGCGGCCCTGGGTTTCCGGTGTACCGCGGGGCCGAACAGCAGGGCAAAGGCGTCTTCGGCGCTTTCCATGAATTCCACGGGTATGGCCTCCCGTATGTCCTTGTCCAGTTCTTCCCAGTCGTCCCGGTTTTCCTCCGGCAGGAGCACCTTTTCCATGCCGTTCCTGATGGCCGCCAGGAGCTTTTCCTTGAGCCCGCCGATGGGAAGGATGCGGCCGGTAAGGGTAAGCTCCCCGGTCATGGCGATTCCCGGCCGGGGCGCCTGCTTGCAGAGGGTGGAAAGCAGGGAGGCGGCCAGGGTAACTCCCGCGGAGGGGCCGTCCTTGGGGATCGCCCCCTCGGGCACGTGGATATGGAAGTCCGTCTTGGCGATATTCAGGCGGAAGCCGTAGCTTTCCCCCTTGCTCCGCAGCCAGGAAAGGGCGATCCGGGCGCTTTCCTTCATCACGTCCCCCAGGTTCCCGGTGATGATCAGTTCCCCGCTTCCCGCGAAGCCCCTGGTTTCCACCGGGAGCATGGTACCCCCGGTTTCTGTCCAGGCCAGGCCGTAGGTTACCCCGACACGCTCCTCCTTGAAGACCACGTCGTTTTTGTACTTCCTCCGGCCCAGGAGCCGCTCAAGATTCGCAGGCCGGATCACCCGCTTAAAATCGTGCAGGGGTTTTTCCTCGCCGGGGGCCCGGTGTTTCTTCACCGCCTCCCGGGCGATCCGCCTGAGGGCCCGGGCAATTTCCCGTTCCAGGCCCCGGACCCCGCTTTCCATGGTCCAGTGGCGGATGATCTCCCGCAGACTCTCGTCGGTAAAGCTTACCTGCGCCTCCGCCAGGCCGTTTTCCTCAAGCTCCTTGGGCACCAGGAAGCGCTTGGCGATGGCCAGCTTTTCATGTTCCCCGTAACCGGGAACCTCAATGATCTCCATCCGGTCCAGCAGGGGGTAGGGGATGCCGTGCAGCGAATTGGCGGTGGTGATGAACAGAACCTTGGAAAGATCGTAGGCCACTTCCAGGTAGTGATCGGTGAAGGAGGAATTCTGCTCCGGGTCCAGGACTTCCAGCAGGGCCGATGCGGGATCTCCCCGGAAATCGCTGGAAAGTTTGTCAATTTCGTCCAGCAGGAAGACCGGATTCATGGTCCCCGCCTTCCGCATGGACTGGATGATCTTCCCCGGCAGCGCGCCCACGTAGGTTTTCCGGTGCCCCCGGATCTCCGCTTCGTCCCGAACCCCTCCCAGGGAGATCCGCACGAATTTGCGGCCCAGGGCCCGGGCCACCGACTTTCCCAAACTGGTCTTCCCCGTTCCCGGGGGGCCGACAAAGCAGAGAATGGGTCCCTTGACGGCCAGGTCCCTTTTCTCGGCCCCGGCGGCCAGTTGCCGTACGGCGATGAACTCCAGGATCCGGTCCTTGGCCTTGCGCATATCGTAATGGTCCTCGTCCAGTATCCGTTCCGCCTCCCCCAGGTCTACCGAATCCGCCGAATACTCGCTCCAGGGGAGATCGGCGATCCATTCCAGGTAACCCCGGAGCACCCCCGCCTCGTGGCTGAAGGACTGGAGCTTGCGCAGGCGGCCGATCTCCTTTTGGGCCTTGGCCGTAACCTCCGGCGGCGGATTCCGGGCGGCCAGGGTCCTTTCCAGGTCCCCGTATTCATCCTCGACCTTATCCTTGCCCAGGGCCTTGTTGATCTCCTTGAGCTGCTCCTGGAGGATGTATTCCCGCTGGTTTTTCTCCAGCCGGCTCTTAACCTTGCCGGAGATATTCCGCTGAACGCTGTATATTTCGTTTTCCAGTTCCAGGGTTTCCAGGGCCGCCTCCAGCCGCTTTCCGCTTTCCGCGATGGCCAGGAGTTCAGCTTTTTTTTCGGCCTTGATCGCCATGGCGTTGGCGATAAGATTCACCAGCCGTTCGGGATTCTCCGCCCGCTCCACCGCGGCAACCGTATCGACGCCGATTTTTCTGGACAGTTCCGCATAGACCCCAAAGGCCCGCTGAACCGCCTGGACCAGGGCCCCGTCTCCCCCCTCCGGGGGGAGGCAGCGGATGGCTTCCACCCGTACCAGGGTGTAGCCGCCTTCAGCGGACTTTTCCTTCCCCGGGCCATGCCCCGCCTGGGGGGAAGCCGCGGCGGGCAGGGGGCGGATAATATCCGTAATGGTCCCCCGGTATTCTCCCTGGAGTATTACCCGGAGGGAACCGTCAGGGAGCCGCAGCCGCTGGATGATCCGGGCCGCGGTTCCCGAAAGGGCCAGGTCCGGGGCATCCTCCGGAACCCCCTCCCGCCGTTTGGCCGGGGAATCCGGTTCCCCGCTGAGGATGCAGGAGGCGAACAGCCGGAGGTCCCGCCTCAGGGCCTCTTCCACGGCGGCAATTCCCGACCGGTGGGCGATAAAAACGGGGACCATGGTATCGGGGAACAGGACCAGATCTTTAAGGGGCAGCAGGACCAGATCTTCGCTTTCCCGCCCCTCCGGCGTCACGGCCAAAGGACCCTTTCCTTTGAGGATGCCGGTGATCGCCCGCCAACCCCAGGAGGGTTTCACAGGCTAGGCGCTCTTTTGAAGGGGAAGAATTTCCGGAGCTTCGGATTTCATTACCACATCCTGGGTGATGATCACCCGTTTGCTCCCCGGCATGGAGGGGATTTCAAACATGACATCGGTCATGAGTTTTTCGACAATGGCCCGCAGTCCCCGGGCGCCGGTTTTCTGCTTAATCGCCGTGTCGGCAATGGCGTCGATGGCCTCGTCGGTAAATTCAAGCTTCACATCGTCTATGGCCAGGGACGCCTGGTACTGCTTTACGATGGCATTCCGGGGCTCGGTGATGATGCGCCTGAGATCCTCCCGCTTTAATTCTTCCAGGCTTACGGTAATGGGAAGCCGGCCGATAAATTCGGGGATCATGCCGAAATGGATAAGATCATCGGGGTGGAGGGCGTCAAAAAGTTCCTTGAGATTCTTCTGGCTCCGCCTTACGGCTTCCGCGCCGAATCCCATGGGGTGCTGCACCACCCGCTGTTCAATAAATTTCTCCAGCCCCACAAAGGCGCCGCCGCAGATAAAGAGGATATCCGTAGTATCAATGCGGATCATCTCCTGGTTGGGGTGTTTTCTGCCCCCCTGGGGAGGCACAGAGGCAACGGTGCCCTCAATAATTTTAAGCAGGGCCTGCTGCACCCCCTCGCCGGACACGTCACGGGTGATGGAAACATTCTCCCCCTTGCGGGCGATTTTATCGATCTCGTCAATATAAACGATGCCCCGTTCCGCGGCGCCGATGTTTCCCCCCGCGTTCTGGATCAATTTGAGGAGGATATTTTCCACATCCTCCCCCACGTAGCCGGCCTCCGTAAGGGTGGTGGCGTCAACAATGGCAAAGGGGACCTTGAGTTTTTTTGCCAGGGTCTTGGCCAGCAGGGTTTTTCCCGTGCCGGTGGGACCGATAAGGAGCACGTTTGATTTTTCAATTTCCACATCATCGTTTTCCTTGGCGGGGTTGGCGATCCGCTTATAGTGGTTGTAGACCGCCACGGACAGGGCCTTCTTTGCCTCATCCTGGCCGATGATAAAAAGATCCAGGTAGTTTTTGATCTCCCTGGGTGTGGGAATATCCCCGGTAAATTGGGTAGAAAGGTCATGCTCTTCTTCGGAGAGAATCTTGCGGCATACCTCTACACATTCATCACAGATAAATACATCATTGGGACCGGCTATGAGCCTCCGGGCTATTTCAGCGCTTTTTCCGCAAAAGGAACAGGTCCGCTCATAGCTGCCGGAACCGCTACGTATCTTTGCCATGTTTTTCCCTCGTTAGTATTGAGTCCGCGACACCATAGGAAACCGCATCCTCCGCGGACATGTAAAAGTCCCGTTCCATATCGGCCGCCACCTTATCCGTGTCCTTGCCCGTATGCTGGGCAAAATACTTTATCGTGAGCTTTTTCAATCTGATGATCTCCCGGGACTGGATTCCAATATCCCGGGCCTGACCCTGGGCGCCGCCCCAGGGCTGGTGAATAAGTACCCGCGAAGAGGGGAGCACCATGCGTTTTCCCGGGGCCCCGGCGGTTAGAATAAGGGCGGCCATGCTGGCAGCCTGACCCAGGCAGATAGTCTGCACGTCACTTTTAACATACTGCATGGTATCGTAGATCGCCAGCCCCGCGGTAACCGAACCGCCGGGAGAGTTGATATAGAGGTTAATGTCCTTGTCCGTGTCCTGGCCGTCCAGGAAAAGCAGTTGAGCCACCACCAGATCGGAGGTAAGATCGTTGATTTCCCCGTCCAGAAACACTATCCGGTCCTTAAGCAGCCGGGAATAGATGTCGTAGGACCGTTCACCGGCTCCGCTTTGTTCGATAACATAAGGAACCAGGGTGTTCATTTTTTCATGCATGAATTGAATCTAACTATTATTGGACATGAGGTCCAGATAATTCTCCTTTTTCCCCGGTTTTATGACAGATTCCGCCAGCAGGATGTCGAAGAGCTTCCGCTCCTTAAGCTCTTCTTTAAGGTAATCCCGCATTCCGTCCTTTTCGTAATACTTTTTTATCTCCTCCGCCATGGAAGGGTCTTCGGCGGCCAGGGTTTCAATTTCCCCGGTCACCTCCTCTTCTCCGGCTTCCAGTTTAAGGTCTTCCATCAGGGTTTCCACGAGGAGCCGGGAATGGAGGGCCTTTATGGAGTCGCCCCGCCATCCCGCCAGAATAGTCCCCAGGCTTTCGCCGGTTTTTTCCATGGTAGTTTTCAACTGCTCCACCGTGGTGTTAAAACGCTGGGCCAGGGAACGCCACCGGGTTTCTATTTCAAGGCGAATCATGGATTCGGGTATATCCACGGGGTTTTCAGCCATTAACTTTTCAAGGATGCCGTTGATCTTACGTTCCCGCAGCCGGTTTTCCAGATTCCGGTTCAGGGTTTTCCGGATGCTCTGCTTAAGATCGTCCAGGGTTTGGTATTTTTCGTCCACATCCTGGGCCAGATCGTCGTCCAGGTCCGGCAGTTTCCGCTCCTTTAGGGAGAGGAGCTTTACCCGGAGCCTGACGGTCCTGCCCGCCAGGGAGGGGTTCTGTTCTTCCGCGGGATAGGTTTTTACGATTTCCCGGACCTCGTCTTTCTTCATCCCCAGCATATCATCGTCGATTTGGTAGATGCTGTTTCCCGCTCCCAGGGTGAATACAAAATCCTCCCGTTCCGTGCCGGGCAGCGGTTCCCCGTTATCGTTAAGTTCGCAGTAATTCACGGCCGCCACGTTGCCCTTTTCCGCGCCGGCCTCTTCATCCCGGTCCAGGACGATGGCGTTCCGCTCCCGCACCGTTTCCAGTTCCCGGTTAATATCCCCGTCACTTAACTCGGCCTCCGGAACTTCCACCTCAATGCCCTTCCAGTTTTCCACCCGTACCTGGGGGAGCACGTCGTAGACCACGGAAAAAACCAGGTCCTTTTCCAGGTCCAACGGAGGTTCCTCCCCCAGTTGGGGGTTTGAATAGGGCAGGGGCCGCTCGTTCCGGGCCAGACTCTCGTCCTTAAAAACCTGGTCCAGGGATTTTTCGATAAGGGTTCCCAGGACTTCCTTTTTAAGGGCCTCCCCGAATTTCCGGGCCAGCACGTCCCGTGGGGTCTTACCCTTCCTGAATCCGGGAATCTGAACGTCTTTGGCATAGTTATTCAGAATTTCATCGTATTGGGAACGGATCTCGTCCTTTCCCACGGTAAGGGTCAGTTTTACACTTGAATGTTCCAGGCGGCTTAGTTCTTTGTTTATGGTCACCATATCCTCTCATTGATTCCCTTTTGCGAGAGAAGGGACTTGAACCCCCACGCCAAAGGCACCAGATCCTAAGTCTGGCGTGTCTACCAATTTCACCACTCTCGCTTTAGATCGGTACGAACAGTTCCTTTAGGAAGGGCGCTCTCCCAATAAAGGGGGATTTTATCCCGAAGCCTTGCCTCTGTCAACGTTACGCGTGACGCCGCAGGGCAAACGTTAGGGAAGGCTGCCTAGCTGGCCGCAGGCCCCGCCGACTCCCCGGCCCCTGCGGAAACGGCGGGTCACCTTGAGGCCCTCCCCCTCCAGCAAACGGACAAAGGATTGAATTTCCCCCGCGGAAGGCTCCCGGAGGGCCCGGCCCCGGAAGCTGAGTCCCTCTACGGGGTTCCAGGGGATTAGGTTTACCACCGTGTCCAGGCCCCGGGCGAAACGGCCGAAGGCCGCGGCCTCCTCCGCGCCGGTGTTGATGCCCCCCAGGAGCACCGCTTCCAGGGTGAGCCGCTGCCCGGACTGCTCCTGGTAGCGGGCCAGGGCTTCCTTCACCTGGGCCAGGGGTTCAGCGCCGGGCATCAGCCCTTTCCGCAGTTCCTCCCGGGCGCTGGTAAGGGACAGGGCCAGCCGCGGAAGCGGCCCCCGGTCCGCCAGTTCCCGAATCCCCCGGACAAGGCCGCTGGTGGATACGGTGATCCGCCGCCGGGAGATGCCCAGGCCCTCCCCGTCCATGATAACGGCCAGGGCCCGGCGCAGTTCTTCCAGGTTGAGCAGCGGTTCCCCCATGCCCATGATCACGATACGGTCAGGCTCCCTTCCTTCCCCGGCCTCCCGCAGGCGGAGCAGTTGCTCCACCATTTCGGCGGCCCCAAGGTTCCTCAGGAAGCCCAGGGCGCCGGTCTTGCAGAAGACGCAGCCCAGGGGGCAGCCCGCCTGGGTGGAGAGGCAGGCCGTACCGCGGCCCGGTCCGCCGCTGAGGAGTACCGCCTCGATTTCCGCGCCGTCCCGCAGGGCAAGCCGCAACTTGACGGTACCGTCCCGGTCCGCCAGCCGGGCGGTTTCCCTGGTACAGCGCAGGGAAAAACGGCGGGTAAGCTCCTGCCGTTCCCGTTTCCCCAGGCTGCTCATCTCCTCGAAGCTGCCTGCCCCCCGGGCGATCCACGCGAATACCTGCCGGGCCTTGTACGGAGGGAGGAGAGGCGCGAGGAGGGAGCTTAGTTCATCCCGGCTGAACCCGGTAAGGACCGGGTTTTCCGCGTTGGGGGCTTCGTTCAAGGGAGGTACTAGGCTTTGATCTTTTCAAGCATTTCCGCCACCATCTGGCTACGGATTCCCAACTGCTGAAAATGCTCCAGGGTTTCCTGGGCCCGGCGTTTTTCCCCCTGTTTCAGGTAACATTCCGACAATTCCACGTAGAGCCGGTGGTTTTTGGGGTCCTGCTGGATAAGCCGGCCCAGGGATTCGGAGGCCTCGGCGTAGCGGCCCTGGGCCTTGGCTACCACCGCCAGCCCCAGCACCGCATAGGTGTCGAATTCGATGTTCAGGGCTCGCTGGTAACAGTCCACCGCCTTTTCATATTCTTCCAGGCGCCGGTACGCGTCCCCCGCCCTGGTCAGGATTACCTTGTTCCGGGGGTCCTGTTCCAGGATACGGTCCCAGTATTTCAGGGAACGGGCCTGCTGGTTCAGACCCCGGTAACAATCGGCCAGGCCGAAGAGGGCGTAAAAGTTATGGGGTTCCCGCCGCAGGGCTAACTCGAAGTAGGCGATTCCCTCCCCAAAGGTCTTGAGCTTCCGGTGGCAGTTCCCGATGGAGGTGAGGACCCGGATATCCACCCCCTCGCCGTTGGCCTGGAACATCTTTTCCCAGTAGAACAGGGCGTCCCGGTATTCCTTAAAATCGTAGTGCAGGTGCCCCAGGCCGATGATGGCGTAGGGATTCTGCTCCTCCATGTCCAGGACCCGCAGGTATACCGCCTTGGAATGTTTGAAATCCCGGACCTTCCGGTACGCGTCCGCCACCCTGGTAAGGACCGTAATGTTTCTGTCGTCATGGATCAGGTACTGCTCCCAGATTTCTATGGCCTTGTGAAACTGGTTCAACGCCTTGTAGCAGTCCGCCAGGCCGAAGAGGGCGTAGTTGTTTCCCGGATGGCGGGCCAGGCAGCGCTGGTAATAGGACACCGCTTCCCGGAAGGCCCCCCGCTTGCGGGCCGCGTCCCCCATGCCGACCAGGGCGTAATTATTATCGCTGTCCATGTCCAATATCCGGGCAAAACATTCCATCGCGTCGGTAATGTTATGTTCCTTGAGTAACTGGTATCCCTGTTTGGAAAGATCGGAGATTTCGGCGATCTCCGGTCCCGCCTGGGGAGGCCCGGCCCGGAGGGCGGTAGTGTTCATCTCAGTCATCGGGGGAATCCTCTTCTTTGATAAGATTTCTGATTAGGTCCGAAAGCCGGATAATGATGGGTTCCGATTTGCTGTGATCCGGGGCGATCCAGTACATTTTAAGGGCATCCAGGAGCCGGCCCTTTGACTGATAGTAATCCCCGATCCGGCAAAGGCCGTCGGAATAGCCGGTGGTGATGAATATGCGCCGGGCCCCCTCAATGTCCCCCTGGTTAAAGAGGGTATTGCCCCTCCGGTTAAGGGATACCTTTACGGCGCCGTCCAACCCGGCTTTTGCGCTGGTTTTTAGAAAAAAGCCCTGATCTTCGAATTTATCGAATACCTTTTTATAATCCATACCAGTTACATGAGGCGCTTTCCAAATCTTGAAACAGGCTCATCTATGTAATAATAACACCGGCTCTTGCCGTTGTCAAAAACATACTACAAGAATATCACGATTTCTCCAAAATATTCCGGTCTTTTCCCTGTACCAGGAGGAATTCTACCACCGAACGGCCGTATTTTCGGGGCAGGCCTTTTTGAATGAAAGGGATGTCCCCGTCAAAAAAATCCTCCCGGGGCCGGTGGAGCAGGATAAGGGCGCCGTTCCGGCACAGGGGGGAAGCGGCGATGCTTCCGGCCAGTTCCCACTTGAACCGGTAGGGGAAAGGGGGATCGCAGAAAATGTAATCAAAATTCCGCTTTGCCCGTTCCACGTAGAGTTCCGCGGCCATGAAGCGGCAATGGATTCGCCGGGGGGAAATTGACACATTACTGATAAGTGTCTTTCGTTTCAGGGGGTCCTGCTCCACCGCCTCGATGTAGAGGGCCCCCCGGGACGCCGCTTCCAGGGCGATGATTCCGGTGCCGCTGAAGATGTCCAGAAAGGAAGCGCCCTCCAGGTCTCCCAGCACGGCGAAGACCGATTCCCGCATCCGGTCCATGCTGGGCCGGATGATCCCCGGAGGGGTCTCCACCCGGCGTCCCCTGAGGGCGCCCCCCGTGATTCTCAACGGGGCCTGCTAAAAATCCTTGAGGAGCTCGTTAAGCTCGTCGGAGCTTACCGCGTTCTCCATGACCGGGGCGCCGGAGCGGCTCCGCGTTTCGTCCAGGGTCCTGCGCCGTTCCGCGCTCCGATCCTGCAGCGCACGGAGCCGTTCCTGGATGACCGGGAAGGAAGCGGCGCTGATGGGCCCCGGATTACCCGAAAAGTCCCCCAGGGCCTGGGAAAAATCCCATTCCAAATCGGATAGGTAGTCCACCACCTCGTCCCGCTCAAAAATACGACCGTTGTGCTGAAGCTGTTCCAGCAGCGTATCCAGGGCGTGATCCATAAAATCAATATCATCTATGGTTTTTTCGAGGAACAGGGAGGGGTCCGCATCGAGGATGAGGAGATCCCGGAGGATCCTCAGCCGGCTATTCAGGATAAAGATGTTGTCTTGCAGATTCATTCGTTTGTTCATGGCTTTGCTTATATATCGGCCTGCCATTGACCTGAGCTAAGGCTTTCCGCTATCATAGTTTTACCTCTTTGCCCGCCCTTACCGCGGGCCAAGGCGTCCCGCCGTATGGCGGGCAAGCTTGTCCGTAAGGAGGGTCCATGCGCCGTTATGAACTAACGGTTATCTTCCCCTTGGAAGAGGACCAGCACCAGGCGGGCCGGGAGCTTTTGTTAAGCGACCTGGCCGCCAACGGGGCCGAGATCGAGAAAACCGACGAAACCGGGGACCGGGATCTGGCCTATGAAGTTAAAAAAAGGAAACGGGGTAAATACGTGCTTTTTACCCTCAAGGCGGATCCCGCCAAGATCGCCGTTTTTGACCGGGTTTTCAAGCTCAACGCCAACCTGCTCAAGTACCTCTTTGTAAGGCTGGAGGAGTAGTCCGTGGCGGCCTTTGCTCCCCGCGGCCCCAGGGCTGCGCAAAAAAACCAAAGAGGAAGCGAATTTCCATGGCAGATCTGAACCATGTAACCTTAGTCGGAAGACTGACACGGGACGCGGAACTCCGCTACACCGCCAGCGGCCAGGCGGTCTGTAAATTCTCCATTGCCCTAAACCGGCGCCGGAAAAACGGCGACCAGTGGGAGGACGAGGCCAATTTCTTTGACATCGTGCTCTGGGGCAGGCAGGGGGAAGCCCTCAACCAGTACCTGGTGAAGGGTAAGATGATCGGCGTGGAAGGGGAACTCCGGCAGGACCGTTGGCAGCAGGATGGTCAAAACCGTTCCAAGGTGGAGATCGTGGCGAATAATATCCAGCTCCTGGGCGGTGGTTCCGGGGGCGGGTCAGGCGGTTCCGGAGGGGGCGGCTGGCAGGTCGGCAATTCCGGCGGCCATGCCGGCAATGCCGGTCCCGGGGGGGAAAGTCCGGCTTACAATCAGGATTCCGGGGAGCAGGAAGCTCCTCCGGTCCGGAGCGCCGGGGATGACGGTTTTGCCGATGATATTCCCTTTTAACGGCGTTAAAGCTGTACATAGAGAGGCGCCGCGGGCGTCCCAGAGGAGTAAGCATGTCTGATGAAAGATATATGGAAGAGCGGCCGGCCCGGCAGGAGCGGGGTTCTGACGGCCAGATGGACGGCCGGGACGGGGAAGACCGGGGCAGGGGCAAGGGAAAGGTTTACTTTAAGAAGAAGGTCTGCAAATTCTGCGTTCAGAAACTGAAGATCAACTACAAGGAATCGGATATCCTGCGGCGTTTCATTACCGAGCGGGGGAAGATCCTTCCCCGGCGGATCACCGGAACCTGCGCCAAGCACCAGCGGGCCCTGGCCCTTGCCATTAAGCAGGCCCGGTCCATTGCCCTGCTTCCCTTTGTCGCCGAATAGTTGAGCGCTGAATAATTGAGCGCCGGTGAACTGGAGTCCCAGGGCGGGGGTCTCCCCGGTCCGGGGGGCCTGCCGGGGGAATGGATTGCCGGCCTGCTGGGGGCCCTGGTAAGCGTATTCCTCCTGCGGAGCGGTTTCCTGGGGATCTTTTTTCTGGTTCCCCTGGGCTTTGCGGGCTGTTCTTTCGGCCGGGGGGCCGCCTGGCGGGGAGCCCTGGCTGCGGCCCTGCTGAATACCATCCTTTCCCTGATACAGGCCCGGGGGCGCGATTTTGCGGAATTCCTCCCGGACCTGGGGTATTTTTTTGTTGTGACCGCCGCCTTTACCTGGCTGATGGCGCCCCCCGCCTCGGGCCCCAAGGTTTTACGCCTCCGGGCGGCCTATAGGCTTATCCTGGGGGCCCTGGCAGGGACGGCGGCGCTTGTTATGCTCGGTGATTCGGCGGGCCTGGGCAGCCTTATCGCTGCCCAGGCTGAGATTTTTTCGTCCCTGATCGCGGATTCCGCAGGGGGAGATGCGGCCCGCCGCTCCCTGCTGGAGCAGGAGTTGAGCCCCCAGCGGCTTCTGGAGATTTTCAACCGGGTGCTCCTGAGGGGAGGGGCCCTGGCCTCCTCCATGATCGTGTTTTTTGTCAGCCGGCGGCTTTCCCTGAGTTTCGCCGCCCTAAGAGACCGGAGCCGGGGCGGTAAAAATTCCGCCGGGTCCCTGAAGGATTTCCATGCCCCCGCCTTTCTTGTGTGGGTGTTTTCCTGTTCCTTGGCGGGAATCCTGCTCTTTAGGCTTACGGGATTAGGGGGCCCGGAAACAGCGGCGTGGAACACCCTTACCCTCTGCGCCCTGGTGTACCTGGCCCAGGGTTTTGGGATTGCGCGGTCTTTTCTGGACCGCCGGGAATTGCCCGGCCCCCTGCGTTTTTTTTTGAACGTGGGGATCGTCCTGGCGATCTTGAGTCCGGGTATTAACATGGCGGTCCTGGGGGCCTTGATACTCCTGGGCATCGTTGAGTATTGGGTCCCCATGAGGGGCGCGTCCGGGACTTTGCCGGATCGTGCCTCCTAGTATTGGCAATAACAGGCCGCCGTCTACTCCGGCGGTGTGACAAAAAAACCTTGTTTTTTTGTCATTGAGAAGGCGGCATTTCTCAAGCCTGGTAATTTTAGCATAATCAAAAACCGCGGTTTTTGATTAAAGGAGCTTGGTATGAAGGTAATTTTGAACAAGGATCTTTCCACCCTGGGCGAGGAGGGGGATGTAAGGGATGTGGCCAAGGGCTACGCCCGCAACTACCTGTTTCCCCGGGGCATAGCGCTGCCCTACAACGAGGGCACCATAAGGCTCTTTGAAGAGCGGAAGGGGGAAATCGAGGCCCGGAAGGCGCAGAAGCGTGAAGCCGCCATGGGGCTTAAGGAACGGCTTGAGGCCCTGGAGATTCTGCTCTCCATGTCGGCCGGCGCCAACGGCAGGCTTTTCGGTTCCGTGACCAGCCAAACCGTGGCCGACGAACTGGCCCGTCTGGGTTTCCAGATTGAGCGGAAACGGATTGAACTGCAGGGCACCAGCTTCAAGAGCGTGGGAAAGTACAAGGTTACGGTACACCTCTACGAAAGCGCCTCCGCGGAACTAACCGTTACCGTGCAGGCCCAGGTGGAAAAGGCGGCGGAAACCCCTGTCCGGGGCCGCCGCCGCCGGGGAGAAGGGGAGAGCCCGGCCCCTGCCGCCGAAGCCCCCGCGGCGGCCTCCGAAGCTCCGCCGGCCCCCGCCCCCACAGCCGTCCCTGCCGCCGAAGTTCCGGTTCCTGAAGCTCCGGTAGCAGTTCCCGCCGTCGAAGCTGCGGCTTCCGAACCCCCGGCCCCTGAAGCCCCGGCGGCCGAAGTTACGGCCCCTGAAGTTCCCGAAGCCGGGGACGGCGAAAAGCTTCCCGCCGGGACCCAGGGGAGTTCCCAGAACTAGAGATGGCTGCCGGCATCATACCCCCCCATGACGACGAGGCGGAGCGGGCGGCCCTGGGGGCCATGCTCATGGACGGCGATGCCATCTCCGCTTCCATCGACTACCTGCGGCCCGGCGATTTTTACTCCAACGCCAACAACATGGTCTACCAGGCGATCCTGGGGCTCTTTAGCAAGGGAGTCACCGCGGATATCCTTACGGTTACGGGGGAACTCAGGCAAAACGGGAAGCTGGACCAGGCCGGGGGGGCCGCCTACGTGGCCTCCCTCACCTCGGTGGTGCCCTCCAGCGCCAATATCGCCTACTACGCCCAATCCGTTCAGGCCTATTCCCTGCGCCGGGCCCTGCTCCGGGTTTCCTCGGAGATCAACGCCAAGGTTTTTGATGAAACCCTGGAATCCCGGACCATCCTGGAGGAAACCCAGCAGCGGATCTTCGAACTAAGCGACAACCGCAGTACCATCCCCTACCAGAGCATCCAGACGGTCCTCAAGAAAACCATCGAGATCATCGAAAACCTTGCCAAGTCGAACAAGGAGTACACGGGTATTCCTTCGGGGTTTGACGAGTTGGACAAGCTTACCTCCGGTTTCCAGCCCTCGGAATTTATTATCATCGGCGCCCGGCCTTCCATGGGGAAAACCGCCCTGGCCCTCAGCATGGCGGCCAACATCTCCGTCCGGGCCAAGATACCCACCGCTTTTTTCACCCTGGAAATGCCCGGCATTGCCCTGGCCCAGCGGCTTCTTTCCATGGAGGCCCGGATCAACGGCAACGCCCTGCGTTCGGGTTTTATCAAATCCCGGGATTTTCAGGCCCTGATGGATGCGGCGGAGAACATTTGGGAGGCGCCCCTCTTTATTGTCGATATGCCCAACATGAAACTCCTGGATCTCCGGGCCCAGGCCCGGCGAATCCGGGCCCAGGAAAAGGTGGAGATCATTTTTATCGATTATCTTGGGCTCATTAGTTCCGAAAATTATAATGTCCCCCGGTTTGAGCAGATATCCGATATTTCCCGCTCCCTTAAAAGCCTGGCCCGGGAACTGGGGATACCCATTGTGGTGCTTTGCCAACTGAACCGGGAAGCGGAAAAGGAGCGGCCTAACCTGTCCTCCATCCGGGATTCGGGGTCCATTGAGCAGGATGCCGATGTGGTAATGTTCCTCCACCGGGACCGGGAGTCCCACAAGAAGGGGGAGGAGATCGCCGTCCACCAGGAATCCGAGGGCAGCAAGACCAGCCTTATCCTGTCCAAACAGCGGAACGGGCCGGTGGGAACGGTAAACCTGGTGTTCATGTCACAGTACGCAAAATTTGAATCTATGATGGGGAATAATTAGACTATAGTTGGATACTAATGAACCGGCAGCGTTGCGCAAAGTTTAGGCTTTAAGGGAGGGTACTATGGCGTTTATCGACAACTACGATTTTGAGCTTCTTAAAAACGAGGCGGAAAACATGGTGCTCAACGAGCTTGGGCGGCAGTTGGAATCCTTTGAGGGGGATATCTGCACCTGCAACGATTGCGTAGCCGATATGGCCGCCTTCGCGCTCAACTCCGTAAAACCCCTGTACCGCTTCTCCATCCTTGGGTCCCTCTATGCCGCCCAGGCCATGGACACCGATTATGGTGAAAGCGTCCGCACTGCGGTCAGCGCGGCCATAGAAAAGGTGCGGAAAAACCCCAGCCACGAGTAAGGGCAAACCGCGGCGGCGGACACTCCGCATTTGCATCTATTACTGAAAAAACGGTGTCAGTCACCCCTGCACGATTTACGAAGCGATTCCCAGAGTTTCTTTAATTGCGGTTTCCAGCAATCGGGAATAATTAAGGCCCTCTGCTTCGGCGGCTTCTTTAAGCCAATGGGGTATAGTGACCGTGGTCTTTTCCCTGCGGTTGTTCATTTCCTCCTTAACAATATCCGGGTAAACGGTTATGGGAACAACCATGTCTCCGGCGCCGGTTTTTGGGATTTTGTCGCTACGCTCCGGCAATAGTTCTCCATCCTTTTCCATGCCGTAAATGTGCAGGGCCAGCGCCTCTTTTGCCATTTTCAAAGCGTGGTCAAAATTATCGCCGCAGGAAACGCAGCCCGGAACATCGGGAAAATAGACGCTGATTCCGGGAGTTCCGTCAGCTTCAAAAACCGCAAGATAGGTAAGTTT
>JAISQJ010000050.1 GCA_031274285.1 Treponema sp. | reverse complement strand
GTTTGCGAAGGGTACATACCCCGGCCGCTTGCGGCGGTACTAAGGGTATGTACCCTGAGTCAAATACCTTACCAAAACAACCATACCCCGACCGCTCTGCGGTGGGGTTGGTTGATTTTGACCGGGTAAAAAACGGTCTTCTCTTGATGCTCTGGGGTTATTTCCAAAAAATGGTAATTGCGGACCGCTGCGCCTTGCTGGTGAATCATGTCTTTAATAACTGGCAGCATTACTATGGATTTGTCATAATCATTGCGGCGATCTTTTTTGCCTTTCAGATTTACTGTGATTTTGCGGGGTACTCGTACATTGCCATAGGAGCGGCGGAAGTTATGGGTTTCCGCTTGATGGAAAATTTCCGCCAGCCCTATTTTGCGTGCTCTATACAGGAATTTTGGAGACGCTGGCATATCTCCTTGAGTACCTGGTTCAGGGACTACCTGTATATCCCCCTGGGCGGAAGCCGTTGTTCCAGAATCCGGAAATATGTTAATGTTATGGTAACTTTTCTTGCCAGCGGCGTATGGCACGGGGCAAGCTGGAATTTTATAGTTTGGGGCGGCCTCCACGGGGCGTACCAGATTATCGGCGATATACTAAAGCCCGCCCGGGAACGGCTTATAAAACTCCTTAACATCAACCTGCATGCTGAATCCTATAAATTTTTTCAAATGCTCGTTACTTTTATGCTTACTACCATCGGCTGGATATTTTTCCGGGCTGCGGGTTTCAGAAATGCCCTTCATATCGGCTGGCATATCGTGAAGGAGGGACTCCAGCCCTGGGTATTTTTTGATAAAACACTGTACAGCCTGGGGCTTAACGAAATTGAATTCCGGACTGCCCTTGCCGCGATAGCGGTGTTGCTTGTTGCCAACACAATTCAATACCGCAGCCCGCTTACCTCTGTCCGCGCCATCATTGCCCGGCAGAACCTGGCCTTTAAGTACGCGTTTTATCTTATAGCGATTTTCAGCGTCCTTATCTTCGGCATGTACGGGCCGGAATACCACGCGCAGGATTTCATCTATTTTCAGTTTTAGGGGTGATCATGAAAAGGGTAGTAAAAATAATCGGGTTTCTGCTTATTTTTATCGGGGCATATTGGTATGTGGACGGCGTCCTTCAAAATAAAGTGGATGCTTCAATTCCGGTCCTCAGGAAATTTTACCGGCTCAAAAAAAACACCATCGATGTGCTGATTTTAGGGAGCAGCCGGGCGTATTGTGATGTAAATCCCGCTCTTATATGGCGGGAAAGGGGGATACTGTCCTACCATTTGAGTACCAGCGTACAGCCTTTTTGGATTTCATATTACAATTTGTTGGAGGGTCTTAACTATCAAAAACCCGGGGTGGTTATACTTGAAACAGCCGCTTCGGGCTGGGGAATGGAGTATCAGGATTTTCCGAGGGCCTATATAAGCACCCATGGACTTAGGTTTTCAAAAAATAAACTTAAGGCTGTTAGATCAACCATACCGCCGGAGTATTTTTGGGATATTCTTGTAGGGTTTCCCCTGTTCCATTCGCGAAGGGATATTACGAAAAATGATTTTGTTGGGGAATTTGATAACCGGGTCTATCAAAATGGGTACCTAGGCTTTGCCAATGCTGCGGCCTTTGAGACTCCGGCGGTAGACGCGATAGAAGACGCCCTGCCCATTCCGGATAAACAGATGGCCTACCTTATTAAAATTCTGGACCTGGCCAAGGAAAGGGAAATTCCCCTGCTGCTGTTTGCCTCCCCCTTTGTTATTTCCGATGATGCGCAAAGGTATTTCAATACGGTTAAACGGATCGCGGCGGAATATCATGTTCAATTTATAAATTACAACCTGCTTTATGGCGAACTTGGCCTTAACTTTGAGGAAGACATGGCCGATACGAGTCATCTCAACATCAGGGGCGGCGTCAAGCTGTCCCGCCATCTTGCCGATATCCTTGCCGGGGACTACGGCCTGCCCGACCGCCGGCAGGACCCCGCTTACGCCCAGTGGAATGACTGGGCCGAAGATGTTATGGCGGAACTTGCGTCCCTGGCAGGGGGGTAGCGGAATAAAACCGCTAAAGCGGTTTTATGGAGCGCAGGGGGGCCGGACAGCGCTTGTTCTACACGGCGATAAACCGTCTGGTAACCGGCCCCCCTTCTCAGTACTTAAAACCCTTTCTTGGTCAGGGGCAGGATCGCGGCCAGCCGTTTTTCCGCTTCCGCCGGGCTGATTCCCCTGCGCCGGGCCCAGAGGGCAAGCTGGTCCTCCCCCAGGGCGGCAATGCTGAAGTAAAAGGAGCCGGGGGCCGGCAGGTACATGCCGCAGACCGAGGCCGCGGGCTGCATCATGGCCGTTTCGGTAAGCTCTAGGCCGCAGCGCTGCCGGGCTTCCAGCAGCCGGAAGGCGGTCTCCTTATCCCCATGGTCCGGGCAGGCGGGATAGCCGAAGGCCGGGCGGATGCCCCAGGCCCCGTCAATCGAGGGGGCGCCCCCGCTTTTCCCCGCCGCGTAGCCCCAGAAGTCCTGGGCCAGCAGCCGGTGGGCTTCCTCGCTAAAGGCCTCCGCCAGGCTGTTGGCCAGGGTTGCCAACAGGATGGCCCCGTAGTCGTCCCCCCGGCCGCGGCAGGCGGAGGCCGCTTCCTCCAGGCCGAAACCGGCGCTCAGGGCAAAGAGGCCGATCCAGCCGGGGCCGGCGCCCAGGGCAGGCACGAAGTCCGCCAGGCAGGGGTTAAAGGCGCCGTTCCGCTTCCGGTCCTGGCTGCGGAGAAAACAGAAGCGTCCTGTCTCCGACAGGGCTGTCTCCGACAGGGCTGTCTCCGACAGGGTGGTTTCCGGCCGGGCCGGGTCTTCCTCGTTACTGAAGATCAGCACATCCTCCCCGCTGGATGCGGCGGGAAAGATACCCAGCACTCCCCGCAGGGAAAGCAGGTTTTCCGCCCGTATCTGTTCCAGCATATTCCGGGCGTCGTCCAGGAGCTTTGCCTGGGCCTCCCGGCGCTCCGCATTTTCCGCCCCCCCTTCCGCCCCGCCTTCCCCGGCCCCGAGTTCCCAGCTTTGCAGGAAGCCGGCCCAGTCGATCCGGGGTATGATCTTTTCCAGGGGGTACGCGTTCAGTTCGATTAGACCCCGGCATTTCGGCGGCGGCGTCAGGGGGGCGGCGGGGGGCCGGTTGGCCCGGGCCTCCTCCAGGGGGAGCACCTCGATCCGGGAGTGGATGCCGCCGTGGCGGGTCTGGGCCTCCCGGTAGCGGGTTTCCAAATCCTCAAGAAAGCGGGGCCGCTCCGTTTCTGAAAGGAGGGAACGCAGGGCTCCGGGGCACTGGCCCGCGTCCCTGGTGTAGACCACGGGGCCTGAGTAATTCGGGGCAATCCGCAGGGCCGTATGGGCAAGGCTGGCCGCCGCGCCGCCCACCAGCAGGGGTATCGAAAAGCCTCGCTGCTCCATGCCCGCGGCGATGTGGACCATCTCGTCCAGGGAGGGGGTGATAAGGCCGGAGACCCCAATGGCGGCGGCCCCTTCCCGCTGGGCGGTATCGAGAATCCGGTCGGCCTCCACCATGACCCCCAGGTCCCGGACCTCGTAGCCGTTGCAGCCCAGTACCACGCCCACGATGTTTTTGCCGATGTCGTGGACATCCCCCTTCACCGTGGCCAGTACGATGGTGGCGCTGCCGACCTCAGCGGCGCCGGGGGATTGGTTTTTCTCCGCTTCGATAAAGGGTTCCAGGACCGCCACCGCCTTTTTCATCACCCTGGCGCTGCGGATCACCTGGGGAAGAAACATCCTGCCGGCCCCAAAGCGTTCCCCCACCTCCCGCATGCCCCGCATCAGGGGGCCTTCCACAATTTCCAGGGACCGTCCGTAGCGGCCCCTCAGTTCAAGCACATCCTCGCGTATGTAATCGTCGATGCCCTTAACCATGGCGTAGACCACCCGCTCTTCGGCCCCTTCCCCGCGCCAGGGGGATACCGGGCCGGCGGCCGCGGGGCCCTCCGCCTCCGCGGTGATTTTTTCCGCCAGTCTGAGGAGCCGCTCGGTTGGGTCCGTTGAAGCGGGGTCCCCTGGGCCGACGGCCGCCGTTCTGTGGAGGATCAGGTCCTCCGCGGCGAACCGCAGTTCTTCATCAAGTTCATCGTATCCGGCCAGGGATGCGGGATTCACAATCGCCAGGTTGAGCCCTGCGGCGCCGGCGTGTTTCAGGAACACCGCATGCATGGCCTCCCGGACCCGGTCGTTTCCCCGGAAGCTGAACGAGAGGTTGGAGATGCCGCCGGATATTTTGGCCCCCGGACAGTTGTCCCTAATCCAGGCGCAGGCGCGGATAAAGTCCAGACCGTAGGAATCGTGCTCCCCAATCCCCGTGGCCAGGGCCAGCACATTGGGATCGAACACAATATCCGCGGCGGGGAATCCGCTGTCCCGCAGGAGACGCCAGGACCGCCGGGCCACCTCGATTTTCCGGTCATACCCCGCGGCCTGGCCCTGCTCGTCAAACAGCATTACTACCACCGCCGCGCCGTAGGAGCGGGCGATCTCCGCCCGGCGCAGTAATGCTGCGGGCCCCTCTTTAAGGCTGATGGAGTTCACCAGGCATTTCCCCTGGACGCACTTCAGGCCCGCCTCGATCACGTTCCAGCGGGAACTGTCGATCATGATGGGGACCCTGGCTATCTCCGGGTCCTGCAGGGCCAGGCTAAGAAAACTTGTCATAGCCTTTTCCGCATCCAAAAGGGCGTCGTCCATGCAGACATCGATAAGCGAAGCCCCCCGGCCGATCAGCTCCCTGGCCACGGTCAGGGCCTCGCCGTACTTTTCATCTTTAATAAGCTTAAGGAATTTCCGGCTTCCCGCCACATTGGTCCGCTCCCCGATGGCGGTGATCCCCGGCCCGCCATCGGCGGCGCCGACGGCCAGGGGCTCCAGGCCGGCCAGCCAGGTGGGGACCGGGTCCGGCGTAGGGGCCGGGGTGTTGAGCGCGATAGGGCTTGGGGTGTTGAACGTGGCAGGACCCGGCGTAATCCCGGAGCCTGGGGCCGCCGCCGGGGGCCGGGCCCCACGCCGGGCCCGGCGGGGGGGATAGTTCTTTGCCAGCTCCGCAATGGCCTTGATATGGGCGGGGGTGGTGCCGCAGCAGCCCCCGGCGATGTCCAGGAGCCCCTCCTTAAAGCAGCCCTCCATCTTCAAGGCCATGGATTCGGGGCTTTCCTCGTAGAGGCCGAACTGGTTGGGGAGCCCCGCATTGGGATGGAGGCTGATGAGCCAGGGGTCCCCCAGGACCGAGGAGAAGGCCGCCAGGGCCGCCGCATGGGGCTTAAGGGCATCCACCCCAAAGGAACAGTTGAGCCCCAGGGACCAGGGTTCGGCATGGGCGGTGGAGACGCAGAAGGCTTCGATGGTTTGGCCCGACAGGATCCGCCCGGCCTCCCCGGACCCGGCGCTTGCCACCGTGGCGGAGAGCATCAGGGGCGCCTCGATCTGCCGCTCCCGGAGAATCTTCTGAATGGCGAAGATCGCCGCCTTGGCGTTGAGGGTGTCGAAGATGGTTTCCACCAGCAGTATATCCGCGCCGCCGTCCAAAAGGCCCGCGGCGTTATCGTAGTAGGCTGCGGCAAGCTGATCCCAGGTTACGGCCCGCTTTCCCGGATCGTCCATGTCCGGGGAGATGCTGCCGCTTTTCGCCGTGGGGCCCATGCTTCCCGCCACCAAGCGGGGCCTGCCGGGGCCGGAGAATCTATCCGCCGCCCCCCGGGCCAGGGCGGCCGCGGCCCGGCTAATCTCATAGGCCAGGTCCGCCAGGTCAAAATCCGCCAGGGAGAGGGCGGTGGCGTTGAAACTACAGGTCTTGATAATATCCGCCCCGGCCTCCAGATAGCTTTCGTGGATTCCGGTTATCAGGTCCGGCTTGGTAAGGCAGAGCAGATCGTTGCACCCGGCAAGCTCCGTCCGGTGACTGGCAAAACGCCGGCCCCGGAAATCCGCCTCCCCAAGGTGGAAACCCTGGATCAGGGAACCCATGGCCCCGTCAAGAATGATGATCCGTTCCGCAGCCATGGAGGTGAGCGTTTCCCGGATCCCCCCCGGCGCCGGGGAAGCTATCTTACTAAACATGGAGAAATGCTATCAAATAGACCGCTTCTCGATAAGCCCAGCCCACAATAAGGGGGGCCGGGCGAAATGGCGGCGATACAGGCTACCAATGAGCAGATGAAGGCAACTGACAAACGGATCGGAGAGCTTACCAATCGTTTTGGCGAAATGGTTGAATATATGATCGTGCCAAACCTTGTGGCCAAATTCCATGAAATGGGCTTTGAATTTGAAAAAACCCACCGTGATACCGAAATCAAGGATCGGGAACATAATATATTTACCGAAATTGACGTTTTTTTGGAAAATGGCGACAAGGTGATGATTGTTGAAACAAAGACCAAGCCCAATGTTGACGATATAAACAATCATATTGAGCGTATGGAAAAACTTTGTAAATATGCTGATTTGCACAATGATAAACGGAAATATCTAGGCGCTATTGCGGGTGTGGTTTTTGGTAATAGTGAGAAAACGTTTGCCTTAAAAAAAGGCTTTTATGTGATTGAGCCTTCAGGCGATACATTCAATATCACCCCGCCAACAGGCAGCTATTATCCGCATGAATGGTAATAGCAATAGCCAAAACGAGGGTGGGGACGATACCTCGCCCTCTAGCAGCCTGTTGCACTTGTGGATTTTTTGCATAAATATGCCAAAAATCCCGATCAATGGGCATGCTTTCGGAGTTTGCAAGGTATAAATATTCACTATCGTGAATATTTATACCATTTTAAGCGCGAAGCGCAACAAACTCCTAGGGCGAGGAGGTTCGAAAATTAGAAGCCTGATACCGCTTCTAACATCTTTTCTTGTATTTCCAATAGTTTTGCTGCTTGTGCGGGGGTTAAATCAGAGGAAGCATCTTCTAATTGTTCTGCTAATTCTTCTGCTCTCTCCATGAGCGGCACTGCTTTAGTTAGTGCACTCATGTCTCCATTTGCGGCTTTCTTTGCAAGTTCAACATAGTCATTTACAAATTCCTCGAAATCAGTCAGCAGTTTATCAAGGTTGTTGTTTGATGACCTGCCTGTGGCAGTTGCGGTAGTAGAACCTGAAGACCTAAAACTTGTAATAAGTTTATACGGCCCTTTTTCATAAGCTTCTACATCCACGACATATGTTCCGGCGGGCAGATTGGCCTCTGCCCTCTTATCCCCTTCATCCCCATTGATATAATCGCCTTCGGCGATGGTGTCGTCCCAATCACCATCCTCATCCAGCGAATCAATATCAAGGGTATAAATATCGAGGCTGCTTTCTGTAGAAACGGTCAGTATGCCAGGTTGTGATAAAACTATTTTGTAACAGTCTTCATCGTCGTCAGATTGAAACTCACCTGTAACTGTATTACCGGCATCAATAAGCTGTGCTTTTTGGTGATCATCATTGGGTTCTATTTCGTTAACGAACCCTACTTCTTTAACGAGCTCTACTTCTTTAACGAGCTCTACTTCTTTAGCGGGCTCTGCTTCTTTAGCGGTTTTACCGCCGCCGCACCCAGCAACCAACCCTGCTATCAGCAGCACCGCCAATACTCCCATTGTCCTAAACTTGTTCTTTTTCATATTGAAACTCCTCTGTTGTCCCTTCCGGGGACGACCTGCGTTTAGTGCCCGCCGGCATATTGTAAAAAGCCGCAAACCGGCAGATGGAAGTCATTATACCCGGACGAATCCCCTGCTGTATTCAGTGTTTACGCACAAAACGGAAAAAAAAGCGTTTTTCTGCCTGGCCCTAGGAGTTTGCAACAGGCTGCTAGAGGCCGCAGAGGGCCTGCAGGTCCGTGATGTCCTGGATGACCTGGTCAGCCCCGGCGCTGAGGGCGGCGATCCGCTCCGGCCACAGGTCCTGATGCAGGATTTCCACGGGGTCCCGGATCCCGCTCTCCCCCCAGGCCCTATAGCCCAGGGCGTTCCTGGCCTCAAAGTCTTCCCGGCTCATGCCAAGGATTTCGTATTCGCTGTTTTGCATGCAGGAAGGGTCCAGGGGATTTATGAGGGTAT